>NZ_JBFUEA010000004.1:0-423662 GCF_056404435.1 Mucilaginibacter sp. P2_D11
ACGTATCTCACCTGGTTTCCCTTAATCAAAATGGACTGCAGGTTATGTTATATATGACATTGATAACCAGTATGCTGGTGTTGATCTACAAAAAAGGGAATAAACAGGGCTATAAAACTTCCAAAAGACGATTTGCTATGGAAGTCAGAGACTTGGCAATCGCTCTGATCGTTATACAATGCGGCGGTGATCCAGGCCTCTTTTTTAAAACATAAAAAATGGCCGGAATTTCTTCCGACCATTCGTGCCATCCACGGGCCTTTTTCTATTATAATCTAATCTAATCTTTTTTCTTCGGCACTTTTGCGCCCTCTTTGCGGGCCTCGGATAAACCGATGGCCACGGCTTGTTTTTTGCTGGTAACCTTTTTGCCACTGCCGCTTTTTAGCTTGCCCTCTTTCATCTCATGCATGGTTTTCTCAACCTTTTCGCCCGCTTTTTCAGAATATTTTGCCATGATGTGTATGTTTTTAATTAATACTAAAACCAATGCAAAATTTTTGCCAGTTTTATACGGCGGCTTTCTCAAGCGTGTCGATGTCGCCCGAGTTGATGAGCAGCAGGTGTTCGGTTATTTTTTCGGCGCTCCAGTGCCACCAGGCTATTTTTTGCAGGCGGGCGGCATCGGCATCCTCAAACCGTCTGCGGATGAGCTTTGCAGGGTTGCCGCCTACAATGGTGTAGGGCGCGACATCTTTGGTTACCACAGCTTTGGAAGCGATGACCGCCCCATCGCCAATGGTAATGCCGGGCATAATGGTGGCCTCGTAGCCTATCCAAACATCGTTGCCTACTACCGTATCGCCTTTATAAGGGAATTTACCGGTAGGATGGGCACTGTCGTTTATCTTTTCCCAGCCGTTGCGGAAGATGGCGAACGGAAAGGTGGAGATAGGTGCACTCTCATGGTTAGCCCCGTTCATGATGAATTTTACGCCTGATGCTATCGCGCAAAAATTACCGATGATGAGCTTATCGCCAATAAAGTCGAAGTGGTAAATCACGTTCTTCTCAAAGTTTAGCGGATCCTTAAAATCGTCGTAATAAGTATAATCGCCCACGATGATATTGGGGCGTGTAATGAAGTTTTTTAAGAATACGAGATTTTGATACGGCTCCATAGGGTAGCGCATACCGGGGTTTGGTCCGTTAAGCATGGTTGTGAAATTTAGCTGAAATTAGGCATTTGCTCAAAAAGAACAAAGTAATACCACTGTTTCAAAAGCGTTAGTTAAGCAAATAACCCGAGGTTTTGGGCGCATTTAAAATTGATGCGAAAATTTGGCTTGCTTAAAACATTTGTTCGGCTTTTTTAACTATGTTCAACATGATAAAAACACATATCCCTTTGTATGCCCACTAAAAAGATAATAGCACCATTTTACGAGCGGCTGGCCCTTATATTAATCGGTTTCTGCGTATTAGGCTACCTGCTTATACTTGCAAAAGATTTGGTAGACCCGCTCATCTTCGGCTTCCTCTTCGCGGTACTGTTATTGCCGGTGTCGAATTTTTTAGAGAAGAAACTAAGGCTGCCGCGTAGCGCGTCGTCTTTTCTATCAATAATACTACTGGTGAGTTTCGTGGGTGGCATACTGTATTTGGTAGGTGCGCAGATATCCAATCTTAACAATGATTGGCCCATGCTGAAAAAACAGGTGGAACAATCTGTAGACGGCCTGCAGGAATGGGTACATTATACCTTTAAAATAGACGCGACCCAGCAAATGAGCTACGTAGATAATACAGCCCGTAAGATAATGGCATCGGGCGGCGCGGTGCTGGAGACTACTTTCGGGGCCATATCATCGCTGATGCTCTTTTACGTATTCATCATGGTGTTTACGTTTTTTATCCTGTTTTACAGGCGTTTGCTGTTCAGGTTCGTGATATCCGTTTTTCGCGACGATAACTCGCATGTTGTGGTAGATATTGCCGAGAACGTGCAGAAGATATTGCGGCAATACATCTTCGGGCTGCTGTTAGAGATGGTTATTGTAGCCGCGGTGGCTATTACGGCCTTTTGGATAATCGGCATCAAATACGCAGCACTGCTTGGGCTTATTGTCGGCCTGTTCAACATCATCCCCTACCTGGGTATTTTTACGGCTTTGCTGCTAAGCGTGGTCATTACTTTTGCCACGGGTACAATAAGCGATACATTTACCGTGGGCGTGTGTGTAGTGGCCATCCATGCGCTGGATGCCAACTTCCTGCTGCCTGCTGTTGTAGGCTCTAAAGTGCGGCTTAATGCGCTTATTACCTTCATCGGAATCATATTGGGCGAAATGCTGTGGGGGCTATCGGGCATGTTCCTGTCTATCCCCATCATCGCCATCTTCAAGATAATCTTTGATAGGATAGAGGCGCTGAAACCATGGGGCTACCTCCTCGGCGGCGATTATGAGGACAAAAAAAGTGCCCAAAAAGAAATGAAAACAGAGTAAGCCGCTTATTGCGCCAGCCTGTAAACGCTGGCATACAATGTGGCCGCATAAGCTATGAGCACCAATGTGTTGATAACCAGTAGCCAGTTGAGATCTGCCTTGCTGTATTTTTTAATGGAGCAAAGCACCAACAGCGTAATAAAACCCAATATCAGCAAAATGGGGAAGGCCAGCATATAAAGATGCTTTGGTGCGAGGTAAAGGTGCTGCCATTTGGCGGTATCACCCTGTAAAAAGGGGATGAGCGCAAGTAGCAACAAAATAAAAAATACACGTACTACCGCTTTGGCGGCTATCTGGCTCGTTTTCATAACAAAGGCAAAGTAAAAGTTTTTCACGCAAATTGCGTTTATAAAATAATTCGGTTATTGCGCCGGATGTTTATTTTTGAGAAAACAATTCCCCTATGCTGCACCGTAAATTATTAGCCATTGGTTTTCTGTTGTTGTTACCTGCGTTTGTATTTGCACAACGAAAACACAAAGCGAGGCATAAATCCACGCCTGTAACAGCGGCAACAAACACCGATGCCGGATCATTCCGCATAGTACCTTTGGGCGTGCTTGGCGGGATAGACGAAAGCAATCTATCCGCCTATATGGTGGCCCCCCTCGGTTCGGATAATTACGTATGCATGGATGCCGGCACCCTGCACGCAGGGATAGAAAAAGCTATCGAAAATAAAGCATTTGATGTGCGGGGCGATAAGGTGTTGAAGCAATACATCAAAGGATATTTTATTTCGCATGCCCATCTGGATCATCTGGCAGGGCTCATCATCAACTCGCCCGAGGACAGCACCAAAAACATTTACGGATTGGCCAGCACCATCGAAACCATCAAAACCCACTATTTTACCTGGGATAGCTGGGCCAATTTTGCCGACGATGGCGGCAAGCCACAACTAAAAAAGTATCATTATAGCCCCCTGCTGCCCGGCACCGAAAGCCAGGTGGATAATACCAATATGCAGGTGCAGGCCTTCCCGCTGAGCCACGCTAACCTTACCAGCACCGCTTTTTTGCTGCGCAGTAAGGATAACTACATTTTATATCTGGGCGATACCGGTGCCGACGAGATAGAAAAGAGCCAGAACCTGCATAAACTGTGGGAAGCCGTTGCTCCGCTTGTGGCTTCAGGTAAGTTAAAGGCCCTGATGATAGAAGTAAGCTACCCCAGCGACCAGCCCGATAAAAGCCTTTTCGGCCACCTTACCCCCCGGCTGTTGATGAGCGAGATGGACGTGCTTGCGCAACTATCCGGCACCACGTTAAAAGGATTGAACGTGGTGATAACGCACCTGAAGCCACCTTATAGGAGCATCAACAAAATAAAAACCCAGCTCAACTATGCCAACAAACGGCAAATGAACCTCATTTACCCAAGGCAGGGCAAGCCACTGGTGTTCTAGGCTTATTTATCCTCGAGCAGGTCGATGCAGTTTTTGGATAGGGCGGCCAGTTTAGCCTTTAAACCGGCCAATCCGGCGGTATCTTTTGTGTTTTTTAGGAGGATGTTGATGCGGGTAAGTGTATCGTCATCAGGGTCGCAGGCTTGCGCTTTTTCCAGGTAAGGGATAGCCTTTTTAGCTGCGGCGGTGTACAAGGCCATCACTTTCTTGTTTTCGGTAGGGTTGTTTGCTGTTGCGTTCAGCTTATCGGCAAAGCTTTCGGCTTCTTTGGCATAAATATAGCCCAATGCGCGCTGCGCCACATAGTAGTCGGGAACGGCGGCGGCCACCTTTTCATAAAACTGCTTCGCCCTCACCGTTTGCGCATCATCCTCATACAACTTCCCCATCGAGTAAAAGAAGTTGATGCGTGCTTTGGCGGGCAGCTTCGCGGTGTCCGGAATCAGGTTTTCGCCAAGTTGTATCGCATTGCCTTGTACGCCATCTACCCGGGCCAGGTTGAAATCCAGGTAATGGTTATAAACTTCTTCGGCGGTTTGCGCTTTGGCGCTTGCCATCGCAAATACCGCTAACAGCAGCAAGAGGGGCTTTTTTATCATTGGTAGCATTGGCGCAAATATAATCAGCTAACGTAATAAATGGAGTTTGATTGTACCGGTGTTTTTTAGACCCAGGAGTGGAGGAATGGCGATAGCTTTCAACCTCATCGCTATGCTCATATCAAAACCCTACCGAAAAAACATGCCTTTCGTTGACGAGGTTGTATTGCAGCGTAAAGCCGTAGTTATCGCATATCTGCTTGCAAATGGTAAGGCCCAGCCCGATACCCTCAGAATCTGTTGATTTATGGAATCTTTTGAGCACCTCGTTAATATCGAAAATGGTTTTGCCGGTATTGGCAATGGTTATTTGCCTGGCCTGCAAGGTAATGGCAATCTCGCCGCCGGGGTAATTGTGCCTGATGGCGTTGCTGATCAAATTATTCAACAACACCTCCATCAGCAACCTGCTGGCTTTTACCTGCATTTCTTCGAGGTTGGTTATCAGGCTGATGTTTTTGCTCTGTATAACATCCTCCTGCTGGTAAAGGCTTTCTTCTATGATAGCTTTGATATCTACCTGCTCATCGGCACCAATTAGGCCATTCTCTATCTTGGCCAGCAGCAGCATCGATTTATTGAGCCGGGTAAGTCGTGCCACGGTGCCGTAGATATCGTTTAACAGCTTGCTTTGCCTATCGGTGTATGCATCTGTTTGCAACAGGGTATCCAGCTTTGAGTTGATAACCGAGATGGGTGTCATCAACTCGTGCGAGGCGTTCTCAGTAAAGGCTTTCAGGTTTTGGTAATCGTGCTTTACGCGGCCGGCCATGGCTGTCACGGCCTGGTCCAACTCATTAAACTCGTCAATGCCCGATGGTGTGTTGTTTACCGTCACCGTATCGGCTACGTTGAAACCTTTAAGCTGGGCCAGCACGCGGTAAAATGGCTGCCAGATGCTTTTGAGGATGAACCGGTTTAACAAAGTAAGAAGCACCAGCAGAACAAATATCACTACGATGGTTATCTGGAAGATGATTTTGATGAGGTACTCCGTCTCTACCTTTGATTGGGTTACCAGTATGCGGTAGTTTTGCCCCTTTACTTTCACCATGCTAATGAGCGCGCGGCCCGCCTCCAGTTCGTTCTTGTCAATTTCCTTATAAACGGTATCCACAAAACGCCGCTCAACCTGTTGGTTGCCCAGCAGCTTAAAGGTAATTTGCTGGTGGTTAGATTCGTACACCTCTGGCAGGGCCTGGTTCAGACTTACGTAATTGAAAACCTCCTGCTCTTCCAGCTCAAGGTCTTTATCTATCCGGTTGGTTAAGATATGGCTGATGGCGTAGTAGTAAATAATGCCGGTGACCAGCATGGTGGCTATGGTAACGGCAATGTTTACGCGGTTGTATTTGTTCAGCAGTTTCATGCGCCGGCAAATTTGTAACCCATGCCATAGGCGGCTTGTATATAATCGTTGCCGCCGGCCTCCACCAGTTTTTTGCGGATATTTTTAATGTGCGAGTAAATAAAGTCGAAGTTATCGGCCACGTCGATATTATCGCCCCAAAGATGTTCGGCAATGGCGTTTTTTGACACTACTTTGCCTTTGTTGGCGATGAAATAAAGCAGCAGGGAGTACTCTTTACGGGTGAATTTTATCGGCTGCCCGTGTACGGTAACGGTTTTGGCAGCAAGGTCTATACCTATCTCGTTGTACTTAAGTAGGTTGTTGCCATTAAAGGTTTTGCGCCGTACGATAGCCGCCACGCGCGATTTCAGTTCAGACAGGTGGAAAGGTTTAGTGAGGTAATCATCGGCGCCCAGGTCCAGTCCGGTGAGGCGGTCATCCAGCGAATTTTTGGCCGATATGATAAGGATGCCGTCGTTATGTCGGTTATCCTTAAGGTGTTTAACGATGTCGAGGCCGTTTCCATGCGGCAGGGTGAGGTCTAAAATAACGCAGTCGTAGCGGTACACGCTCACCTTGGCCAGGGCCGCTGCAAAGTCGGCCGCGGTTTCGCAAATGCTGTCGGCACCTGTAAAATAGGCTTCTATGCTATCGCGCAAGCCCGCCTCGTCTTCTACTATCAAAATCTTCACAGCATAAAGTTAAGCGTAAAATTTGGAGAAATGCTGTGTAGCCGTCTATAGAAGGGTGGCTGATGTTAACGAGTTGATAATCTGATTGATGGTACGTTTTTTGAAAAATATATCCTTCCGATTAGTGTTCTTGTGACAATTAATCTTTAATTTTATCTACGGTAAATACCCCCCGAAGCGTTACCATTGCCAATTATAATTTACGATGAGATTAAAGTTATACGTGTTTTGTGTACTGTGTATTTTATTGCAGCAGGGTGCATTTGCTCAAAAAAATAATTACGAATTCTCGCGCCTGGATATTACCAACGGATTATCTGATAACCAGGTAAACTGCATTTTTAAGGATAGCAAGGGTTTCGTTTGGTTCGGCACTACATCCGGCCTTAACCGTTACGACGGCTCCAAATTCAAGGTTTTTAAGCGGGATAACAAAAACCCCAATTCCCTTTCCGAAAATCACGTGGTGCGGATAGACCAGGGCCCCGACGATAAGATGTGGGTATTTACCCATAACAATATCAGTGTGTACGACCCTCATACCGAAAAAATCACCAACAATATTGCCGCCGAGGCAGCCCGTTACAACGTACCTACCAACCAGATAACACATGTGCGTGCAGATGCGGATGGCCGGTTTTGGTTCGTTACCAACCGCGCGGGCCTGTATTGCTACAACCCGGCAACCAAATCAACGCTTTTTTACAGCACGCTATCCAACTCGGCGGCCATACTGCATTCCAATTACGTGATGGATGTGCTGCCCACCAGGCAGCACTCGGTGTGGGTGCTGTATAACGATGCCATATTAGAAGAACTGGATACCCGCGCCAACAAGGTTACCCGTAGCTACGATGGTTTTGCTAAAACAATCGATGCCAGGCCGAGCAATTATACACTAATGATGGATAACCATCGCAACATGTGGATAAGCTCGGATGGTGCGCCCATAGGGGCGTTTTGCTACAATACCGTTACCAATACCCTAACGCGTTACAATAGGGATACACCGCAGGCACGGTTAAACTCCAATGTGATAAACAGCGTGGTACAAGCCGATGACGGCAAGATATGGCTCGGCAGCGACCATGGCGGCCTCAACATCATCGACCCGAAAACCAACACGGTAAGCTATGTAATGAGCAAGCCCGACGATGCAAAATCACTGAGCGGTAACAGCTTGTATTTATATAAGGATAACAGCGGCATCATTTGGGCGGGTACTTTTAAGCAGGGCGTAAATTATTACCACAGCGGCGTTATGCAGTTCCCGCTGTATAAGCACTCTACCAGCGATCCTAAGAGCATGCCCTATGAGGATATCAACACCTTTGCCGAAGACGCTAAAGGCAACCTGTGGATAGGTACCAACAGCAACGGGCTGGTATATTTTAACCGTACAGCCAATACTTATACCAGTTTCAGGCATAACCCTGCGGATGCGAACAGCCTGGCCAACGATATCGTCGTGAAGTTGTATATCGACCATAATAATAAACTGTGGATAGGCACCTACTTCGGGGGTTTAGATTGCTACGATGGCAGCAAGTTTACCCATTACCGCCATAACGAAAAAGACCCCACCAGCATCACCGACGACCGCGTTTACACCATCATAGAAGATTATAAAGGCGAAATGTGGGTAGGTACGTTCCAGGGCGGCTTCAACGTTTTCGACCCAAAGACCAACTCTTTCAAACACCCCAAATACCCCATGCACTCCGAGTACACTGCCTTTGTTTACGAGGACCGCGACCGCAATAAATGGATAGGGCGTGATAAAGGAGTTGACGTGATAGAATACAAAACCAACAAGGTGCGCCACTACGCCGCGCAGCCCAAAAATGCTAACAGCCTGGTGGGCAATGATGTTAACGCCATTACCCAAGACAAACGCGGGCTGATATGGATAGGCACCAAAGACGGCCTGAGCATACTGGATACCAAAACCAATAACTTCCTCAATATAGAAGAGGGCGTAAACCTGCCTGCCAACAACATAAGCAACATCATCGAAGATAAGCAGGGCAAGATGTGGGTGAGCACCACTAACGGCCTGGCCAAGATAGAGCTGAGCGTGGTTGATGGCAAATACAAGTTCCGCCTTAATAATTATAACGAGCTGGATGGCTTGCAGGGCCGCGCATTCAACCTGTACTCGGCCATGAGGCTGAAAAGCGGCGAGCTGGTTTTTGGCGGGATAAACGGCTTCAACATCTTCGATCCAAACATCGTCAACACCTTTAAGCCCAAGCCAAGGCTCATCTTTACCGATCTGCACGTGTTCAACAAAAACGTAACGGTTGGCGATACTGTAAACGGCGGCGTGGTGCTTACCAAGGCCCTATCCGAAACCAAGGAGATTACCCTTGCCCACAGCCAAAACGTATTCGATATTGAGTTTGCCGCCTGCGATTACTTTAACCCCGATAAGGTAAAATTCGAGTATAAGCTGGAGGGTTTCGATAAAAACTGGATAACCGCTACAGATGGCAACCGCAAGGCAACTTACACCAATCTGGATGGTGCCGACTATGTATTTAAAGTGCGCACGCAAAACGCTGTAAGCGGCGATGATACCATATCGCTCAATATCACGGTGAAGCCGCCGTTCTTCAAATCGCCGCTGGCCTATGCAGGGTATTTTGTGGTGCTGATGGGTGGTCTGCTGTTGATACGCCGCCGCGGCATTCAAAAAATAAAACAGCAGTTTGACGCCCGCCAGGCTAAGATGGAGGCCGAGCGAAAGATAGCCCAGGAGCGCGAAGAGGCACGCCGCATGCATCAGCTGGATTTGATGAAGATAAAATTCTTCACCAACGTAAGCCATGAGTTCCGTACGCCGCTGTCGCTGATCTTATCGCCTATAGATAGCCTAATAAAAAGTGCCGAGAAAACCGACCAGCAAAACCAACTGGTCACCATCAAACGCAACGGCAAGCGACTGCTTAACCTGGTAAACCAGCTGCTCGATTTCCGTAAGATGGAGTACAACGAACTTAAGTTGAGCCTGAAAAAGGGCGATATCATCCAGTTCATCAACGAGGTTTGCTCATCATTTAAGGACGTGGCCAGCCAAAAGCAGATACAGTTTCTGGTGGAGAGCGAAGTTTGCGCCTACGTTACCGATTTCGACCATGATAAGATAGAACGCATCCTATTCAACCTACTCTCCAACGCGTTTAAGTTTACGCCATCAGGCGGGCATATCAGCGTATTGCTTAGCCTGGCAAGCCCCGATGAAAGCAGGCCGATACAAACCATGCTGGAAATAAAGGTGATAGATACAGGCATCGGCATAGCCAAAGAAAATCAGGAGCGAATTTTTGAACGATTCTTCCAGGATGACCTGCCCGAGAATTTGTTGAACCAGGGTAGTGGCATCGGTCTCTCCATAACCCGCGAATTCGTGAAAATGCAGGGCGGTACCATACAACTGGAAAGCGAACCCGACTACGGTAGCTGCTTTACCATCAACCTGCCGATAGGCGTAAAATGCGAGGAAGTGCAGCCGGTGGTAGAGGTGCAACCAGAGGAAGCGGTACCTGCTATGCTGAAGGACCCAGAACCGACCGGCCCCGGCTCGGCACGCAAGCCTACTATTTTATTGGTAGAGGATAACGATGATCTGCGGTTTTACCTGAAAGATAACCTGAAGAACAGCTTCCACATTGTAGAAGCCGTGAACGGAAAGGATGGCTGGCAGAAGGCCCTGGCTATGCACCCTAAGCTGATTGTAAGCGACATCAGTATGCCCGAAATGAATGGCATCGAATTGTGCAAAAAGATAAAGGCTGATAACCGCACGGCCGAGATACCCGTATTGCTGCTGACCGCCCTCGGCACCGAGCAGGACCAGCTGGCCGGCCTGGATAGCGGCGCCAACGATTACATCGTAAAACCTTTCAACTTCGAGATACTGCTGAGCAAAATACACAACTCGCTGCGCATGCAGCAAACCTTCAAGAAAACCTATCAGAAACAGATAGAGGTAAAGGCCAACGATATCAGTGTGGTATCTGAGGATGATAAATTCCTGAAAAATGCCTTCGCGTACATCGAGCTGAATATCACCAACCTCAATTTTTCGGTAGAAGAACTGGCGCGGCACCTTAACTTAAGCAGGGTATCGCTTTACAAAAAGCTGCTCACCCTTACAGGCAAAACCCCGGTAGATTGCATCCGTACCATCCGCCTGAAACGCGCCGTGCAGCTGCTGGAAAAAAGCAAGCTAAGCATTGCCAATGTGGCATACGAGGTGGGTTTCAACAATGCCGCCTACTTTGCCAAGGTGTTCCGCGAGGAGTACGGCATACTGCCATCAGAGTATATTGCCGACCTGAAAAACAAGGAAAAGGAAAGCGAAGTGGTGTAAGTTCTATAGACGCTGCCGCGGGCTTTCAGCCCGCGGTGTGCACAGAGTCAGCTTTCAGCTGACGCAAGCTGGAAGCTTGCACAATGCCCGCCACGAGATACGCTGCGCTAATCCCGCGGCAGCGAAGACTTTTACTATGTTAAGCTAATATCTGCTGATACAACTTAAAGTAATCCGACGCCATCTTCTCTGCCGAAAATTGCGAAGCTGCCCAATCGCGGCAGCGTTCCCTGCTGACGCTGTTTAATTTTTCTACAGCAGCTACAGCCTCTTCAACGGACTCAACCAAAAAGCCGGTTCGTTCGTGCTGTATCAGTTCGGGCATCGATCCTTTGTTGAACGCGATTACCGGTGTACCGCAAAGCATGGCCTCGGCTACGCTCATGCCAAACGGTTCGGCAAAATTGATGGGGTGCAACAGGGCTGCGGCTTTGCCTAAAAGCTCGTTGCGCTTCTCCGGACCGGCATGACCAATGTATTGTATCTGCTCATCCAGGTATGGCTCAACTTTTTCTTTCCAGTAATTTTCATCCTGTATAATGCCGGCAATCAGCAGTTTCTTTTTTGCTTTTTTTGCTATCTGTATCGCCTCGGCTGCGCCTTTATCATGGTGGATTCGGCCAAAGTATAGCAGATAATCCTCGGGTACTTCGGTAAAGGTAAAGTCTTCCGTATTCAGCCCGTTATACACCGTGGCAATGTATTCCAGTTCGGCACTGCGGTCGGCATTGCTGATGGAGACGTAATGCCCCTTTGCATTGTACTTTTTATAAACGGGGATAATCCGTGGCGACGAAAAACCATGTATGGTGGTAATCACCGGCGTTTTTATCAACGCGGAATACGTGAGCGGTAAAAAATCGAAGTTATTGTGTATGATATCGAACTTATCCGCTTTCTCCATCAGGTTACTGATGTGCAGGCACTCCAGCACCTTGGCATCCTGGGTGCGGTCTTCCTCGTAACCACGTTCGCAAATAGCTTCCAGTTCGCCGGCGGTGACAGAATCGCCCGTGGCGAAGAGCGTTACCTCTACGCCCAGCTTTATAAGGCCTTCGGCAATGTTAGATGCTACTTGTTCCCATGGCCCGTAGTGCCTGGGCGGCGTGCGCCAGGCAACGGGTGCTAATATGGCGGCCCTCAACTTAACAAACTTTGATATGTTCTTCCATTTTGTTGTACTCATATTCCAACTCGAATGCTCTCAACACAGTTAAATGGGAGATGAGGTAAGCCAGCGTACTTTCGGCACCCTGGTTGCGGTTAATGCCGGTTGGCAGCAAGCCGTCGCAGCAACCCTTGGTTTCGTGGTCGTACAATGGAGCACGCAGCGTATTTTCGCCCAGGAACCATTTATAACTCAGGAACATTTTTTCGATGTATTGGGGCTTGCGGAAAATCTGGTAAGCCTGGAAATGCATCAGCACCATGGCCATAGTTTCTATAGCCTGCTGATCAAACGCAGGGAACTTGCCGCCGCGGTGATACCAGCCATCGTTACCCACCGGGCTAAGGTATCCGTTAGATAACGTTAGCTTATCCAGGAACGCCATGGTGGTGAGCGCGATTTTTTTGGCTTTCTCGTCGCCGGTTATTTCGCAGCTGTGCAGTAAAGCTAAAGGTAATATGGCGTTATCGTAGGTCATGCTTTCTTCAAACCACTCCCAATCGTCGCTGCGGGTGTTGCCGTAGGCATCTATCAAAGGCTGGGTCATGCGTTTTAATTCGCTTACCATACCCTCGTCGGTAGGGAAGGCCTGCAGGTAAAGGCTAATGCCGATAATGGTGTTGGCCATACCGCGCAGGTATCGCAGTGCTTTAAAATGAGGATAAGAACGGTGGAACAGTTCCAGCGCAAACTCGCGATACGAATTGCTGGCTGCACAATTGATCAAATGGCCCAATGCCCAAATGGTGCGGCCAAAGGAGTCTTCGGTACCCACTTCATCCAGGTACCGCCTGTCGAAACTCAAAAAGTTACGGAAGTTGCCATCCTCGGTTTGCATGTAGTGGATATAACTTAGATAGATAGGCAGCAACTTAAAGGCCTCCTGGCTGCCGTTGCGCTGGTAGGCCATCAGGGCCATAATCAGCGCACGGGAGTTATCATCTACGCAATAGCCTTCTTTTAAATTCGGGATGCCATATTTGGCATGCTGAACGATACCGGTATCATCGGTTAAACGCTGTACATGCTGTAAGCTGAATTTTGGCAATACTTCCGGGTCTACAATACTGTTCTTTAGTATCTTATCGCTGAAATCGTGTTTGGCGGCAGCTTCCTGCGCTACCCTGATAAATTCAGCACCTGTAACCGGCCAGCGGAGGTGCAGGCCATATTCGTAGGCGTTTTCTTTTAATTCGTTCAACAGGGCATCATCATCCAACAATTCGATGACGGTTTCGGCCAGTGCATCGGCGTTCTTGAAATCGAACAAACGGCCACGGTCGTTAGCCAGCAACTCGGTAGCATGCCAGTAGGGGGTTGATACCACTGCAGCACCTGCACCCACAGCATAAGATAATGTGCCGCTGGTTATTTGCGCCTCGTTAAGGTAAGGGGTTACGTACACCTCGCAGGCGGTAAGGTAATCTATCAGTTCGTCCTCGGCTACGAATTTGTTGATGAAGGCCAGGTGCTGCGACACTTTTAGCTGCGCTGCGAGGCTTTTCAGGTGGTCGCGGTATTCTTCTCCCGAGTGTTTTACCACGCCGGGGTGGGTGTTGCCCAGGATCACATACATCACATCAGGATGCTTGGCTACTATTTTCGGCAAGGCTTTTATCACGGTTTCTAAACCTTTGTTGCGGCTTATCAACCCGAAGGTTAACATCACGCGTTTGTTTTTAAAGGGCGTAAGGCTTTTAACCGGGTTTACTTCAGGCGCTTCCAAATCGGGCACGCCATGCTCTATGATCTGTATTTTTTCTACCGGGATATCGTAAATATTAACCAAAAATTCTACCGCGCGTTTGCTCATCACGATGATTTTTGACGATTGCTCGGCAATTTCGCGGATGATGATGCGCTGTACGTAGCTGGGGTCTTTTAAGATGGTGTGGAGGATAGATATCAGCGGTTTCTCCAGCCGGTTGATGAGCGGCAGGATGTAGATGCCGCTTTCGCCGCCGTAGATGCCAAATTCGTGCTCCAGGATAACGGCATCAACTGCGCTGGTATTGATATAATTTGCTGCGCGGATATAATCCTTTTGGTGGTTTTGGCGGATAACATATTTTACGTCCTCGGGGTATTCGTATTCCTGCAGGTTTTCAGAATCGTTAAGTGCCACCACGAAACCGCCCTCGAGCAAAGTTTTCCTTTTAGGAAAATTGGCATTGATGGCGTGCATCAGGTTCTGGTTAAAGGTAGCTATACCGCATTCGCGGGGCGGATAGGTAGATATATATGCGATTTTCATAGTAGATGTTTGGTGCCGATAAATGTTGTTTTTGTAATACAATTGCGCCCTCTTGACCAAAAAAAAATGCATCGTGACCTTTTAAAAGGTATTTATGCGGGTAAAAAGCAATATTTATATGGGCACAACCCATAGTGCATAAACTATACCAATTAACTCGTAATAAAATTGAGTAACCGCGTTTTTACACAGGAATTATAGTATTAATTAAAATTGGGAAGTCGTCTTTTTTTAACCGCAAAGGACACAGAGGATTAGCATTGTGGCTAAACGCAAAGTGCGCAAAGAAAAAATGAAGAATATTTCGGGGTGGGCAGGTTAAGGGCGTCTACAAAACCTTTGCGCCTCTTTGCGAAAACTTCGCGCTCTTTGCGGTTAAACCTAAGTTCAGGAAGTATAAAACTCAACAGCCTCCATAATCACTTCGCAAGCATGAAGTATCTGCGCTTCGGTAATGATTAACGGTGGCGCAATACGCATAGAGTTACTACAGTGGAGGAACCAGTCGGTAATTACACCATTTTCAATACAGCGATCGATTATTTTTTTGTTCAGGTCGAAGCTTTCGAATTCGGCCGCGAGCATCAGGCCTTTGCCACGGATGCCTTTGATGGCGGGGTGAGTAAGCTTGCTTCGGATAAGGGTCTCTTTAGCTGCTACGCCGTCTATTAGCTTATCATCCAGCAAAACCTCCAAAGCGGCGAGTCCGGCGGCGCAGCACACGGGGTGCCCGCCAAAGGTGGTAATGTGGCCAAGTATGGGGTTCTCTTTAAATGCCGCCATCACCTCGCCCGAAGCTACGAAAGCCCCTACGGGCATACCGCCACCAAGTGCTTTGGCCAGCAGTAAAATATCCGGCACGATGCCGAAATGCTCAAAGGCGAAAAGCTTGCCTGTGCGACCGAAGGCAGCCTGTATCTCATCCAATATCAGCAAGGCGCCAACTTCGGTACAACGGTCGCGAAGGGCCTGCATGTACGCTGCCTCGGGCACGCGGATGCCCGCCTCGCCCTGTATGGTTTCTACGATTATACAGGCAGTGTTGGTAGTGATATATTGTAAGTCATCCGTCTCGTTGAAACGTATGAAATTTACGCCCGGCAATAACGGGCGGTAAGCCTGCTTAAATTCTTCGTTGCCCATTACGCTAAGCGCACCATGGGTGCTGCCATGGTAGGAATTATGCATCGCCACTATCTGCTGCCTGCCCGTATGGCGTTTGGCCAGCTTCAGCGCGCCCTCAACTGCTTCGGCACCCGAGTTGGTGAAGTAGACCGAGTTGAGTCCATCGGGCAAAACAGCAACCAGCTTTTCGGCAAAACGCACCTGCGGGGTTTGTACGTATTCGCCATACACCATCAGGTGCATGTATTTATCGGCCTGATCCTTAATCGCATCAATAACCCGCGCATTGCCATGCCCCAGGTTGCTTACGCCGATGCCCGAGATAAGATCGGTAAAGGGTTTGCCATCCTTATCGTACAAATAGACGCCTTGTGCACGCTCAAACTCCAGCAACAGCGGGAAGTGGGTGGTTTGGGCGTTGTTATTCAGAAATAGCTGGCGAAGGGTAAGCATGGGGCAAAGGTAATAATATATTGTTTTGGGGTGGGAGATGGTGAACGTGTTGGAAAGGGAAATCGTTCTTTGAATACTGCGCGCGGGGGATTGCGCGATTCCCCTCTTGAGAGGGGTGGAGGGGTGTGTTTGTGCGAAATGCTTGCATAAACAAAGCTGGAAATTCCTGGAAAATCATAGCTGAAATTCGCTCAAAACCTGGAAAAAGCTGGAAATTTTTTATTGCCCGAAAATGTGGTATTTAGCCAAAAACGGCCATTCTGCGCAAATTAAGCCCTTTTTGCATTTTGGGCGAAAAAGCCCTAAAGGCTACAAAAAACACCGAAAAACGTAGGAAAAACGCAGATTTTTGAAGGTATTTTAGCAAATTTTGGCAGATTTTTTCTGGTGTCCGCGGCAAAAAGCCAGCAGGTATGCCTCTCTCAGGGCGGCCCACTTTCGCCCGTTTTTTTCAAATTTCCATAAAATAAAAACTGGACAAAAACCGAGCTCAATAAAGGGCCTCGTAACAAATGTGTGTGTAATACACATCGCCATCGTTTTATGCGATAATATGTATATTATTGTTATTCGTTACCAAGTATTCAAACCATTAGCTTACACCCATTGTCGACAGGAAAACTCACCTTACTGCTGCTTTGCTTGTGCCTGCCGGGCCTTGCTGCCCTAGCCCAAAAAAAGAACGCCGCTTACCGGTACCACATCAAACGGGCATCGGCCCCTATAAAAATAGATGGTGTGGTAGATGAAGCCGACTGGCAGCGCGCCGACTCTGCCAGCAACTTCTACCTGGTTTTGCCTATGGATACCAGCTTTGCCAAGGTACTTACCACGGTGAAGATGACCTATGATAACGATAACCTTTACGTAGTAGCCATTTGCTACGGCGGCCTGCCGGGCCAAAATATGGTAGAATCGCTTAAGCGCGATTTTAGCTTCGGTAAAAACGATAACTTTTTGCTGTTTATGGATCCCTTCGATGCCCGTACCGATGGCTTCAGCTTCGGCGCAAACGCGGCCGGCGCGCAATGGGATGGCACCATGTACGAGGGCGGTAAGGTGGATTTGAGCTGGGATAACAAATGGTATTCGGTAGTGAAAAACTATCCGGACAGGTACGTGTGGGAGGCGGCTATCCCCTTCAAAAGCATCCGCTATAAAAAAGGCATCCGCGAGTGGGGCATCAACTTCAGCCGCAACGACCTTAAATCTACCGAAAAATCGAGCTGGGCACCTGTGCCAAGGCAATTCCCAACGGCATCGCTTGCCTACACAGGTACGCTGGTTTGGGACGAAGAACCGCCCGTAGCCAGCAGCAATGTATCTATCATACCCTACGTTTTGGGCGGTGTTAGTAAAGATTATCAGAATAAAACAGGTACCAGCTGGCGCAAGGATATTGGCGGCGATGTAAAGATTGGGCTCACTTCTTCGCTTAATCTCGATATGACGGTTAATCCCGATTTCTCGCAGGTGGATGTAGACCAGCAGGTGATAAACCTCAACCGCTACGAACTTTTCTTCCCCGAAAAACGCCAGTTCTTTTTAGAGAATGGCGATTTGTTCTCCAACTTCGGCTATGCCGATATACGGCCGTTCTTTTCGCGCAGGGTGGGGTTGAATGCGCCTATCCGCTTCGGCACCAGGCTAACCGGCAAAATCAATAAAGACTGGCGCGTGGGCGTGATGGACGTACAAACCGGCCAAACGGATATCAACAACCTACCCGGCCAAAACTTTGGTGTGGTAACTTTGCAAAGGCGGGTTTTCTCGCGCTCCAACATCGGCATCATGTTCATCAACAAGGATGCCACCGGCAGCGCACCTGTTGCAGGCAACACCGCGCCGGGTTATAACCGTAATGTGGGGATAGAATACAACCTGGCATCCTCCAATAACTTGTGGACGGGTAAGTTGCTGGGCCTGAAATCGTTCAGTCCGGGCATAAAGGGGCACGATTACGTACAGGCCGCGCACCTGCAATACCTCAGCAAGTATTGGACGTTGTACCTGCAACAGCAATACGTAGGCAGCAATTACAACGCCGAAGTAGGCTATGTGCCTCGCCGGGGGTATAATAAGCTTAGTCCGCTGTTGCTGCATAATTTCTTCCCGAAGAATGGGTCGGTGCTGATTCACAGCCTGCAGCTATCGTCTAACTATTTTTTTGACGAGCACTTCAAGAGAACCGACAACGAGAGCATCTTCAGCTATATCATCACTTTCCGCAACCGCAGCCAGTTGTGGTTTTCGGGAGTCGATACTTATGTAAAGCTGCTGCGCCCATACGACCCCACTAATATAGGTAAAGGCAATCTGCCCGTTGGTTTCGAGAGCCACTGGAACACAGCCGACGTGCAGTACATCTCCAAGCCGCAAAGCGTATTTACCTATGTGTTCGAAGCGGCATACGGCGGCTACTATGACGATGGCACTAAGCTTACCCTGAGCAGCCAATTGGGCTACCGCTTTCAGCCCTATGTAAACATCGCCGTGACTGCTTCTTATAACGATTTGCGCCTGCCACAGCCCTTTGGCCGCAACAGTTTCTGGCTCATTGGACCGCGAACGGATGTTACTTTCACCAACAACCTGTACTTTACCACCTTTGTGCAGTACAACGAGCAAGCCCGCAACATGAATATCAACACCCGCTTGCAATGGCGTTATAAACCCGCTTCCGATTTGTTTATTGTTTATGGCGACAATTCCATCCCATCGCCCTTTATGGTGAAAAACAGGCAGCTAACGGTGAAGTGGACGTATTGGTGGAATATATAGCGCGTAGAGGTTAAGGTAAAGGTTGCATCATAAATCGGGCAAGTTGATATTATAACATCCTTGTGGTTTTGTTGTGGCAGCAAACAAACGCCAGAAGCTTTCATTAAGTGTTCACGCAGCGCAGCGTGAACGCCGTGAACACTAGCAATATGCTATTAATCAGGTATTTGCAAATTTAAAAGTGGTGTCAAAATAGTGTCACTACCTAGTTGCTGTGTGCTATATTTGCGCAAAAAAGCTACTGCATCTAATAGCACGCTATGCTCATGGGGCAACATGGGTTTTGCTACAGTCTCCGTTTGCAAATGCATGATGCAAATCCGATTTGCAGATTTGACCTGTTTTACGGCAGACGCAAAATATTGCGTCTCTACGGTGAAAATCAGCTATATTTAGACGACTAATCTCTAAACCCGTGAGCAAAGAACAAACCATAGACCTGCTGAAGTTTATGGAACCCTTTAAGCCCGAGACCATCGAACTTGCTTTATGGCTGCGCGATTTTGCATGGGATCTGTTCCCCGATACCAACGAACTGGTTTACGATGCATATAACGCCGTGGCGTTTGGCTGGTCGCCCACGGAGAAGCTGGGCCAGGTATTTTGCAACGTGGCCATTTGGCGCACCAATCAAAGCGTGATATTTGGTTTCAACTGGGGCAGCGAACTGGAGGACCCGCAAAAAATGCTGATAGGTAACGGCAAGCAGTTCCGCTATATTAAAGTTACCAGTAAAGCCGATTTCCCCAAGGAATATATGTACAAACTAATGGCCGATGCCTACATCAACTCCCTGGCCAAAGTGAAGAACCCAAAAGATATCATCCAAGGGTTTACCATCACCAAATCGGTTTCGCCGGTGAAAAGGGTGTTGAAGGAGAAGGTGGAGAAGAAGAACTAATGCGTTTAGTTTGTTATTCGATATCTGTCTGAACTCGAATTTTATGGAATTTACCGAACTAACAGAATGCTTTTAATTCTGCCCATTCTTAAAATTCATTAAATTCGAGTTCAGACAACCGCATCTCATCACCCCTTCTTAGTCCCCGCTACGTTTACGATAATAAAGCATGCATGCGGAATGCCCAGGGTGGTGCCTGGTTTTACGTTGAGGTATGCCCTCAGGTAGCCATCGGTTATGCCGCGCATGGCCCGGTTATACGAGGCCACAAATTCCGGATGCAAGAAGATTACGGAACGCAGGAAATGCAGGGAGCCGTTGGCATCTACCCGTATCGAGTACGAGTATTTAAAGTCGTCGTAGGCGTTTTTTATGCTGATGTCGTACTCGGGCAGCATATAATCCTGGTTAACGCCTTCCCGTATTTCATCTACGGTTAGGCTGCTTATTGGTTTTATAGTAAGCAGTTTGGTTTTGCTGGTGAGTACTGCAGGCTCCCGGGCAGAGAATGCCTTGGAGGTATCTTTATTGGCCAGTGCCGTTTTCCGTTGGATAAACAGGGTGTCGGCACGGGTAGGTTTCATTAACGCAGCGGCGGTGGTGTGTAATTTGTTTTTGATGTAATCATCGGCGTAGAGCGTCATGTACACTACCGATTGGTCGCGCATGAGCGAGCGGCCCTCCACTTTCATTATTTGGAAGGAGATGCTATCCCGGGTAAGTTTACGCAAGCGCATCCATGACCATGCAATGTTAAAAAGAGAATCGTGATCGAACAGCACCGGGGCGTTCACGAACATCTTACGCTTGGGGTTATAGATGTTTACGGAGTCGTCTGACAGGAACGAAAAACGCCACTCGGGCTCCAATTGGTAACCATCTTCGTTAAACGCCACGCCGTTTTTAAAGTTCCGCCGCACCTCGGTATAGCGGATACCCTTTACCGGCATAAAAGTAGGTTTTACAGATTCATCGTTCTGGATGCTGGTATAGATTTTATTTTTTTTTGGTCCGCCGCAGGCAGTGAGCAAAAAAACTAAGGCAAGTATGGCAAGGATGCTGAATTTATGTTTGGCGAAGTTGGTGTACATCATACAATTGCGAAGATAGGATAATGGCTTTAAACGTAAAACAGGCGGGTTAAATCTTGGCGGGTAAAATTTTTAAGGGAAGGGAGGCCGCCTTTTCAAATAGGTTTTTTCGAAAATCTGTAAATTTTATTACTTTTGTGCCCCGGCAGCACTAAAGCTGCAAAACTTTCGTGTAGTGTAACGGTAGCACATCAGACTCTGACTCTGCTAGTAGTGGTTCGAATCCATTCACGAAAACAATATAAGGCAAAACCGAACCGGCGTAGGAAATTTTCCACGCCGGTTCGGTTTTTATACTTCAATCTGCAAATACTACTCTAGCCTCCTGCCTTATAGATTACGGGAACATATCATTCCGTATCAAGCCTAAGTATAGCATTCCTGTCTCCATCATAGTAATAAACTATTTTAACATACAGGTTTTGGCGTATAACGCCGCCGTACCAAAAAGTCTTGTTATATCCCGACCGGCCTTCTTCAAAATGAGAATAATGAAAAAAAACGCCTTTTACTGTAAACTCTTCATTGCCATGACCCTCTGCTGCTTCAGGACAATAATCTTTAACAGGCCCTTCCACCATCTTGAGTTCCTTACTGTTGCCATTTAATAACGCTTTATCATGCTCATATACATCAATCTTAAGTTTAACGGTACTTAAATAAAACAAAGTGAAAATAGCAACCAGCGGTATTATAGCCAGAAAAGGATTGGCCGTTAGTCCACCCCTAAGTGTTACTTTCAATCTTTGTCCTGTTCTTAAATGCATTATGATACAAAAAGCAACAAATAGAAATAGGAGTATATAACCGATAACTAAAGTTGATGCGCTAGGCGGGTTATCCAAAGTATTATAAACAGTATGTAAACGGTGCATGATAATATGGCCTGGTGCCTCAAATATACAATTGAGAGTTCGCAACAAAGCTTCAACTCATAGAAGAAACTGCATATTTTATTTAAATTCGGGGGCATTTACTAAAACAACCACCGATGAAATTACGGACACTTGCGGCAAGTATATTGGCATTTGCCGGGGTGATGGCAATGCTTCCATCGCTTGCCACGCCGCCTAAGCGTAAAGTTAAGCCCAGGATAGTCAACATCGTAAACTTTATTCGCCTGCTGGAGCCGAGGGACCCTGCGGTTACGCAAGACGTGCTTTACCAAACAGTTGTAAAACAGGTGGATATCATGAATAAGTATAAGCTGCGCGGAACATTCCTGCTGCAATACGATGCCCTGATGGATGCCCGCTACCAAAAACTGCTGAAAAGCCTGCCAGCAGGCAGTTTTGAAATTGGTGCCTGGTGGGAGATACCCCAGCCGATGGTAGAGAAAGCCGGTTTAAAGTGGCGTGGCCGCTACCCCTGGGATTGGCACGCCAACATTGGCTTCTCTACAGGCTATACGCCCGAAGAAAGGGAAAAGCTGGCCGATGTTTATATGGAGGATTTTAAAAGCATCTTTGGCTATTATCCTAAATCGGTAGGCTCCTGGTTTATTGATGAACACACCTTAAACTACTTGTACCAAAAATACCATATCGTAGCATCCAGCAATTGCAAGGATCAGTATGGTACAGATGGCTATACGCTTTGGGGCGGTTACTGGAACCAGGCCTATTATCCAAGCAAAGTAAACTCGTATATGCCTGCACAGCACGAAGCGAATCAAATCCCTGTGCCGATATTCCGGATGCTGGGCAGCGACCCCGTGCGGCAGTACGATGCAGGATTAGGCACCACCTGGCAGGGCGTTATTACGCTGGAACCCGTTTATAAAGAGGCCGGTGGCAGCGCAGAATGGGTAGATTGGTTTTTTAAGCAGCTGGTAAATGGCGAACCGATGGAGTTTGGTTACACCCAGGCCGGGCAGGAAAATTCTTTTACCTGGGATGCCATGGCAAAAGGTTTTGATATACAGATGCCCCTGATAGCCAAATTGAGAGACGAGAAAAAAGTACAGGTAGAAACGCTGGCCGAATCGGGCACCTGGTTTCGTAAGCATTACAAAACCACGCCGGCAACATCGGTTACGGTTAATGAAGATATTGGCACGGGCGACTGCAAAACGGTGTGGTTCAACAGCAGGTTTTACCGGGCCAATTTGCTTTGGGAAAAAGGCACACTGCGTTTTAGGGATATCCACCTGTTTAACGAGAAACTACCGTCGGCCTACCTTACCAAAAAGGTAGAGACCAATGTATGTTCGTTTTACACGCTCCCCTTTGTTGATGGTTATTTGTGGAGCACCCCCGATGATATAGCCGGCTTAAGTTTTAAAACCGTTGAAAATGGTAAGGTGGTGGCATTAACCGGCGGAAACCCTAAAATTACAAATCCTTCTCCGGGTAAGTTGCGTGTTGCCTGGCCGCTTAAAACCGGCAAAGGTACGCTGGTAATAAATCTGGACGAAAAGAAACTGACCGTAACCATTGCAGGCAAGGCGCCGGCCAATTGGTTCCTGGACCTTAACGTATCGGCAAAAGCAAATTTGCCTTTCCAGTCCATCGGCGATTCGGACATTAGTTGCCAATTCCAGGGGCTCGATTACCGCATCCATACGCCTAACGGTAAATTTTCTAAATTGGAGGATAAAGAGGTGTTCCGCATCAGCCCGGGAGCAACCGGACTTACACTGAATTTTGCTGAAGGATATTAACGATAGTTTATGCGAATAATGTTGGAGATCAAGATAGTGCCTTTTTATATCAGCCGGAAATGCTTGGCGCTCATGGGCGCGTTTATATTGGTTTTCGCCTGCGCATCGGCGCAAACCGAATGGCAAAAAGTAAAGACTGAATTGGTATTCGATGCGCCTCCCTTTGCGCAGTGCCATGCTTCTACCATCGTAGAGACAAAAAAAGGCGACCTGCTAATAGCCTGTTTCGGCGGCTCGGCAGAGAGCAGGCCCGATGTTTCTATATGGCTCAAAAAGCTGGATAATGCCGCCGGCGTAAAACAACCCATCATGATTGCCGATGGCGTGATAGACAGCGCAACCCGTTATCCCACCTGGAACCCGGTACTGTTCAAACTAAAAACCGGCAAACTGTTTCTTTTCTATAAAGTTGGCCCTAACCCCAGGGAGTGGTGGGGGATGCTGAAAACTTCTGAGGACAACGGCCTTAGCTGGTCGGCAGCGAATGCATTGCCGAAGGGCGTACTGGGCCCAATTAAAAACAAGCCCATCCAATTGGCCGATGGCAGCATATTGTCCCCATCCAGCATAGAGGAGAATAATGGCAGATGGAAGGTACACATGGAACGCTCTGTTGATATGGGAGCCTCCTGGACGAATATACCGGTAGATACCAACGGCAGGTTCGACGTAATACAGCCGAGCATTCTTACCTATAAAAATGGCAGCCTGCAGATTTTATGCCGCAGCAAAGAGGGCACGGTGGTACAGGCATGGTCTTACGATAAGGGGAAAAGTTGGGGTGCCTTGTCTGCTACTACGCTACTGAACCCCAATTCGGGTACGGATGCAGTGACCCTCAAAAGCGGCAAACAGCTTATTGTTTACAACCCCGATGTGCCGGGCAAAGAATGGTACAATGGCCGAAGCAAACTACGCGTGGCCTGTTCTACCGATGGCAATACATGGCACGACATTGCCGTTTTGGAGGATGGCACCACGGAGGAATACAGCTACCCGGCTATCATTCAAACTAAAGACGGCTTCATACACATCACCTACACTTTCAACCGCAAAAACATCAAGCATGTGGTGTTGAAAGAGGGAATTTGATTGCTCTTATTTATCCCACCAAACCCTCGCCTGCGGGTTAAAATCGTTCAGGCCGCCGTATGCGGCCAGGGCACGGTTTACGTTATCGCTGTTCAGCGTAAACTCTTGTTGCGGGTAGGGCAGCTTGCGCGGTATAACCCCATGGGAATCGCTTTGCCCGGTGATGGTATTTGGGTTGGGTGTGAGTTTGGGGTAGCCCGTACGCCGCCAGTTGGCATAGGCTTCATCGGCATCAAAAATAAAGCCCGCCAGCCAAAACTCGGTATTGATGCGCTCTATCGAACCTTCGGTGGTTGGATTTGCCGGGTTTACCAAAGGGTTTTTGGCTAAGTACGCCGTTATTTGCGCGTTGCTGATGTTCGGCGCAGTAGGCAACAAGGTCAGCGATTGCATGTGCGCCGTTACACCCGCCTGGTAATGGGCGGCGGCATCGCCGGTAATAAAGCCGCGCAAGATGGCCTCGGCTAATAAAAATTCTACCTCGGCGTATTGGAAATCAAAGAACACCGTCTCCTTGGGCTGGAACACGGCATAGTTTACCCGCGTGTTTGGTGCCGGGGCGGTAGCTTTAAAGCTGTAGCCGATAAACTTAGAGGTGTCGGTAGAGGTTACTACGCCGCCTAAAAAGGCTTCTTTGCTGTAAACCGCGCCATATATATTCAGGCGCGGGTCGCCGCTGGCGCGCATATGGTTGATAAGGGTTTGATGCAGGAAGAAATGCTGGTCGTTCAGGTTAAACGCGAAGCCGTTGGGCGCCGCAGTGTTATGTTTCAACACGGGCATATCCATATTGGAGGCCATCACGCCCTCGGCATAAGCTTCTTTGGCCAGCTTTGATGCCTGCGCTATGTCGACCTTTATCAGGCGCATACCAACCCTTAGTAACAACGATGCGGCCAGCTTACGCCATTGGTCGGCACTGCCGCCGTAAAACTGGTCGCCCTGAACAGCTATAGCAGGATTGGCTCGTAGCAGGGCTATCGAGGCCCTGAGCTCGTTCACCAAATCGGCATAGATTATCTGCTGAGTATCATAAGCCGGGGTGAAAATGCCGCTGGCCAACGCCTTGCCAGCTTGGCTGTAGGGGATGTCGCCGTAAAAATCGGTGAGTTTTTGGTAGATGAAAACCCGCCATATCCGCGCTGCGGCATAGGTAGTTACCAGGCCGGCATCGGCTTTTAGCAGCGGTAATACGTACTCCAGATTTTGCAGCACGGGGATGTAAAAATTGTTCCAGTAACGGCGGGCGATATCGTCTGAAAGGGCATATGTAGTGCCCGACCAAAAATCTGAGTATCCATACTGCATAAAAGCATGGCAATAATTGGTGCGCGGCTCCATATCGGCCTGCGAGGTTCTCACCAACGCATCCGACAATAAATAGGCGGGCTGGGGCGTGCTTACCCCATCGGGGTTCAGGTTATAATCGGCAAAATCTTTAGTACAGGCGGGTAGCAGTGCAACCGTACACAAAAGAGCAAATACTTTCTTTATGGTGGCTTTCATGGGGTTTTGCAGCTAAAAGTTGACGTTTAAATTAAACCCGAAAGTACGGCTGATGGGCAACCCGCCTGTGTCGAACCCAAAGCCATTGCCTATGCTGTCAGATGCCTCCGGGTCGAAAATAGGCAGATCCTTGCGTATATAGAATAGGTTGCGCGCTATAAGCGAGAACGTTGCCGATTTTGCGGGGGTATGCGCCAGCATGCCTTTTGGCAGCGTATAACTTAAGGCCACTTGCCTGAATTTGATGAACGTACGGCTAAAAACCGACATCTCGTCGGCGTAATAGACCAGCGTGGCAGCGGCGTTGTATTGCTGGTAAGGGCTGTAAGGCAGCGTATTTTTGATGTAGTTTGGCGCGGCATCGGTGCCCGTATTTACCATTCCCTGCGGTATGTATTTACCGTCGCGGCCCTGCAAGGTCCATTTAGAATTGCCGAAAAAGCCCGCCCAGCGCGCACCGTCTTCATAAACCTGGCCGCCAAATTGTCCGTCTATCAAAATACTCAGCCTGAAGTTTTTGTACCGGAAAGTGTTGGTTATGGCGCCCGACCAATCGGGGTTGGCGGTACCCAAATAAGTTTCGTTGTTCACCGCAAGCGAACCATTGCTTTGCCTTAGCGGGTTGCCCGATGCATCGTAAGTTAAAGCCCCTTTGTCAATCACCACCGCGTTTTTTACGCCCGTGCCATCGGTGCTTATGGCTTTGTAAAGTAGTTGCCCGTCGGCATCGCGGCGCAGCGGCGTACCGAATATAGAGCCCAGCGGATACCCCACTTTGGCTTTGATATTGTAATAAAACGCCACCCCGTTAACCGCCGAGGCATCGTTAAGAGCGGTAACTCGGTTTTTATTTTTTGCGTAATTTACGCCCAATTCCCATGAAAAATCCGAGGTTTTTAGGGGTATTCCGTTAATAAGTAGCTCAATTCCTTTGTTAGTCATAGAGCCGGCGTTTTGGTACGATGAATTGAAGCCGGTAGCCGCGGGCAGCGTAATGGGCAGCAGGAAGTTTCTGGATACTTTATTATACCAGGCAAAATCGATAAAAAGCCTGTCGCGGAAAAAGCGCAGTTCGGTACCTAATTCTGTTTCGGTAGTGGTTTCGGGTTTTAGTGAACTTGGCGGCAGCGACACATTGCTTATTTCCTGGCCGGGGATATTGTTTACCGTTGGCGTAAATTTAAAGGAGAGGTCCGTTTGGTTGGGGTTGGGATTGCTACCGGTTTGGCCTATAGCCAATCGCAATTTACCGTAGGATAATACCCCGGGCTTTATCTTAAGCGCATCGGTGAAAATATAACTAAGGTTGGCCGAGGGATAAAAGATATAGTTGATGAACCCCGGCCGTTTTGAGGATAGGGCCGAATACCAGTCGTTCCGCCCGGTAACTTCTAAAAACAGGTAGTTCTTATACCCAAATTGCGTGGCCGCGAAAACAGAATTGGTTTTTGAGCGCGGGGTTGATACCTGAATGGGCTGGCCCAGGGTTACGTTGCTCAGGGCGGTAGAGTTGGGGTCGGCGAGGCCCGTGCCGGTGAGGTTTAAGGAGCGGTAGGTAGATTTCTGGAACTCGAACCCGGAAAAGGCATTCAGGCTGAAATTGCCGAAGGCATCGTCGTAACTCAGTAGTCCGCGCACATCGCTCCGTTGCTGGTAGATGGTAATATTGTTCAGCTCGCCGTTGCCGTTTTTATTATTGGTGAGGTTTACCAGCAAGCCTTCGGTAACTACGTAATCAATGCCGCTTATTAGATTGGCGTGCAGCTTATCAGTAATATCGTAGCTGATATTGGCCGAGGACAGCACCCGGTTTTGCGTTTGGTTATTCACAACCTTTTGCAACTGTACATAGGGGTTGGTATAGGTGTACAGGTAATTGCCGGCGTCGTCTTTCTGGTTCAGGAAGGCGATATCGGTAACATTATCCGAGCGGATGAAGTACTTTACGAACGAACCCCGGTCATCGCCCCTAAGCAGGGGGATGTTGAAACGGAGCGTGCGCGAGAGATCGGCCTTGAAGTCGGTATGCAGCTTGGGGCCAAAATCCTGCACGAACCGGAACACGCCGTTATACCTTTCGTACCGGGAGCCCGGCATAGGCGTGTTGTTATTGGTTTGCGATAAGGAAGCGCGGAAGCTATTATCGTCGGTAGTTTTGGTAAAGGCAATGGTATTGGTGGTGGCAAATCCGGTGCGGAAGAATTTATCGAAACGCGTTGAAGCGAATTGCGGCACGTATGGCCCTATTTTGCCATCGGCTCCCAGTGCCATTTGCCCGGCAAAGGCCTCGCCCCAGGACTGGCCTGTTAAGTAATTGCTGTTGGAGATGTTATCCGCCGCCGTGTATAGCCTGCCGTTGTTGCCGCGGCCATATTGGTATTGCAGGTCGCCGTAGGGTACCATGCGCTCTATGGTGGTATTACTGTTGAAGGCAATGCCTACGCCGGGGCTTTTGAGGCCCTTTTTGGTGCTGATTAAGATTACGCCAGCCTGCGCGCTGCCTCCGTATAGGGCCGCTGCCGAAGCACCTTTCAGCACGCTTATCGATTCTATATCATCAGGGTTGATAGATGACAGGCCATCGCCCGGGTCGCCGCCGCCGAATACTTTCAGCGGCTCGTCGGTATTTTCTTTAGTATTGCTATTGATGGGCACGCCATCTACTACGTACAAAGGCTGGTTAGAGCCCGAAAACGACGAGTACCCACGCAGGATAACCCTTGATGAGCCACCCGGCCCGTTCGGCGGCGATTGTACGGTTAAACCGGCTACTTTGCCCGCCAGGCTGTTGATAAAAGTTGCTTCGCGCGTTTCGGCGGTTTCGATACCGCTTACCTGGGTAATAGCGTAGCCAAGTTTCCTTTCTTCCCGTTTAAAGCCCAGCGCGGTTACCACAACCTCTACCAGCGCCTTATCTAATGGTGCCATCTTTACATCCAGGTTAGTTGCGCCATCCACGGTGACTTCCTGCGGGGCATAGCCGATATAGGTAATTATCAATACGGCATTGTCCGGCGCATCTACGGCGAAATAGCCGTCGGCATCCGTTAAGGTGGCAAAGGAAGTTTTTTTTATCTGGATGGTGGCACCTGGCAGCGGCTGGTTATTTTCGTTGATTACGCGGCCGGTAACATTGCCGGTGTTCATTTGCTCGCCCAGCGGCAAAATAACGATGAGGTTGTTCGGGAGTTCGTTATAGGTAAAACCCGTGCCTTCCAGTATCTGGTCTAAAACCTTTGTTATTTCCTGGTTTTGTACATTGATAGTTATCTTTCTATCGACAGGTATCTTGTGCTCGCTGTAAACGAAATGGTAGTTACTTTGCTTTTCTATGGCTGATAAAGTCTTCTTGAAATCCACCGACTTCAGGTTGAGCGTTATTTTGCTTTGTGCGCATACGGTGGCAATTGCAGTGATATTCAAGAATACTGTTAATATAAACTTCAATTTCATTATCAATAGCTACTTATTAAGCTGCAGTAGTTTTTGTATAGGGTGCCGGTATAAATTTATCGTGATTTTTTTTAGATGCCTGTAGGCAATATTGTAGAATAAATTGTTCTTGCTATATACTGATGTGTTTTGATCATAAGAATTGGTTTAATTAGGCGCTTGACTCCATCAGAGATTTAGTTGAAAGCCGGGGAGGAGTCCCCGGCTTTTTTTTGCTGTCAGCATAACAATAATATCTCCTGTAGTGCGCCTAAGGCATAGCCTAATTGCTCCACCAGCATGTGTATTCGCCCGTAAAAAATCAATGTTTAAAATAACATAATTTTTTGCGGAAAACATTGAAGGTACAGCGTTTATTTGATAATAAAACGCTGTACGATGGCCTTGTCGGCCGAGTTGCTGCCCACTTTTATGGCATAGCTGCCGGGGAACAATCTAAACTTATGCTGCACCGCATCCCATTTTTGCAATTCGGCTACGGGTATCTTTAGCTGCACCACCTTAGTTTCGCCGGCGTTTATTTCTATCTTTTGAAAATCTTTTAGCTCTTGTATGGGCAGGTTGGCATTATCAGGGTAAACGATGTAGGCCTGCGCGGTTTCTATGCCTGCCGCCTTGCCCGTATTGGCTATGTTACAGCTTATGGTGATGGTATCCTTTAGCTTATATTCTTTGTTGATGGTACCGGCCGCCTGGTAGCTGAAGGTGGTATAACCCAACCCATAGCCGAAGGGGTATTGCACCTTGCCCGTATGGTACCTGTAGGTGCGGCCGGCCATGCTGTAGTTATCGAAGGCCGGCAAATCGTTAATAGAGTTGTAAAAGGTAAGCGGCAGCCGACCTGATGGCGGCACTTTGCCAAAAAGTATATCTGCCAGCGCGTTGCCGCCCTGCTCGCCGGGGTACCAGGCTAATACAACGGCATCGGCATATTGGGCTATTGCTGCTATGTCTACATCGCTACCTGCGGTAATCACTGCGATGATAGGCTTTTTAACGTCTTTGCGCAGGGCTTTCATAAAGGCAACCTGGCTGGCAGGCAGGCTCAGTGTTTTTTTATCGCCGCCCGATGGGGACAGGAAAGCATCGCCTGCTTCGCCCTCATTAACCGGCAACAGGCCCAGCACAGCTATGGTAATATCGGCATTGCCAGCGGCCCATATCCCGCCGAAGTGGGTGGTATCGCTTTCGCCAACGGCGAGGTCATATTCTACCCTTACGCCTTTATCTACCGCGCCTGATATACCCTCCACGAAGTTCACCATATTTGCATTTAAGCCGTGGTAGCTACCCACCAGCGCATCAAGCGATGCCGCATTTGGGCCAACTACCATAATGCTGCTATACAAGTTGCTTTTTAAGGGCAGCAGGTTGTTCTTATTCTCCAGCAGCACCATACTTTGCTGCGCGGCTAACCTTGCCAAATTGATGTGACCGGCATTGTGTATGCTATCGGCACCGAAGTTGTAATATGGCGATTGCTTTGGGTCGTTATAAAAGCCGAGCTTGAATTGTGTAAGCAGCATGGGTGCTAATGCAGCATCTACATCTTTATCGGTAATCAATTTCTGTTTTACGGCTTCGGCCACATCGGTTTGCAATACGCTGGAGCAATCGAGGTTGATGCCCGCCTTGATGGCTGCTGCAGCCGCTTCTACGCGGGTTTTTAGGTATTTGTGAGTGGTGTACACATCATCTAAAGCGCCGCAATCCGTTACGATGTAGCCCTTGAAGCCCCACTCTTTACGCAGTATGCTTTGCAGCAAGGTGTTATTTACCGAGGTGGGTGTACCGTTTACGCTGTTGTAGGCCGTCATCACGCTGGATACGCCGCCTTTCACCAGTTTGTTGAACGCGTATAGGTAGGTGTTGTGCAAATCCTGCTCGCTTACCAGCGCATCGAAGTAATCGCGGGTAGCTTCGGGGCCGCTATGCGCCACAAAATGCTTGGCAGTGGCGGCAATCTTAAACTGCCCGGGTATGCTGCCCTGCATGCCATCTACATAGGCCATACCAATGCGGCTGGTGAGGAACGGGTCCTCGCCGTAGGTTTCCTGCCCGCGGCCCCAGCGCGGATCGCGGAAGATATTGATATTGGGCGACCAGTACGTAAGCCCCACGTATTGGCCGTGGTTGTTTTTAGCGATGGCCAGGTTGTATTTAGACCGTGCCTCGGTGGATATGGCGTTGCCTACCTGCTTGATCAGCGCAGGGTTGAAAGTTGCCCCCATAGCAATCGCTTGCGGGAAAACCGTGGCCTCGCCTGCGCGGGCCACGCCATGCAGGCCCTCGTTCCACCAGTTGTAAGCGGGGATGTTAAGGCGTTCCACCGGTTGGTTGCGGTAGCCCAGCAGCATGGCTTTTTCCGTCAAGGTAAGCCTGCTCAAAAGGTCCTTCACCCGTTCTTCGTAGGTAAGGCGGCTGTTTAAATAAGGTGCCTGCTGCGCGTTGCAATCAGCAGCAAAACTAAGGACCATAGTTACCGAAAGTAACGCAGATAAGAGGATTTTCATGAAGCGTAAAGTAAATTATCTTAAAAAATTATTTAATAATTAAGCGGTATTTCCGGAGGGGACAAATCCATCTTTACCGTTAAGTGCTTGTTGTTGCCATACCGCCTGAAGGTACCGATTTTACAGGACAGGCGTTCGTTTTGCCGGGCTTTTTTTACCAGAGCATATGTATAAGCATTGCAAATAAAAGCATAACCGTGTGGTGAAGAATTAACGTTTTTATCATATTGTTAAGCGATATTGGAAAAAAATGTAAAAAATTGCATAGTTTAAAGTATAATTAGCTTACTTTAGATAACCAGTTATCGTACATACTTTTTGTAAGCCCTCATCAAATAAATGAAACCACAGCTCCTGAAATTATCGCAGAACGCTATCCATTCGTTCAGTGCCCGCAGGGATACTATGCCCAACATAAACAGCCGCTGGCATTACCATACCGAAGTGGAGCTGGTGTATTTTAAAAATGGCGACGGCACGCAGTTCGTGGGTGACAATATAAGCACCTTCGGCAGCGGCGACGTGGTGCTGCTGGGCGCAAACTTGCCCCATTACTGGAAGTTCGACGATAGGTATTTTAACAAGGAAAAACCTGTTGCTGCGGATATCAGCGTGGTGCATTTCGACCAGAATTTTTGGGGCGAAGCCTTCATGAACCTTCCCGAAAACATAGGCATACGCACCATCATTGAACTGGCCCAGCGCGGCATCAAAATTACCGGGGCAAACCAGCAAGCCATTGGGGAATTGGTGGAGAAGATACTTTCTGCCGATGGCGCCCGCAAAATTATGCTATTGATGGAAGCGCTGCTGGCCATTGGCGAATGCAAAGACTTAGTGCAACTAGCCTCGCTTGGTTTCAGCCATAATTTCCAGGAGCCGGAGAAAGACAGGATACACGATATCTACAATTACTCGATAGCCAACTTCCGCAAAAAGATAAGTTTAGATGAGATTGCGGCCATCGCCAATATCAGCCCCAAATCGTTCTGTAAATACTTTAAGCTGCGTAGCCGCAAAACGTATTCGCGCTTTATCAACGAGATAAGGATTGGCCACGCCTGCAAACTGCTGATAGAGGATAAACTGCACGTAAAAGAGATATGCTACCAAAGCGGCTTTTACAACTTTGCCAGCTTCCATAAATATTTTAAGCAGATAACCGGCAAAAGCCCGTTGACCTATCAAAAAACGTTTAAGAATTATTAGCGTGGCGGCACGACCTTTAAGATAATATCGAACACCAAATCTTGGATTCCGGATGATGAAGTGAAAAACCCTTCGGCGTTGGATATTCGAAATTCATTATTCGATATTAAACTCCCTTGGTTCTTCCTTTATTTCCGCCTTAGTCGATGTAAATGGTAGTCCCCTCTATCTTGTAGCGGAATTTCTCTATCCTTTGCAGGGCCATGAGTGCATCGGCAATGGTATCGTTCTCAAAAACGCCGCTGAAGTGGTATTGCTTGGCTGCTTCATTTTTGAATACGATATCAACGCCGTACCAGCGTTCCATTTTTTTGGCGAGGGTGGCAAAGTTATCGTCGTTGAACGCGAAGCGGTTGTTTATCCACGAAGTTTCGGATACAGTGCTGTCGTTCTGGCGGATGTAGCTAAGCGAAGTCAGTACATATTGTGCAGCCGGGGTGGTATCGTTAACGGCTCCTTTGCGCTGGGTTTTCTTAATGGTTGCGGCGTCGTTCGTCACGATGAGTTTTTCCTTTGGTTTCAGGATGATACGGTCTGACGGGCGGTCTTTCAGTGTAACTTCTATGGCACCACGTATCAGAGTAGTTTCGCTAACGGCATCGTTAGGGTACGATTTTACATCGAAAGCGGTACCCAGCACCTTAACGTTCATTTTATCGGTGTGGATGATGAAGGGATGCTCGTGGTCCTTAGTAACGTCAAAGAAAGCTTCGCCGGTCAGGGTTACTTCGCGGGTTTGGCCGGTAAATGCTGCCGGATACCTAAGCGTACTTTCGGAGTTGAGCGTAACGCTGGTACCATCGGGCAGGGTGATGATTGATTTTGCGCCTTTCTTTGTGGTTTTTTGCTGCCAGCCCAAAGTAGAACCATCCTGTTCGTGCTGGGAAGTAGGTGCTTCTAAAAAATAGAGACCTCCCGCCAATAAAATTACAGCAGCAGCTGCTGCTGGCCAAAAACGTGTTATGCTATTGTTTTTTTTTATGACGGGCAGGGGGAAGATTTGCGCTATCTCGTCTTCATCTTCGGCTTTGTTTTCGCCGGCAGCTTCGCGCTTGCTTATCTTATCCTGTATTTTCTGGAAAGCGGTGGCATCGTCGGTATATTCGGTATCGGTGTGCTCCCAATAAGTGCAAAGCTCGTCGTATTGCTTTTTACAGGCAGGATAGGTACTGATGAGGTGCTTAAGTTCGGCGCTTTCCGCCGGACTTATATCGTCTGTAAGTTGTTTCGAAACCAGTTCAATAAATTTATCGTTGCCCATCGTTATTAGTACCCGCACTTTTTACTATGGACAACTTTTTAGCGGAATTACTTACAAGCACGAAAAAAAAATATAGTAAAACTATAATCATGCTTTTAATCATCACCATTATTGCCATTAAATTAAGAAAATATTTTCTTCAGGTTTAAATTGCAGGCTTTTCTGTATTCTTCTAATTAATACATTAAAAAAGCGGCATATTAAACGCTAATTTACATATAAGACGCTGATTTTTAGCATCCGGTTGCACTAAATATCATTATGTGCATTAAAATGTTAGAAAAGTATTTCAATTTGCCTGTAGGCAAAAGGCAGCTAATGGTTGTCATTTAAGCAAAAGGCGTTTATTGCGGCATCCGAGGCACAGTATTCTGCAAAAAGCGCAATGCTTTTGAAATCCCCACATCACATAAAAAAACATGATCAAATCCCTTACCGTTGCCAAGGCGCTATTTATTTCTGCGCTGGTAATCACTTTAGTTGCCGCTACCAAATCCGTAAAAGCGCAAAATAGTTATGAATTGAATTCCGGCTGGCGTTGCGCGCCTATTGCTAATACAAAAGATCAGGGTACAGCAATATCCTCCATCAACTATAATGTCGCTGCCTGGATGCCCGCCACGGTACCCGGCACCGTGCTTACCACTTTGGTAGCCAACAAGCAAATGCCCGACCCATTCTACGGCATGAATAACGAGCAGATACCCGATATCTATAAAACCGGGCGCGATTATTACACCTACTGGTTCGTTAAGGATTTTAAGCAGGCTGCTGCAGCAAAAGGCAACCAGGTGTACCTCAACTTCAGGGGGGTAAACTACAGCTTCGATGTGTTCCTGAACGGGCATAAGCTCAATAGCCAACTTAACAAGGGCATGTTCATGCGCCGCAGTTTCAATATTACAAAATGGCTTACGGCAACCGGCAATAACAGGCTTGCGGTAATCGTGTACCCGCCTGATGTGGTGGGCAATGCCAATGGCGGCCAAGGCGGCGATGGCACCATTGCCAAAAACGTAGGCATACAATACACCGCCGGTTGGGACTGGATACAGCCCATCCGCGACCGCAACACCGGCATTTGGGATAAAGTTACCATACAAACCACGCGTGCCGTAAAAATAAACAACCCGCATGTAGTCACGCTGGTCCCCGGCATCCGCCAGCCCGATGGCCCGCAGCAACCGGCTATTATCAAAGTAAGCACGGAATTGGAGAATGCTACCAATGCACCTGTGAGCGGCACGCTGCAATATATATTGGATGGTAAAACAATATCAAAGAGAGTTACCCTAAAAGCAAATGCAACGCAGGAGATAAAGCTGGATGATTATAGCCTGGCCAACCCTAAGCTATGGTGGCCAAACGGCTACGGCCCGCAGAATTTGTACAACCTTAAGCTGCAATTTGTGGCGGATGGCAAGGTATCCGACCAGCAGGATATCTCTGTAGGCGTAAGGCAGCTTACTACCGAATGGAACGCCCGCACCGAGAGCCGCCAGATTAACGTAAACGGCCAGCGCGTGTTTATCAAAGGCGGCAACTGGATAGTATCCGACGAGATGCTACGCTTTAGCGATGCCCGCTATGATGCCGAGGTACGCTTTCACCGCGATATGAACCTGAACCTGATAAGGGTTTGGGGTGGCGCATTGATAGAACGCCCCGAGTTTTACCAGGCCTGCGATAAATACGGCATGCTGGTATTTCAGGATATGTGGGGATCGGGCGATTGCAACGGCCGCTGGCTGGACCCGATGAAACTGGAAGACCAATGGACGCGCCGCCAGTACCCCGACGACCATGGCCTGTACCTGGCATCGATAAAAGACCAGGTGAAAATGATACGCAACTACGCATCGCTGGCCATATGGTGCGGCGGCAACGAAATTACCCCGCCCGAAGATATCCTGAAAGCACTGAAAGACACCATTATGCCTGCGTTGGATAACACGCGCTGGTTTATAGAATACTCTAACTCCGAAAATATGTCGCGCAATGTGGCGGGTGGTAATGGCGACGGGCCCTACGGCATCCAGCCGCTATCCGTGTTCTGGAACGACCGTACTTTCCCTTTCAACTCGGAGGTAGGTTCGGTAGGGGTGAGCGATTACGAATCGCTGAAAAGGTTTATCCCGGCAGAGAATCTGGTGCCGCCGGTGTATGACGAAAATACCCACAAAACCAAAACCGACCCGGTTTGGGATTACCATAAGTACATCGGTTACGATGGTTTCATCAACAAATTCGGCAAACCGAAGGACGCGGAGGATTTCGCCAACAAGGCCCAGTTGGTAAATTACGACCAGTACCGCGCGCTGATGGAGGGCTTCAGTTCGCACATGTGGGATTGGTACACGGGCACCATCATCTGGAAAACGCAAAACCCCTGGACAGCCATGCGCGGGCAGATGTACGATTATTACCTGGACCCTAATGCCTGTCTCTACGGATTGCACAACGGCAGCGCGCCGCTGCACATTATGTACAACCCAACCGATGGCATGGTAATGGTGGCCAACAACACGTTCAAACCTATGACCAACCTGATGTTGGTAGCCAAGATATACGATATGGCGGGCAAGGAAACCCTTATAACGCAGGTATTTGCCGATGTGACGGCGGCTACCACCAAGCGGTATCTATCCATCAAACCCAGTATTGATGCGACAGCTAAGGAGGATGGTGCATTCGTGGTGCTGGAGCTTTTGGCGCAGGATAAGACCTTATTGAGCCAAAATATCTATTGGGTACCTAACGAAAAAGGCGACTACACCGGACTCCAAAAAATGGACAAAGCCGATTTGCAGGTAAGCGCCAAGAACCTATCTAACGGTAAAATAGAAGTGACGCTTACCAATGCCGCTAAAGGCCCGCTGGCGTTTTTCAACCGGCTATCTGTGGTGGATGCAGTTACAAAACAACGCCTGCTACCTGCTTTCTACAGCGATAACTATGTTACGGTGTTACCGGGCGAAACTAAGAAGATTATCATCGATTACACGCCGGAAAAAAATACGCCTAAACCGCTGGTAAGCATCAGCGGATGGAACATACCGGAGCGGTTTATTACCCTTGGCAATTGAGCCGGATTTTTCCAGGTTTTATTTATAGAAATTTGAATAGAATTTAGAAATTAGGCGGACCAATGGCTGCGGTATTTTTGAGATTTATAGCCCCCTTCCATGACTTATCAACTCAAAAACACCTTAAAAAATCCGTGTTTTTCGGTGTTTTTCTTTGCTTTTTGGTTCATTTTCGACGAAGTTCAAAAATGGCATTATTTGCGTGGAAACGGCTTTTTTAGCTTAAAGTCGCCGGTGGGGCTGCGAAAAAATTTCCAGCTTTTTCCAGCTTTTGCGCGCTTTTTAGCTATGGTTTTCCAGCTTTTTCCAGCTTATATTTTGGGCTGATGCAATTGGTTTTCTAACAGGATGAGGCCGTATTGGGCGCTCTTCCAGCGTTGGTCTAATGATGGGGGGACAGCACCCGGTGTTTGGGCAAAGTTGCCTAAGATGATGTCCATATCGCCGTCGCCGTCTACATCTGCTTTTTCTATGGTGAGGGATTTGACGGGCAGGCCGCTGTTTAGCGTATAGGATTTGAAGCGGTAGGTTTTGCTGTCGGTATTTTCCAGGTAAACGAAGGATTCGTTGATTAACCGGCCAAAATCGGGGAAGAAGGCTGAAGCGGCCAAATCTATATCGCCATCATTGTCGAAATCTTCGGCAAGTACTTTGGTAACGCCGTATATGGGGTAAAAGAATGCTTCTTCGAACACATCCTTGCCTTTGTTGATGTTGAGTCTTATGCCGTGATAAGGTTTCAGGATGTTGGAATAATCGGCATTGTCGCCATGTACGGTAACGATATCCGTCAGCCCATCGTGGTTGTAATCGGTGAGTACCATATCGGTTGTGCCGTAATTGGGCGGGAAACGCAGCACGCGTTTGACTTTGAACCTAAGGTTATCCTGCTGATAAAAGATGTAAACGCTCTCGTCGCCCTGCGAAAACATCGCCACGATATCCTTTTTGCCGTCGCCATTCATGTCCTTAACGTAACACATGATGGCACCGGGCATCGGCAGCAAAACATCTTCTTTATAGGTGCCGCCGGTTTTATTCTTTTTGAACAGCGAAAGCGAGCCCGTTTTATTGCCGAAGTTGCACACCACAATCTCGGGGATGCCGTCGCCATTAAGGTCGGCTATTTCGGTATGTACGGGGCGGTGGAGGTTGGTAAGCAAGGGCGTTTCGGCATCATTAGCTAATTGCTTGTAGCTGCCTGTGCTTAGTTCCGTAGGATAAAGCTTGCCAATTTCGGTAAGGTAGGTGTGGTTTTGGAAAAAGTTGAAATCGACTACAGTGCCGCCAACGTCGTAGCTTTTGGTGATGCCTGCCTGGTATTGCCAGTTGATGATTTTGTTGTGCGCGTTGCTTACCCAAAGCGTTTTGGTATCGGCATTGTATTTAAGCCCGGTAATAAGCGATGGCACCTCCTCGTCTATCTGGATATTCTTGCGGGTGAACTGCGTAAGCGGGCTATTGCGCGTGAGGCGTTTTTCATCGTACGGGATGGTATCAGGTGCCGTGCTTACGATGTAGTTTTCCAGCTTATCCCAATCGGCTTTGCTGATGATGGGCATTGCCGGGATAATGTCGTGTTTGGCTATGATGTCCTTTTCCTCGTCGTTAAGGCCGCGCAGCGGGTCGTAATTGGGATAGATGATGCCCATTCGGCTGGCCATAATGAGCAGCACGTGGTTTTTCCATATTTCTTTGGTGAGGCTCTGCACATCGGGCTGCATGTGGCAAAGGTTGCAGTAACGTATAAACAACTCGGGACCGGTAGCTTTGGTGGCAAGCCTATCCTTTTTGGTGGTGAAAGAATTAAGGCTGATGAACAGCGTACAAAGAAAGCATCCCGTCAAAACCCAGCCCCTCGTTTTCATAAACACGTGTATAATTACAACTACGTGTATAGAAGGGGAATGGATGCCCGAAGGCCGGATTTTCTAACAACTACAAGCTATATAACTAATTGCTCAGTAACGGCTTTAGTCCGGCTGCTTTTAACTTCTTTACGATATCTGCCCCAACCTGCCTGCCCTGGGTGTTGCCATTCTCGATAGCGTCTTTAAAGTGGATGCCCCCGTAAAACCGGGATACGGACGCTTCTTCGGCAGCCTGGATGAATGATTTGAAGCTGCGCGGGCCAACGCCGTACGGTATCTCCGAGTCGTCGGTGTATTCGAAGTGGTCGCCCAGTAGGTAAGATAATACGGTTGCTGATGCGTTAGACAATACGGCGTGGCCGCTCGGGTACTCGGGGAAAGGGGGAGTTTGCAAAAAAGGCATCCATTTTACATCGATATAGCGGTTGATGTAAGTTTCGGGGCGTATGCCGTTGCTGCGGTATTTCTCGTCCCAGCAACTGATGAAGGCATCCATCAGGGTGATGCCTTCCAGTGCAAGCACCTGTACCGAGGCATCGAAGCTAAGGTTGGCCTTTTTTACCGCGATGCCCGCTATATTCATCCAGTGGCCGCCGGGGCTTATCTTTTTAAAACCGATGGCCATATGGCCCGATGTGGTTACCGCAAAGGGGTTGCAATCCCAAAACGATGCGATGTTAATTTGCTCGCCGCCGGGGTGTTGCGATACCTTGTACACCTCATAGGCTTGCCGGTAATATTCGCTGGTGCTATCGGTACTGAAAGGCGTTGGCCTGGCCGGCATAAACTGCTTGGACGAATCTATCATCATCGGCCTTACGGTTTTCCAGTTGGGTTCTACGGCTTCCATATACATGGGTGGGGTAGGGTACCAGTTTTTGCCGCCTTTTACGGGCGTGTAGCGCAACTTGCCGCTCAAACGGTTGTAATTATCGCTGCGGCTAAAAGCAACTACTTTATTGGTCATCTCCACGGCTACGGCAACCGATGATTTTATTACGGCTTCGCTGATGTTGTTCTTCTTCAGCAGCTCGATATACTTATCCTCATCGTCCTGTAGCATAAAGCCCGAGGGCAGCATCTGCTTGCCCAGTTCTAAAATGCTATACACGGCGGCTATGCGGTAATCGTAACTGCCAGCGGGCAGGCTGATGGTATTATCTATCTTGTAGCTTTTGATAAAGTTACCAATGGGGACTATCTCTTTATTATTCAGTGCTACCAGGTTATAAGCACCCATCATAAAATAATTGTAATAGCGGGCCGCAGCAGGCGGGTTCACCACATCATGTATCATCACTGCCGATACGGAATTGATGGCTTTATCCAGCGCGAGGTAGTCGGGCAGGGGCGAGGTGGCCTTTTGTGCACGACTGAATTGGCCGATAATGATGGCCGAAGCCAAAAGGAATATTCTTTTGATCATTAGTTTTCCTTGTAAAATTGTAAAGGTTGGCCCGATACGCCAAGTACCAGGTATTTGAGGCCGCTGATGGTTATTTCAGTGGACGATTTTATGTCGCCGTTGACGCTTAAGCCCGATGCCGACTGTGTTTGGTAGTTAAAGCCGCCTTTGCCGTCGCCGGTTAGCAGCGTGCCGTAGTTGGCATCAAAACTACCAAGCTTAAGGCGGTTATCAGTATGGTTGCCGAATAGCAGCAGGTCGGCTTTGCCATCGTGGTTAAAATCGCCGCTCAGTATCTGCGATATCGACGAGAACTGTGCCTGGATAGGCAGTTCCACCGCCACGAATTTACCGTTACGGTTTAAGAAACAAGTGGTATTTACGTTCTCAACACTCAGCTTTGTGGCTTTTGCCAGTTCGTCCGGCGTGAAAACTTCCTTCATGGTAGCGTCGCAATAGGCTTTGTACGAGCGGAACCTGCGGCGCATGGGGAATATCTGGTCGTTCAGTTCGTCGCGGCTCACAAAGGGGTAGCTTACGCCCTGTACGTAAAAGTTGAGGAAAGGGTCTATCGAGCCGTTGTTGTCGAAATCGGCGTAATACATTTCAGCGGGCTGGCTGCTATCGGCGTGTATTTGGGTGTTTGCGCCCAGGTTGCCCGCGATAATATCCGGCTTGCTGTCGCCATCCACATCGGCGATTGTGACGCTGTTCCAGAAGCCGCCTTGCGGCTTGCCGAAGTAATCTGCCGTTTTATCCACGAAACCTGTTTTAGCATTGAGGTAAACCGTCAAAGGCATAAACTCGCCGCAAATCACCAGATCCTTGCGGCCATCGCCATCCAGATCTGCCCATTGCGCATCGGTAACCATACCTACGGTGCCGAAAGGCGCAGGCGTATTAGCGAAGGTGCCGTCGCCGTTATTGGTGAGCAGGTAACTTTGCGGCGCAACCGGGTATTGGCCGGGTACGATGCGGCCGCCTATGAATAAGTCGATTTTGCCATCATTGTTGTAATCGCAAGGTCGAACGCAACTTTTGCTGCTGGCAATAAGCAGTGGCAAGGCGGCGCTATTAAAGCTAAAGCTGCCCTTGCCATCGTTCAGGTATAGTTTATCCTGCAGTTCGTTGCTATTGGGCTCCAGCAAGGCATAACCACCTTTTGCCAGGTACAAATCGGGGAAACCATCGCCGTTGGCATCAAAAAACGCTGCGGCGGAGGTGTTTTCGGCATTCAAATCGGCAATATCCTTTACTGTCCAGCCTGTTTTGGTTTGCAGGTATAGTTTGCCAGGGCTGGACTGATCGCCGGCGATGAACATATCTTCCAGCCCGTCTTTATTCACGTCTGCACGCGCTATTACGGGCCCTGTTTTAGATGCCATGAAGAGCATCAGCGGCTGGCGCTTGAAGTCGTTGATGGTGTTTTCGGTATGGGTATAATCTACCGGCGTTTTTACCTTGGTGAATACCTGTTTCTGTGTTGATGATGCAGCAACATTGCCGGGCTTTTTGGCATCGGCATAAGCTAAATTCAGCCTTTGGTTTGCCTTTACGCCAGTGAGCACTTGCACGCTTTTATCGGGCCAGATAACTCTTACTGAATCGATGGTCTGCGCATCGCCCAGGCCAAAATTCAACACGGTAGACACGCAGGAGAGGTAGCCTCGGCTGGGGTTAAGCTCCTGGTATTGGGTGCTTTTTGCGGTATAAACATACACCTTGGCACCGGTAGTGACGATTTTACCGCCATCGGTATTCAGGCTAACCGCCAGGTAATTGGTATTTGCGGCTTCGCGGCTGGTGTTTTTAAAAATGGAGGCGACGTTGTTGATGTTATTGGTGATGATATCCAAATCGCCGTCGTTATCCAGATCGGCATACACCGCGCCGCTGGATATGCCCGGGTTATTGATGCCCCAATCTTGTTTCTTATCGGTGAAAGTAAGGTTTTGATTGTTTTTGAATATGTAGTTAGATAGGGCAGTAGAGGGCATGGCCTGTACCAGATCCATCAGCAAGGCGGGCTCCCTGTCCATCGCTTTCTTCATTTTATAATCGCCCCAGTAGCGTAGGAAATCTTTGTTGGTATAATCGCGCAGGTAGCCGTTGGATATGAAAATATCTTTATAGCCGTCGTTATCAAAATCGGCAATTAGCGGGCACCAGCTCCAGTCGGTGTTAGAGAGGCCCGCCAACTGGCCAATCTCGCTGAAGGTACCGTCGCCATTGTTCAGCTGTAGCATGTTGCGCATGTATTGTTTGTACAGGCCCTGGCCCAGCATCAGCTCGAAGGTTTCGTAATTCTCCTGCAGTTGCAGCAGTTTTTGCCTGCGGTTATCGGGCGGCAGCATATCCAGCGTCAGTATATCCGGCAGGCCATCGTTGTTGATATCGGCAATATCAACCCCCATCGAAAATTGCGACATGTGCCGCAGCATCTTTTTAGAATCCTCGCTAAAGGTGCCGTCGCCTTTGTTGATGTATATATAATCGGGTTCGTTATAGTCGTTGGTTACGTAAATATCAGGCAGGCCGTCTTTGTTTATATCGGCAATGGCTATGCCAAGCCCAAAGGTGAGCGGGTTTTGTATGATGCCTGCTTTTTTAGATACATCTATGAAATGGCCGCCCTGGTTTTCGAAGAGCTTGTTACTGGCCAGTTCGTCGGTCTGGCTTTTTATCTGGGCCAGCTCGATGTTGTTTATTTTTTTGACGTTATGGTTCAGCAGGAACATATCCAGCTTGCCGTCGTTATTGTAATCGAAAAATACAGCCTGCGTGCTGTAGCCGGGGTCGTCCAACCCGTATTCTTTTGCTTTTTCTACGAATTTGTTTTTACCCTTGTTAATGAAGAGCTGGTTGCGGCGTATTTCGGGGTCGCCCGTGCCCGAGTAGCATACATAAATATCAAGCAGGCCATCGCCGTTAACATCGGCCATGGTTGCGCCGGTTTTCCAGGCACCGCTGCGGCCGGATAAGCCGGATGCGGCATCGCTGGTAATGTCTTTAAATTTTAAGCCGCCCAGGTTTAGGTACAGCTTGTTTTGCCCCATATTGCTGGTGAAGAAGAGGTCCTGCAGACCATCGTTGTTGATATCGCCCACGGCAACGCTACCGCCGTTGTACAGGTACTCGTAGGATAGTACGTTAAGCTTTTCGTCTTCCTTAAGGTCGTTCCTAAAAGTAATGCCGGTTTGCTCTGCCGGGAGCAGGTTGAACAGCGTTTGCTGCGCAAGGCTTTTTTGGGCAATACCTGTTGCAGATAATGCCATTATAGATATCCTGAGGCTTTTTTTGACGGACTCTAATAAATTGCAGCAGCGATAACGCATGTAATTAGGGGGATTATGTATCAGTAACGTAAACTATAAAAATAGCGATTGCCTTTCACTTTAAACAAAAAAACAAGGCTGCTTGCACAGCCTTGTTTTTTTATAAGGGGTTGGGAAGATTATTTATCCCACCATACCCTGGCGGTGAATACGTCGCCGCCGGTTAGCCTCGAAACCGCATCAGTATAATTTGCTGCGTTGGTTGATGGTAAGCCTACCGGATAAGGGTTCCTTCTCGGGATAGAACCGTCGGTAAACTGGCCGATGTATTTAACAGGAGTTAAGACAGGGAAACCTGATCTTCTCCAGTTAGCCCAGGCTTCGTTGAAGTTGAACGTGGTTGATGTTACCACAAAGTACTCCATGTTTATCTGCTGCAATGCAGTTGCAGGCACCAGTGGATGCGTAGCTACATAAGTAGCAACAGTGGCAGCCGGAACGGCGCCTGCGGCGTTGAACTGTGCTATGCTGTTGATATCGGCAGCAAGTGCATTGGCGTAGTGGGTAGCAGCAACGCCGGTGTTCCAGCCTCTGCTCGCAGCCTCGGCCAATAGCAATTCGCTTTCGCCATAAGTGTACAGCATGTTTATGCGGTTACGGTCATCATAAACTGCAAAGCGCGGGCGTGAATATTTGCCAACCGGTGCAGCAGCATCATCTTTCACAGCCGGGTCTGCAGGTGAAGTTCCCGGGTAACCTGCTGCTTTAGAGATGTCGGTAGTGCCTCCTTTAAGGTCGTATCCGTTTGGCAAGCCAATTTGCGAAGCTGCTGTGTTGATACCCGCTGTGCGGGTTTCATTTGCGGCTTTACCTGTGCCGGCAGAAATTTCTGCAACAGCGCTCACACGTGGATCTGCATTCGACTGCAGGTAGCTAATCAAAGTATTTGACCAACGTACTTCTCTAAAATCATCCGGAACCAATAGTGCAGCAACGTCGCTATTGCCGTTGCCGTTTGCATCATCGGCCTTTACTTTAGCGTTATCATCAATTGATGTCATGGTGCCGCCTGCATAAGCTTTTTCGGCGTATTTTTGAGCTGTAGCGGGGTCAACTTTAGTTAAACGCATTGCTGCTTTCAGCATTAAAGAGTACCCCAACTTTTTCCATTGCGCAATATTTCCGCCGTAGATAAGGTCAGAAGAGGGTTTGTCTTTTGCGGCATCTAAGGCAGCTGTTGCCGTTTCCAATTGCGTAAGCATTGAAGTGTAGATGCTTTGCTGTGTATCAAATTTAGGCGTAACAATGCCCGATTTTGCTTGTCCTTCCTCAGAGAAAGGGATGTCGCCGTAAGCATCGGTAATACGTTGCAGTATAAGCATACGCATAATGGTACCTACATTATCAAGGTTGCTAAACTCTGCTTTTCCTTTGATCAGGTTTTTCATCTCATCAACCAGTGTTGCAGCGCCATAGCTGGTGTTCCAGGTACGTTCTAAGTAGCCACGGCCGCTACCTGCGTACACATACTTATCACCATTACCATAATAATCGTAGGTTGAAGCTAAGCTTTGCACCCACATGCTTTGGAAAAGCAACTGATCGTAACCTGTATTGGAGAACTTAATTTGAGCCTGGGCCAATAAAAAGTTGGGCGGAAAAACTTCAGCATTCACCTTGGTAGGGTCGGTATTTATCGCATCAAAGTCTTTTGTACAACCCGCTATAAAGGTGGCTCCTGCAAGCAGGCAACCATATATAAGTCGTTTTTTCATCTTTGTTATTTTTTAAATTTAAAGTTAACGTTCAACCCATAAGTTCTAACAGCGGGTACGCTGGTGCCTTCAATGCCGGCATAGTTAATGCCTGGTGCAAAGTTCGATTCCGGATCGATGTTGTCAGAGCGTTTCATGATAGTCCACAGGTTACGGGCCACTAATGATAAAGTAATGGAGTTAAACGGTGTATTAGCTATTGTAGATTTTGGTATAGCATAACCTAAAGTAACCTGGCGAAGCTTGATGAAGCTACCATCTAAAACGTTCACAGCAGATACGTTACGTGCTAAAGCCTGGTAGTAAGTTTGAGCCGGTACATTCACGGTGTTTGGTGCACCTGCCTCGTTCACGCCAGCACCTGTAACACCGGTTTCGCGGCCTGGTAAGGTTAGCTTGTTTAAACCGCGCGCTATTGAATAGTAGCTTGTTGCCGATAACACTTTGTTGCCGTAACGGTAATCGATCAGGAACGAGAAGTTGAAACCTTTGTAGCTAAAATCGTTGTTAAAACCACCGTAATATTTAGGCACAACACTACCCATTGGCACACGGCCTGTAGCTTTTGGAAGGCCTTGCGCATCGAAAATGATGTTGCCGCTTCCATCGCGCAGGTAATCGTTAGCCAAAATTTGCGGGCCGGCCATACCGGCAACAAATGCAGTTGTAGCATTCAGCGGGCGGTAGGTACCTAAGCCTAAGTTTTGGTTAGTAGCATCGGTTGATAATACTTTGTTGTTAACGTAGGTAAAGTTGAACGAAGAGCTCCAGGTGAAGCTGCCGCTTCTGAACGGAGTACCATGTAACTCAACTTCTAAACCCTTGTTTTGGGTTGATGCAGTTGGAATGTAGTAATTGGTGTAACCGCTGGAAATATCGAGCGAACCTCTTACAATTTCGTTTTTGGTTTTCCTGTTAAAGTAAGTAACATCAACACCCACACGGTCATTAAAGAATTTTAATGATGTGCCAATTTCAAACTCGCTCAAAGTAAAGGGTTTTAAGAACAAGTTTGGCAATGTGCTGTCGAAGCTACCGGCCGGAATACCGTTAATTGAATTAGCCACGTTGTAATAGACACGGTTTTTGTAAGGCTCTGCCGGGCCGCTGGTGTTAGCGTATGATACCCTTAGTTTACCAAAGTCTAAACCATTGATGTGGTAAAGCTCAGAGAAGATAAAGCTACCCGATACCGATGGCGTGAAGATACCGCGGCCTACGTCGCCACCAATACTGGTGTAAGTATCGTAACGGCCGTTGGTGCTTAGCACCAGGTAGTTTTTGATACCGAAATCAGCAGTATAGTAAGCAGAGTTTACTTGTTGTTTAAGGATACCCTGGTTACCGCTATCGCGGGTTTTACCGTTAGAAAGATCGTAGAAGTAAGGGATGATGAATTGGTTGGCATTTACATAAGTACCCGATGCATCGCTTTTGCGGATGTTACCACCCACAGAAAGATCGAGGTTCAGGAAATCTTTAATTAGGTCATGTTTAGCACCAATCAAAACATCTGAGTTAAACTCGGTGATTTGGGTAGTTTGGGTACTCATGCCGCCATTGTTGTTCAGATAAGCGGTACCTGTAGGCGTGATGCCTAAACGGCCATCATGGATTTTGTCGTACCCAACGCGGCCTTGTATGTAAGCCCATGGGGTTATGGCATATTTGGCAGATATCGAAGATATTAAGCGCTCCCTTGTTGTGTTGGTAACAAAGTTGTAAGCCGCAAAATAAGGGTTTGTTACATAAATATCGTTGGTGAAAGTCTGCTCTAAACCGCTTGACAAAGTACCCGGGCTAAGGATGCTCTGGGCCTCGTTAGGTGCCAAAAACTGTACGTTGTTTGGGTTGCCCGGGCCATCGCTCAAACCAGAACGGTTTTTTGCATTATCAAGGATATAGTTGGCAATCAGGGTAATATCCAAATTCTTCATTACGGTTTGCGAACCATTGAAGTTGAATGTTTTCCTGTTAATGCCGCTATTTGGCGTGATAGAATGGTTATTAAGATCAGACAACGATAAACGGAATGCGCCTGTTTCATTGCCGCCCGTTAACGATACCGTGTTGGTGAAAGTGTGTCCGGCTTTGTAAAACTTTGTGTAATCATCATTAGTTTTAGAATAGGCGTAAGTGTTCCCATCAAACTGAATCACTTGCGAACCATCTAATTTAGCGCCCCAGGCAACGTTGCCCGATGAAAGTGCATCAGCTACGTTTGTTGGTTTAGAGCCTGTAAGGTCTCCTGTTTTAACCTGGCCCTGGCCGTAAATGGTTTGATAATCGGTATAATCATAAACCTTGTCTAATTGGTAGTTGCTGTTATATTCAACACCAAAACCCGAGTTTTTCTTGCCAGATTTAGTCGTGATTAAAATTACACCACCAACCGCACGGGTACCGTATAGTGCAGATGCAGATTGACCTTTCAGTACGGTCATGCTCTCAATATCATCAGGGTTGATGTTGCTGATACCGTCGCCGTAGTCTGCGCCGCCCCACTCGCCCGATTGGCCTCTTTGGGTGTTATCCATTGGTACGCCGTTGATAACGAACAATGGCCCCTGGGTAGTGCTTGTACTGGTAACACCACGCAATAATATACGTGCCGATGAACCAGGGCCGCCGTTGGTACCGCTGATGCTTAAGCCCGCTACGCGGCCTTGCAACGAGTAAGCAACGTTAGTTTCTTTAGCAGTGTTTAACAAATCGCCTTTTACAGTTGTTACCGAGTAACCTAATTTGCGCTCGTCTTTTTTGATACCGAGGGCAGTTACTACAACTTCGTTAAGTTTGGTGTTAGATACCAGGGTAACCCTAAGGGCTTTGCCTGTAAATGCTACTTCCTGGGTAGTGAAGCCAACGTAGCTGAATACTAATGTTGAATTTACCGGGGCATCGAACGCAAACTTACCGTTTACATCGGTCTGGCCGCCGTTTGAAGTGCCTTTAACGGTAACGCTAACGCCTATAAGGGGTTCGCCGTTTTCGTCGGTAACTAAACCGGTAGCAGGTACAAAGGCACCGCTTTTGGTTTTTACGCTTACCGTGTTTGCGGTGGCCGCAACTGCAGGTAGCTGTATGCCGGCAATTATTAAAAATGCCAGGGCAACTTTACATACCGGTATCGCAGGCGACATCCGGTACCTATTTCTTACACCCATTGGATGTTTAAAAAATTCCATATTTAATTGATTTAAAAAGGGGTTAAATTCAATGCCCCGATTGCGGGGATTGCTTAAACAGTTTTAGTTTTCATAAGCTGTAGTCCCTACCAGGTAACTATGCTTTTTGGGGAGTGGAGGTAATTTTTTCTTACATAGGCAGGCTGCTGTGTTTTAGTTTTTGATCATACTTTTTTGAGTTTAGTTATTATGCATAAGCGGTTACATAACCGCGCATGATGTGTTCTGATGGTATGGACAAATAAAAACTGAATGTTGCCTACACGTTATGAAAATATTTTTTACTTTTTTAAAAAGAAAACTCACTTATTAAAAATTATTAAGAAGATTGACTGCAAGTTTTAGATTATTGTTCGCTGTTTGCGGTGTGGGAGGAAATAATGACGATGCAGCCAAAACGCGTGTACAGCGCATTTAGCGGCCCATTATTAGTGAGAAAGGCAAAAGCTTAGTGTAGCAAGACTAGCAAAAGGTTGCTGTTTTGGAGCGTTGGGAAAAAAAGGAATCGATTAGAAAAATAAAGAGAGCGATAACATTATGGTAATGATGCCGAAGACGGTTTTGTCGGTAGCGGGCTGTGGTATGCGGCGCTGGTCGGGATCTAGCACGGTAGTGAGTTTTTTAAGGGCCCTGAAAAGTTGCGTTTGCACTGTGCGGGGCGATATATCCAACACCTCGGCCACTTCTTTATACCGCATGCCGTCTTCTTTTATCAGCCTGAAAATGATGCGGCACTGCTGTGGCAGCGAGGCTATTGCTTTATCAAGCTTAAACACCAGCTCTTTTTTTTCGAGTTCTTTTTGCGGGTTATAGGTGTTCACCAGGGCAAAATCGTCGGTGTCTTCAATTTGTACCAGGTGTATGTTAGAGTATTTTTTTACGTAATTGAGGCTTTGGTTTTTTACGGCGATGTAAAGGTAGGTGGCCGGGTTAAGTATGCCGGTAAGTTTTTTGCGGCTCTCCCAACATTTTACGAATAATTCCGACACGATATCCTCTGCAACCTCGTTTTGCTTTACATAAAGCACGCAGAATTTGATGAGGGGTTTGTTTAATGCGTAGAAAAGCTGCTCAAAGGCTTTCATATCGTCCTGGTGGCAGGTACGGCTCCATAATTCAGCGATATTGGTATTTTTGTTTCTCAAAGTATCCTTAATTATAGTACGCAGTAAACTTTAACATTTACATAACAATAATAGTACATTTAATATAATAATCAAATAAGCCGGAGTGTATTTTTAAAAAATTTTAAAAAGAATGGGAACTTAGTGTAGGCAATACAGTATTTAATTTTGTCTTACCCTATATATAAATAGTTTAATATTGTTTGCAAAAACCTAATTGTAAGATGATGAAGAAGTTAGCGGTACTATGCCTTTTTGCCTTAAACGCCTGCGTTTTGCTGGCACAGGAGCACCAGATGTCTAAAAATTACCAGCCACCAACCGATCCCCTGGTGCAGCAGAAGCTGAGCCAATGGCAGGATCTTAAATTCGGGCTTTTTATGCATTGGGGTACCTACAGCCAATGGGGCGTGGTAGAAAGCTGGAGCATTTGTCCCGAAGACGAGGACTGGACGCAACGCAAAGGCCCCTATGGCGAAACCTATAATGGCTACCTGAAAGCATACGAAAACCTGCAGACTACCTTTAACCCTACACGTTTCAACCCCGAGAAATGGGTGGCAGCCGCCAAACGTGCCGGCATGAAATACGTGGTATTTACCACCAAGCACCACGATGGTTTCAGCATGTTTGATACCAAGCAGACCGATTATAAGATAACATCGGCAAAAACGCCTTTTTCTGCTAATCCGCGCAGCAATGTTACTAAAGAGATATTCGATGCTTTCCGCAAGGAGAATTTTATGATAGGCGCTTACTTTTCCAAGCCCGACTGGCATTCGCCCGATTACTGGTGGCCGTACTTCCCGCCTAAGGACCGCAACGTAAACTACGACCCGGCGCTGCATCCGGATAAATGGCAAAAATTCAAAGATTTTACCTACAACCAGATAAGTGAGCTGATGACCGATTACGGTAAGGTGGATATCTTATGGCTCGATGGCGGCTGGGTTCGCCCTAAAAGCACTATCGATACCGCGGTAGACTGGCAGCGCGGCATTAAATTTAACCAGGATATAGATATGCCCCGCATTGCCGCAATGGGCCGCGCCAAGCAGCCAGGCCTCATCGTAGTAGACCGTACCGTAGCGGGCGAATTCGAGAACTACACCACGCCCGAGCAACAGGTGCCCGGCGCACCTTTAGACCATCCCTGGGAAACCTGCATCACCATGGGCGATTCGTGGAGTTACGTGCCGAATGACCATTACAAATCGGCACAGCAAATAGTGCAGTTGCTGGTAAAGATCGTATCACGCGGCGGTAATTTATTGCTCAACATAGGCCCCGGTCCCGATGGCGACTGGGACCCGGTAGCGTACTCACGCCTGGCGCAGGTAAGCGGCTGGATGGAAACCAATGGCGAAGGCATTTACGGCTCGCAATCGGTAGCGCCGTATTCTTCGGGCGATATTTATTATACAAAGGCAAAAAACAGCAACACCATATATGCCTTTTTAATGGCGGGTAAGGATAGTGCGGTTAAGTTTGAGTCAACAGTTATTATCAAGCTTAATAATATAAAGGCGGTTAAAAGCGTATCGCTGTTGGGTGCTAAGCAAAAACTTAAATATAAATTAAAGGGTGACGAACTGATCGTAAGCCTGCCCGCTGCCATACAGCAAAATACAGGCTGCCAATATGCAGCAACCTTTAAAATAACGTACTAAAAAAAGCTTAAATGAGATTATATAAAGCAGTGGCTTTGGCTGTTATCATCACAGCAACAGCCACCCTTACGGCTACCGCGCAGCAAACCGATGCGCGTTACCCCATTATTCCGTATCCTACCGAATTGGTACCGGTAAGCGGAGGTTTCAGGATTACGCCCAATACAAAAATCGTTGCACAGGCAATGTTTAAAAACGAAGCTGCGTTTTTAAACCAGCTTATCGGCAATTGCATGGGGCGGAAATTGGTCATAAGTACGGCATTAGCAGGTAAAAATATCAGCCTGAAATATGATGCGAGTGTTGTCGCCGAGGAAGGATATAAGTTAAACATTAGCCCCACAGGTATTGTAATAGGCGCCAAAACGGCTAAAGGAATGTTTATGGGCGTGCAGACCTTAAGGCAATTGATGCCTGCAGCGGTGGAAATACCCATGGATATGATACCCGCCGACCACATCAATTTGCCTGGTGTAGCTATAAACGATGCACCGGTATATGCTTACCGCGGCATGCACCTGGATGTATCGAGGCATTTTTTCTCGATTGGCTACCTGCATAAGTATGTAGATATGCTGGCGCTTTACAAGTTTAATAAGTTGCACCTGCATTTAACTGATGATCAGGGCTGGCGCGTGGAGATAAAGAAATACCCCAAGCTTACCCAAAACGGCGCATGGCGCACCTTCAATAACCAGGATAGCGCCTGCATGAAAAAAGCGGTTGATAATCCCGATTTCGAGATAGATAAAACGCACATCATCCATAAAGATGGCAAAACCCTGTACGGCGGTTTTTATACCCAGGCGCAACTGAAGGAATTGGTTGCCTATGCTGCTGCCCGTAAAATAGATATCATCCCCGAGATTGATATGCCCGGCCACATGATGGCTGCCATAAATGAATACCCGTACCTGAGCAGCGATGGCAAAAAGAGCTCTTTCGGCGAGTTGTTCACCAAACCTATTTGTCCCTGCCTGCCATCAACTTTTACCTTTGCGCAGGATGTGTATAGCGAGATAATGGATATCTTCCCATCTAAATACATGCACATCGGCGGCGACGAGGTGGACCGTTCTACCTGGGCAACATCTGAAGATTGCAAGGCCCTAATGCAAAGGGAGGGCTTGAAAAACACTGCCGAACTGCAAAGCTACTTCATCAACAATATGGAGAAATTCTTCAACTCTAAAGGCCGCAAGCTGATCGGTTGGGACGAGGTGCTGGAGGGAGGCGTAACAAATACCGCCGTAATTATGTACTGGCGTAGCTGGGTGCCTAAAGCACCTATTGAGGCGGCAAAGCTGGGCAACAAAGTGATCATGACGCCGGGCAACCCGCTGTACTTCGACACGCCGCCCGATAAGAATTCTATTCCCAACGTTTATAACTTCCAGATCATCCCGAACGGGCTGACGGCTGATGAAGCCCGGAATATCATTGGTGCGCAGGCTAACTTGTGGACGGAGTACGTGCCCACAGAAAACCGCGCCGACTACATGATTATGCCCCGCATGACGGCCCTTGCCGAAGTGCTGTGGACGCACAAGCAGGATTATCCATCGTATCAGCAGCGTCTATTAGAGCAATACCCGCGTTTGGATGCATTGAAAGTACACTATCGTTTACCGGATTTGGGCGGGTTTTTATCCTCGAATGTTTTTACGGATGAAACCAAACTGGATGTCCAAATACCATTGCGAGGATTAACCGTGCACTATACCATCGATGGCACATTGCCTGATATGTTATCGCCCGCGTTGACCCAGCCATTGGTAATCAAAACCTCGCAGCACATACGCCTGGCAGCCTTTAAAACTGATGGATCGATGGGCGATGTTTACGATTTGCAGTACCAAAAGCAAACGCTGGCCGAACCGACAAGCATAGCTAACCCCGCCAAAGGATTGCTTTGCAGCGAATACAGGCAGCTGTATAAAAACACCACGCTTATCCCCAATACCAAGCCCGATACAACGTTTACCGTACAAAGCATCATCGTGCCAAAAGAAGCCGAAGCACCAAGCTTCGCCATAAAATACCGGGGTTATTTGGATATCCCGGCGGACGGCATCTACAGCTTTTATTTAACTTGTGATGACGGCGGCACGCTGAAAATTGCCGGCCGCGATGTGGTGGACAACGACGGCCTCCACGCCGCGATAGAAAAGAATGGGCAGGTTGCCCTAAAGAAAGGACTTCAGCCTATCGCGCTTGATTTTATCGAGGGCGGCGGCGGATACTCCCTGAAGTTGAAATATAGCCTGAATGGCTCGGAACCGAAAGATATACCGGCAGACTGGTTGAAAAATTAAGCATCATGCTAAAGAAATTATTGCTTTTGGGTTTTTTGATAAGCGGGACGGCCGTCGCGTTCGCACAGGCCCCGCCGAAACCTTACGGGGCACTGCCCAGTAAAGCACAGCTGAACTGGCACGAAATGGGGATGTATTGCATCATCCATTTTGGGGTAGATACTTACACCAACAAGGAGTGGGGTTTCGGCGATGAGGACCCTGCGATAGTGAACCCAACCAAATTCGACGCGATGCAGATCGTGGGCGCGGCTAAAGCCGGCGGTTTTAAGGGCGTGGTAATTGTTGCCAAGCACCACGATGGGCTTTGCATATGGCCAACCAAAACTACCGAGCATAACATCACCAAAGCCACCTGGAAGAACGGACAGGGCGATATGGTACGCGAGTACCAGTTGGCCTGCCAGAAACTGGGCATGCAACTGGGCCTTTACTGCTCGCCATGGGACAGGAACAACTCCTATTACGGCACGCCCCAATACCTGGAAATTTACCGCGCACAGCTAAAAGAACTTTATACCAATTACGGCCCGCTGTTTATTTCCTGGCACGATGGTGCTAATGGCGGTGACGGCTATTACGGCGGCAAACGCGAAGAACGCAAGATAGACCGCACCACTTATTACGATTGGGACAACACCTGGGCCATGATACGCAAATGGCAACCTAACGCCACCATATTCGGCGATATCGGTGCCGATGTGCGCTGGGTAGGCAACGAGGAAGGCGAAGCAGGTATCACCAGTTGGGCAACTTACTCGCCGCAGGCGTCAGATGCCGGCAAAAAGCCATCAAACGGGTATAGCAAGTATTGGGAAGCAACCGAAGGTACGCGGCAGGGTAGTTGGATGCCCGCCGAATGCGATGTGCCCCTGCGACCGGGATGGTTTTACCATGCATCGCAAAACGAACAGGTGAAAACGCCTTATCAATTATTGGACCTATATTACAAAAGCGTAGGCCGCGGCGCCGACCTTGACCTTGGCCTCTCGCCAAACCAACAAGGCCTGCTTGATGACCGGGACGTAGCCTCGCTCAAAACATTTGGCGAATTGCTACAACAAACCTTTGCCGTAAACCTGCTTAAGGGCGCGGCCTTTACAGCAAGCAATGTTCGTGGCGGCAACAAGCAAAAGTTCGGTCCGGCGTTTTTGACGGATGCCGACCGCTATAGCTATTGGGCAACAAATGATAATATTACCACCCCGCAGATGGTTGCCGATATGCATTCGGCCAAAACCTTCAATGTAATACGCCTGCGCGAGAACATCAAGCTGGGCCAGCGCATAAACTCGGTAGCCGTAGATGCCTTTATCAATGGTGCCTGGAAGGAAATTGCTACGGCTACCAGTATCGGCGCCAACAGGCTTATTCGCCTGCCCCAGAATGTTACTACAAGCAAGGTTCGGCTACGCATAACCAACGCCGCCGCCTGCGTTGCCTTAAGCGATTTTGGTCTGTTTAAAGAACCCGCGCACCTAAGCGCGCCTACCATCTCGCGTGATAAGGCGGGTATGGTAAGCATCGCAACCGATGCGCCGGTTGGCAGCATACATTACACAGTAGATGGCTCTGCCCCAACGCTTGCATCGCCGGGCTTTCAAAAACCTTTCCTGCTGGCGGATGGCGGCATCGTAAAAGCTATTGGCTTTGATGCAGGCAAAGGAGGGGAGGCAAGTACAAAAGAATTTGGCCTATCTAAGGTGGGCTGGAAAGTTGTCAAAGTATGGCCGCCGGCCGATGGCAAGCCGGAATTAGCTATCGACGAAGATATCAATACCAACTGGAACACCCTGCCGAAAGATACCCTTGCCAAAACGCAATATCCGCAGGAAATAACAATAGACCTGGGCAAGGAACAAACCATTACCGCCTTTACCTACCTGCCCCGGCAGGATAAGCAAACGCCCGGCATTGTGGACCGCTACGCGCTCTACACCAGCACCAACGGGCAAATATGGGATCCGGTTGCCAAAGGCGAATTCTCCAATATCCAATCGAACCCGATAGAACAGGTAGTTACGCTGGCGCAGCCTGTAAAGGCCCGGTATTTTAAATTTTCGGTACTGCACGTCACCAAAGGCAACGGCCTTGCGGTAGCTGAATTGGGTATCAAAGTAAAATAAATCATGAAAAAGTACCCGATATATTTCCTTTCTTTATTAGCCTTATGCAGCTTAAGCCTTAATCTTTCGGCACAAACGAAAAAGAAGACGGCTAAAACCACCAATTACACCAGTTTTGTAGACCCCTTTATCGGTTCGGCATTGCACGGCCACGTGTTCGTTGGTGCCAATGTGCCTTTTGGTGCCGTGCAATTGGGGCCGGTAAACATCAAGGCGGTCGACTGGGATTGGTGCTCGGGCTATAATTATTCAGACAGTACCATCGCAGGTTTCGCGCACACGCACCTTAGCGGTACCGGCATTGGCGATTTGGGCGATATCCAATTCATGCCCACTACCGGCGATGTAAAAGTACTAAGCGGCGATTTGAGTGGCTATAACAGCGGTTACTATTCGCTGTTTAGTCATAAAGAAGAAATTGCCAGGCCGGGCTTCTATTCTGTCAAATTAAAGCGCTACAATATCGACGTGCGCCTCACCGCCACCACAAGGGTAGGCATGCACGAATACACCTTCCCAAAATCGGATAATGCGCATATCGTTATCGACCTGCAAAAAGGCATCGGCTGGGATCATCCTGTAGAAACCTTTATCAAACAGGTGAACGATACCACGGTTATTGGTTATCGCCATTCCTCGGGCTGGTCGGTAGACGACCGTATTTACTTCGCCGCTATTTTCTCTAAACGCGTCAGCAATTTCGCGGTGTATGATAGCCTTGCCAAAGCCGGTGGTGCCGAATTGAAGGGGCGCAAGGTAAAAGGCGTACTCAGTTTTGCTACCCTTGCCGGGGAAAAAGTGAAAATCAAAGTAGGCATTTCGCCCGTGAGTATGGATAATGCCCTGGCCAATATCAATGCAGAAGCCTGCAACTGGGATTTTGATAAAGTGAAGAACGATGCCAATGCCTTATGGAATAATGAATTGGGCAAAATAGCTGTTAAGGCCAGCCCTGCACGTATGCGCACCTTTTATACCGCGTTTTATCATACCATGATAGCGCCTTCGGTTTATAACGACTACAATGGCGATTATTTAGGCACCGATAAAAAGGTGCACCACAAGCCGGGTTTCACCAACGTTACCACCATGAGTTTATGGGATACCTACCGGGCCGAAAACCCGCTGATGACCATTACCCAGCCCCAGCGCGTGAACGACCAGATAAGCTCGATGCTGGCCATATATCAGCAGCAAGGCAGGTTGCCCGTTTGGCCCCTGATGGGCAGCGAAACGGACTGTATGGTGGGCAACAGCGCCATCCCCGTAATTGCCGATGCCTTTCTGAAAGGTTACAACGGCTTCGACCGCAACCTGGCTTACGAAGCCGTAAAAGTAACCGCAATGGGCGACCGCCGCGGCCTTAAATTCGTGAAAGAACTTGGCTACATCCCCGCAGATACCATGACCGAAACTGTAGCTACCGGGATGGAATACGCTATTGATGATTGGTGCATTGCCCAAATGGCCAAAAAATTGGGCAAGATGGACGACTACGCGTACTTTAGCCAACGTGGCCGCAACTACATTAACTATTATAATAGCGAAACCCACTTTATGCGCGGCAGGCTTGGGGCAAACGAATGGCGCAGCCCGTTCAGTCCCTTTGTATCGCGACATATGAAGGATGATTTTACCGAGGGTAACGCCTGGCAATACACCTGGCTGGTGCCGCAGGATGTGGAGGGGCTGATGCAGTTGTTAGGTGGGAGGGATGCTTTCGTGAAAAAGCTCGATTCACTATTTATAGCAAAAGGCGATATGGGTAACGAAGCCTCTAACGATATCACCGGCCTTATAGGCCAATACGCGCACGGTAACGAGCCGAGCCATCATATCACTTATATGTATGCGTACGCGGGGCGGCAATACAAAACTGCCGAAAAGGTGCGGTTTATATTGGATAGCTTTTACACCAATAAAAAGGATGGCATCATTGGCAATGAAGATGTGGGGCAAATGTCGGCCTGGTACGTTTTATCGGCTATGGGTTTTTACCCGGTGAACCCGGCAAATGGGGCATATGTTTTCGGCAGTCCGGTAATTAATGATGCGGTACTGAAGCTGGCAGGTGGCAAAATCTTCCACATCAGCATTAAAAATAATACCGGCGCAAATAAATACATCCAGAACATCACGCTTAACGGAAAGCCCTACGCCAATGCCTACCTGCTGCATAGCGAGATAGCTAAGGGCGGCAACCTCACCATCACCATGGGCAGCAAGCCATCGGCGGTGTTTGGGGTAGCAGCATCGGCAAGGCCGAAGTCGGTTTATTAAGAAAGCAAAGCATTATAACACCCTTTTGTGGTTTTACAGTGGAGTAATTAAACCGCCAGAAGTGTTCATTAGGTGTTCACGGTGCGCAGTGTGAACACCGTGAACACTTTCAATGTGCTCTTAATCAGTTGTTTGTAAATTTCAGTATGGTGTCAAAATTGTGTCACCACCAAGGTGGTTGCGGTTTGCTATATTTTATGCCGATTTGCGGGTAGTTTGATAAAGCGAGGAGGCATGAAGCGAATCTAAAATTTGCGAAGCGGAGATTATGCCGTTCAACTCATAATCAATATCATCGTATAAAATCTGGTTGTTGGTGTCCAGCACATAGGTAGCCAGCAAAGGTACGTTCACGTCTATGCCCGAGTAGGTGTTCCATACTGGTGACGCCTCTGAAAACAGCTTTAGCTTTTGGGCTATGGCGTTATCCTCGTCATAATAAAAACTCAGTGAGAGGCTGTTATCCCATATCAAATTTTCAAAAGCTTTGCTTTCTTCGTCGGGCGTAATAATGAGCAGGTTGGCACCCGCGGCCCTTATCTCGTGCTGTATGGCGTTCAATTGTTTTAGGCGGGTTGTGCCACTCTCGCCCCAATGGGTAGAGTAGAAGCTGATAACCAGTGGTTTATTCAGCAGTTGGCGCAGCACAATAGGTCCCTGCACCTGCGAGCCGTTGAAGAACTGCCGCCAGTTATTGAATTCTTTTTTTAGGGTGAAGCCGGGTAGGCTCTGGCCGGTTTTCAATGGTTTCAGCGGTTGGTATTTTTTGTAGGAAAGCTCAAGTTCGTTAATAATCTCTAAAAAATCGAAGCTATGCTGAGTGTAGTAGGTTGATGCCATGGCGTATTATTGTTTTTCGGTTTGGGTTTTTAATTCCTGTACTTCCAGCCTTATCTCCTGGGCCAATGCCTTTACCCGTTGTAAACTCGTGCGCAAACGGGTGCCCGCTGCGTGGTTGCCTTTTACGTAAAACTTCTCTGCATCGGGCTCAATGGCGGCTATCAGGTTTTTGAGGTCGGTATATTTGCTCATGTCGACTGGAATTTTGATGATGCTCTGTATCAGCATCTATAATAAGGTTTATGTGATTTATTCTGGATGTTCGGGCCATTCGTGGGCCGCTATATCGAAGAGGACTTAACAGCAACAACAATACTGAACGCCTTTGGGGAAGCGGTACATTTTGTGAGCTGCGAGTAATTGAGAAATCATTGTATATAATGTCTATAGATTTAATAGATAATTCAAATGTAGGAAGATTACCTGATCGCATGCAAATTTTATTTGAAAAAAATTTATTGGTCGCGGCGCCTTCCGGCAAACAATAGCCTCCCAAAACAATATGCCACACCCCCTGCAACCTTGCCAATCCATTTTTGTTATTTTGACGTCGGCAACAAACAAGGTATAACAATGGATGAGTACGCATTAATTACCGGGGCAGGCCGGGGGATAGGTAAAGAATTGGCTGTGCAACTGGCCCAACGCGGGTATAATTTGCTATTGGTTGCCCGTTCCATAGGCGATTTGGAGGCGCTTGCCCAAACAGTTGAAGCAGATTATCAGGTAAAGGCCCACTGCCTCAATGCCGACCTTTCCGCAGACGGTGCTTCTATAGCGGTTGCCGATTGGTGCAAAACTTTGGGCGTATCCGTAAGCATGCTCATAAACAATGCAGGCTACGGGCTATGGGGCAATTTTGATGGACTTGATTTAGCTGCTCAAATGAATATGCTTAAACTTAATATCAATGCCCTGGTAGAGCTTACCTATTGCATGCTGCCGCTGTTAAAACAGCAGAGCGCGGCCTATATGCTTAATGTATCCAGTACGGCGGCGTACCAGGCTGTGCCCTCGCTGGCGGTGTATTCGGCAAGCAAGGCGTTTGTTTTGAGCTTTAGCCGGGCTTTGCGATACGAGCAGCAGTGCGGCAATGTAAGCGTTACCTGCCTGTGCCCCGGCCCAACTGATACAGGTTTTGCCAAACGCGCAGGCATGGATGCGTTGCAGGAAATTGCCGAGAAATTCAACATGTCGCCCGTGGAAGTTGCCCGCGTGGGGCTGAAAGCCATGTTCGATAAAAAAGCCGAAGTGGTGCCGGGTTTCCTCAACAGGGTTTCGGCCATCGCCGCAAGGCATGTAAACAAGGGCGTGGTAGAGCGCATAATCGCAAGCTTATATAAAAAGTAAAAAATATTTTAAATAATGGTTGCAGGATTGGTTTAAGTCCTTACATTTGTAATGTCTACAAAATACATAGATTTTATAGAATATAAATAAATGACCATCAACAGCCAAAATATCATCGCATGCCCAATGCGAATGCCATTGCCAACAGCGGCAATGTGTTGCTGTTGTTGTTGATTTTCCGTCAGCCCCTTTTAGTCCTGCAGGTTAGGTGCTTTTTAAGCACATAGCATTTTTGTCAACCTTACATTTCATTTCCATGTCGGTCATATACCAAAAATTTACGCTGGGTAGCCAGATTACCCAGGAACAAAAAACCTTTTTTAACGAGCACGGGTTTATCCATTTCCGTAATTTCATCAAACCCGAAACCGTGGCCGATATCCTGCGCGCATCGGAAGAGGTGCAGCAAAACTGGATTGGCAACAACATCGAAAAAGTAAACGGCGTGCCCATAAAATACGGTAAAGACCTTGATGGCAGAAAGATAGTGCAGCGCTTTGCTTTTATCAACCAGCACCACAGCCTGCTGGGCGAGTTTGCGCATGACCCGCGGTTCGATATATTGCTGGATATCATAGGCCCCGGTGCCAGGCTGGGTACTGAGGAAAAGGATGGCATGGTGTTTAACCACTACGTAAACGGCCCCGAGAGCGGCTTTACCAAAATGGGCTGGCATACCGATGGCCTGCGCGATATTTTCCTGGGCGGCAAACTTAACCCGATGCTTAATGTAGGCATCCACCTGGATAACCTGCACCCCGATAACGGCGGCCTGCGCATATTGCCTGGCACGCATAAGCAGGGCATCTATAGCATGCTGTTCAAAAAAAGATACTTCCTTGATAATGATGTCGATGCAGCCGAAATTGCCATAGCGCCCGCCGCCGGCGACCTTACCATTCACGACGGCCGCCTGTGGCACCGGGTAGCGCAGTCGACCGTTATTGGCGAGCAAAGCCGCCGCAGGGTTATCTATATCCCCATTATTGCAGGCAAGTATCAGCCCAAAAACGAGAATAGCCCAACCGCTTTCTACCAGAAATTTGCAGGCTTAGTAAAATAGGTAATATGTTGATAGCGTTGATAATAGGATACTTTATTCGCCGCCGTAAGCTGGCTGCGGCGAGGCAACAGATGCAGCCTGCGATACAAACACTTAACACGTAAACAATGTCGCTTACCATCACCGATGCAAACTTTAACGAGCTGGTACTGGGTGCCGATAAACCCGTATTGGTTGATTTTTGGGCCGATTGGTGTGGCTCCAGCAATATGGTAGGCCCTGTGGTTGAGGCTATTTACCGCGAATATGCAGGCAAGGCCATCGTAGGCAAGATAGATGTAGACACCAACCCCGAGGCAGCCAAACGTTACGGCATATGCAATATCCCGGCACTGCTATTTTTCAAAAACGGCGAGATTGTGGATAAACAGATAGGTGCCGCGCCAAAACAGCTGCTTGCAGAGAAACTCGAAAAGCAATTGGTGTAAGGCTTTGATTTTCTGTATGAACGTCAACTTATCATCCAATATTCCTACAGAATATATCCGTAATATGGCTGGAAATTAAGAGCCCATCATGAAGATTATCAACAAACAGGGGATTGCCATTGCTCTAATCACGCTGGCCTCCTTTACTGCTTCGGCACAAAATAAAACAGGCCTGCATATCCTTAAAAGCCACAGTATCAACAGCCCCGGCGGCTGGGATTATGTAACCGTAGATGCTGCTAACAAGAAAATATACGTATCGCACGGCACACAGGTGAATATCCTGAGCACCGCCACCGGCGATTCTATCGGCGTGATACCCAATACCAACGGCGTACATGGCATTGCTCTGGTGCCTGCCTTGGGTAAAGGCTACACCAGCAACGGGCGCGATAATACCTGCTCGGCTTTCGACTTGAAAACCAATGCTTTAATTGCCACCATCCCGGTCGGCACCAACCCTGATGCTATTTTCTATGACGATTTTTCGAAGAAAGTATATGTCTTCAACGGACGCAGCAGCGACGCCTCGGTGATAGACCCGGCTACCGATAAAGTGGTGGCTACTATACCATTAGGCGGCAAACCCGAAACCGGCGTATCTGACGGCAAGGGCAAAATATTCGTGAATTCTGAAACCACCAACGAGGTAATTGCCATAAATACAGCCACTTACAAAATTATCGCCCGCTATGAGATTGCGGATGGCGACGAGCCAAGCGGCCTCGCTATAGACAGGGCAACCAATCGCCTGTTCGTGGGGTGTGGTGGCAACCAAACTTTGGTGGTAATGGATGCCATCAACGGTAAAAATTTGGCTAAATTCCACATCGGCGATTGCGACGGCGTGGCCTTCGATCCGGAATTGAAACTGGCATACACCTCTAATAATGAGGGAACTATATCGGTAATCAAAGAAATCAGTGCTAATAAATTCGTGTTCGTGGAGAACATCATAACCGAAAAAGGGGCACGTACCATCGGCATAGATTTACTTACCCATCACCTGTTTTTGCCCACTGCAAAGCTGGAAGCGGTTGCCCCAACCGCTACCAACGCCAACCCAAGGCCAAAGATGGTACCCGGAACATTCCATATAATTGAGGTGGGCAAATAGCAATTTGGCCGCAAAACACCGGAGGAAATCTGAGAAAATCGGAGGATTTTCGGTGTTTTCCTTTGATAGTCGCTTGTTTCGCCTGGTTTTTTATAAGAGCGTTTTGGCATCGACCTGCCGATGCATTTAAAGGCCAGGGAAAGCAAGTCTACGGTTTCGGATGGATGGCCGGGTGGGCATAGAGGGAGTTGGCATTAGCGTCGCCACTTGCGGTTTTTAAGCGACTGGAAACTGCTAACTACTCACCGCCAACTGCCCACTAACTATGCCTATCCCTCAATTTTATATTCGGTTTATCACAAACATATAGTTGTTACATTCTGCGCTTTAACTTTTCAAAAAATTTAAGTACGTTTGAACAACTTTAACTGATCTTTATGCGATTTAAAAAACCTCTTGATTTACTATTGAAGGAAGCTGCGGAAAGCGGCCAGGGAACCTTAAAGCGGACCTTAGGCAGTTTTAACCTGGTAACTATGGGAATAGGTGCCATTATAGGAGCCGGTTTGTTTTCTTTGACCGGCCTGGCCGCCGCGAATAATGCAGGCCCTGCCGTTACTATTTCATTTATTATTGGCGCTATCGGTTGTGCTTTCGCAGGCTTATGCTATGCAGAGTTTGCCAGTATGATACCCATCGCCGGTTCGGCTTATACTTACTCTTACGCTACTATGGGTGAGTTTGTGGCCTGGATCATCGGTTGGGATCTTGTGCTGGAATACGCACTTGGTGCTGCAACGGTATCCATCAGTTGGTCGCAATACCTCATTAAATTCCTACACCTTTACGGGCTGCAGATACCGCCGCAGTGGACCATGTCGCCATGGGAAACAGCAACGCTGGCCGATGGCACAGTTGTTAACGGACTTTGCAATCTGCCTGCCGTTTTTATCATCGTTTGCCTTTCGCTGTTGCTGATAAGGGGTAATAAAGAATCGGCATTCGTAAACAACACGCTTGTTATCTTGAAAGTTGCCGTAGTATTGGTGTTCATCGCCGTAGGATGGCCACTCATAAAACCAGAGAATCATATACCATACATGCCTGCTAATACCGGCACGTTCGGCGAGTTTGGCGTATCGGGTGTGTTAAGGGGTGCCGGCGTGGTATTCTTTGCCTTCATCGGTTTCGATGCCGTATCTACTGCAGCGCAGGAAGCTAAAGACCCTAAAAAGGGTATGCCTATCGGTATCATCGGTTCATTGCTGGTTTGTACCGTGTTATATGTACTGTTCTCTCACGTAATGACGGGTGTAGTTAAATATACCGATTTTAAAGGCAGTGCAGCACCTGTTGCCGTAGCTATCCACGCTATGAATTATGCCTGGTTAGAAAAAGCGGTTATCATCGCTATCCTCGCAGGTTATACATCGGTTATCCTGGTGATGCTTATGGGCCAGTCGCGCATATTCTTTACCATGTCTAAAGACAGGTTGATGCCTCCTATATTCTCTAAAGTACACCCTAAGTTCCAAACGCCGTATGTGGCCAACTTGTTCTTCGCGGTGTTCGTGAGCTTATTCGCTGCATTCGTACCGGTGAAGATAGTAGGCGAAATGGTATCTATCGGTACCCTGTTCGCTTTCGTACTGGTTTGCGTTGGCGTAATGGTGATGCGTAAAAGCGACCCTACCACCCCACGCCCGTTCCGCACGCCATGGGTGCCTTTTGTACCTATAGCCGGTATCTTGATCTGTATTGCGATGATGGTTTCCTTACCAGGCGATACCTGGATACGTTTAGCCGTATGGATGGTATTAGGCCTCATTATTTACTTCGTGTACAGTAAAAAACATTCGTTGGTGAGGGCCAATCTGGCAAAAGCCGAAGGCAACTCTGACAAGCTTTAATAGCTATATAAAACATAAACAAAAAAGGTTCTGTGCAAACAGAACCTTTTTTGTTTTCATCCCTTTTGTAGCTGATGAAAACTAACAAAACCCTTTGGGTGCTTGTTTTTATTTCGGTAATCAACTCCATGGGGTTCGGCATCATCGTGCCGTTGCTGTATTCTTATGGCAAAAAGTTCGGAGTTACCGAGCAGACTATAGGCCTGCTCACCGCGGCATTTTCTGTAGCGCAGTTTTTTGCCACGCCTGTGCTGGGTTCCCTGTCAGACAGGTTTGGCCGCAAGCCTTTGCTGGCCATCAGCCTGGTAGGCACTTGCGCTTCGTTCATCATGTTTGGTTTGGCCGGTAGCATCTGGATGCTTTTCGCTGCGCGGATATTGGACGGCATCACCGGCGGCAACATCTCCGTGGCCCAGGCTATGGTATCTGATATCTCATCGCCAAAAGAGCGCGCCAAAAACTTCGGGATACTGGGTTCGGCTTTTGGGTTCGGTTTTGTTATTGGTCCGGCTATAGGCGGTTTGCTGAGCAAGCTGGGCGAGGGGGTGCCATTCTTTTTTGCGGCAGCTATTGCCATGGTGGGCGCACTGCTCACAGTGTTCCTGTTAAAAGAAACCAACGATATAAAAAAGAGCGGAGCGGATAAGGCTCACAAATTTACCTTTACATCGCTGGTAACGGTTGTGCAGAAACCCGTTATCGGCACGGCAATATTCGTAGGCTTTTTGTTGACCATGGCGCAGTTCACCATGATTATCGGTTTCCAAACCTTTACGGTAGATGTGCTGAAGATCAACCCAACCCAAATCGGCCTGATGTATGCGGGCTTCGGCGTAACGGGCATATTGATGCAGTTGGCGGTGCCGCTCATCAAAAAGGCCATACCCTCGCAGGCGATGATACTTTTACTCTCCACACTGGTATGTTTGGGTATGATGATACTTACGGGCATTGCCACCAGCATAGTGCTGTTCTCGGCGGCTATAGCTCTTTACGGCTTATTCAACGGCCTGCGTAACCCCATGCTCAACGCCATCATTGCCGACCATAATCAAGACACCGGTAAAGGGGAGGTGATGGGCGTTAACCAATCGTATGCTTCTATAGGGCAAACGCTGGGGCCGGTAACCGCCGGGCTGGTTACGGCTATTTCGGTACATAGTGTTTTCTTTTTATCGTCTTTATATATTTTAATCGCACTTTTGCTGAGTATTCGCTTAAAATCGAGAGAATAAAACCCTGCGCCAATGCCACACTTCATTTTCAAAGAGATATTATCGGTTACGATGATCCTCTTCGCCATTATCGATATCCTAGGGGCTATACCTGTAATCATACAGCTTCGCCAGCGCGCAGGGCATATACAATCAGAAAAGGCAAGCGTAGCGGTGCTGGTGCTGATGATCGCGTTTTTATTCGTAGGCGATGAGCTGCTGGCCATCATCGGGCTGGATATCGCCTCCTTCGCCATAGCAGGCTCCATCGTGATATTCATCATTGCGCTGGAAATGGTTTTAGGCGTGGATTTTTTCAAGGAAGAAGTGCCTGAGTCAGTATCCATCGTCCCCCTTGCTTTCCCGCTGATAGCCGGGGCGGGCACCATGACCACGCTGCTATCCCTTAAATCGCAATATCAAACCCAGAATATCATCGTAGGCATCATATTGAATACCATGTTTGTGTATCTTGTCCTTAAAAACGTGCAATGGCTGGAAAAGCTCTTCGGCAAAACCGGCCTGCACATCCTGCGTAAAACCTTCGGGGTGATACTGCTGGCCATAGCGATAAAATTGTTTAGGAGTAATTCGGGGCTGTAGAAAGAAGCTAGAATCAAGAGACAAGAATCAAGAAATAAGAATCAAGAAATAAGAATCAAGAAATAAGAATCAAGAAATAAGATAACTCCTGAACGCAGAGACAGCGTCGACGCTTGTCCCCCGCGTCATCGAGGAACGAGGCAATCTCTACGCAGGACAATCCACTATGCAAATCGCTCTGCTTATCGGGAGATTGCTTCGTGCCTCGCAATGACGATGTGGTGATTTTAGGGCTCCCGCTGCAACGAGTTTCCAACTCGAGGCGGACATGGTGTCAGCTTCCAGCTGACGCAAGCCGGACGCTTGCCCCATGCCAACCACGAGATATGCTGCGCTCGTGGTAGCTATTTAATGAACGAAACTTACCACAATAATGAACGAAGATTTAAAACGAAGGGCTTACCTGGAAGGGCAGAAGCTACAAAAAGCCGGGCACGATGCCGAGGTGATACGCGCAAGGCTGGATAAAATGGGCATCCCCGAAGATTTGATAGCACAGGTAGTAAGAAACCTGTACATTCAGCAAACAGTAGATGAAAGTAACCGGGAGGCCGCTTCGTCAAATATAAAGTTAAATACAGCGTTGATCCGCGTAGGTGCTGGCTTTGCTTTGGCTGTTATAGGTTATTTGATCTTCCCTGGCATCATTATTTTACCCATTGGCCTAATTGGCGGGGGCATAATTTCAGCTTTTATGGCCAAATCGAAAACGTAAATAACCTGACCGCCGCGACAAACGTCCACGCTGGTCGTAATTATTTTGCCCCCAACGTCATTGCTGAGGAACGAAGCAATCTCTACGCAGGACAGTCCACCATGCAAATCGCTCTGCTTATCGGGAGATTGCTTCGTGCCTCGCAATGACGATGTGGTGATTTTAGGGCTCCCGCTGCCGCGAGTTTCTAACTCGTGGCGGGCATGATGTCAGCTTTCAGCTGACGCAAGCTGGAAGCTTGCTCCATGCTAACCACGAGATACGCTGCGCTAATCTCGCGGTAGCGGAAATGGTAGGAGCGCGGCTAATAAAATGTCTACAATTTATCGTATATTTCACCATATCAAAACCTTACCAATAGCCATGAGATCCGACTTACAGATATTAGCAATTTACATCTCGATATTGAGCTTATTGGCATTGATAATCTACTTTATATCGCGGGCCGTGGAGCGCAGGCTCGAAAGATCGGGCAATAAACGGGCGAGATTATGGGGCGCACTAACCTTTATACTGACTTATTTTATTATAGTATTTGCTATTGGCACTATTATACTTCTACGGATCAGTTTTAGAAGATGATGATGGAAAACGTTACCCAGGATAAAACGCAAACCAATCCATAAACTTTAAATGCCGTCAGATACCGGCGGTAGCGGATAGCGGAAATTGACGTTGATTTACAATGTGTTATTTTATACCTTAGTTTTATAAACCAAGGCCTCACATGGGTATTCTTTTTATCTGGATTTTTACATTTCCAATAATTGCAGGCGTTGCCGCCTATTTCGTGTCGAAAGTTGCGCGGAAAAAGTTGGAGATGGCGGGTAACAGGCACGTTAGGCTAATCAGTGTCCTTACATTTATTTTCAGCTTTGTATTAATATTTGTTGCCATGTCTGCCCTGTTGTTTTACAATGTTCAATTCCGGCGATAATTTTTTGACGCGTTTCCTCCGTATCAACCATTCGGCAAATAGCAAATTCGGCACAAAGCCCATCCAGGCATCTATCATATAAAGGGGTAGCGGATCTATGCGGACCAAGCTGGAGATGATAATTTTCCAAAGCCTTAGCGTAACTGCGGATAGCGTGAGCGCATAGCTCCGTATCATATATTCTTTATGCGACTTTACGTTCCCTGCTTTAACTTCCAAAACGGCTTTATAAGTGAACCAAAACCAAAGGCAATCCAGTATCACGAAGGCAGTTTTTGTCGGTAGCAGGCCGTTGGCGTAGATGGCCATGATCATGGCTGCCGGGAAATTGACCAATAAAATATCGTAAGCATAAATACGACCCATAAGCCGATGGATAGGTTTATGATCGCGCAGTATATCGCTGTTGAATTGCGTAAAGCCCGCCAGCAAGGCAAATATTACCGAGAATACGTGCGTGTAGAAAGCTATTTTCCAAGGGAGGATGTGCAGGTACTCCTGTTTAAATTGCAGGAAGCCGATATCATCACGCATGGGAAAATATTCCACTATTCCCCGCAGCATCAAAAAAGTTGCCACGCACAGCAACATGTACGCCACTGTTGTTTTAAGGATATATCGTACTGCTTCCAGATGCGTGTTGTTTTAAATGATGGCCAAATTAGCAAATGTAATTGTAGTACCAAACGCCGCAACAATCGTAGACGCTTGTCTCCTGCTGCCGCGAGTTTCCAACTCGTGGCGGGCATGGTGTCAGCTTTCAGCTGACGCAAGCTGGAAGCTTGCCCCATGCCAACCACGAGATACGCTATGCTAATCTCGCGGTAGCAGACCTTTGGTCTTTTTCTTGATTCTTGATTCTTGTCTCTTGTCTCTTGATTCTTGTCTCTTGATTCTTGTCTCTTGATTCTTGTCTCTTGATTCTTGTCTCTTGATTCTTGCCTCTTAATTCTTGTCTCTTGTCTCTTGGTTCTTGCCTCGTAATTCTTGATTCTTTCTACAGCCGCTATTCGCTCCTCAAACTCTTCACCGGGTTAGCCAAAGCTGCTTTCAGGGTTTGCAGGCTGATGAGCACCGCAGTAACAGCAGTCAATGCCAGCACAGCCAATACAAAAGGCGCAGGGCCAAGGCTGATGCGGGTGGCATAATTATCCAGCCATCGCTGCATCATATACCAGGCCAGCGGACAAGCAACCAAACCGGCAATCAGCACGGTGCCTAAAAAATCTTTCATAAACAGCATCATCACATGGCTTATGGATGAGCCCAGCACTTTGCGAATACCTATCTCTTTGGTGCGTTTTTGAACGCTTAGCGAGATGAGCCCCAGCACGCCCAGCAGTACGATGATGATGGCCAGACCTGTGGCCAGGTAGGCGGCTTGTTTTAGTTGCAGTTCGGTTTTGTACATTTTGGCGAGGGCATCGTCCATAAAGTTATATTCGAACGGTGCGCCGGGCATTACTTCGGCCCATTTGCGTTGCAGGGCTTCAAGGCTGCTTTGGATATTGCCCGGTCGTAATTTGATGGAGAAATAACGATAAAACGTTGTTTGATTAACGTTGTAGAACGTTACCGGTTGCATCTTCGCCTGCATAGAAGCGAATTGGAAATCGGCCACTACGCCGCAGATGGATAAGGGGTCGCGGCTGCCTAATGCCCGGAACTGCTGACCGATGGCATCCTTTGGGTTGGCAAAGCCCAGCATCCTGGCCTGCATCTCATTGATGACCACCTTGGCCGAATCGGCCTGCATGTATTGCGGCATAAAGAACTGGCCGGCCTTTAGTTTTAAGCCGTAGGTTGCTGCATATTGGTTATCGGCTGCCAATACCTGCGAAGAAAAGGCCGATGCAGAGTCGGCATCCATCCTTGTTGCCTGGATGCTGCCGCCGTTGTTGCCATCGGGGATTTCCCATGACAGGCTGACTGCGCTTACCTGCGGCAGCTGAGCCAGTCGGTAACGAATACCCTCCATTTTTTGCACGCCGGGTTTGCTCCAGTCGCGCGGTAGCTGGGCATACACCACATAATCTTTATCGTAGCCCAGGCTTTTGCCGAAGAAAAGGTTGATTTGTTTCGACACCACTATCGCGCCTATCAGCACCACCGCTGCTGTGGCAAACTGGAAGGCAATGAGCGCCTTGCGGAATAGGACGTTATCCTTTACCTGATTGAGCTTGCCTTTTAACGAATCGACCGATTTTAATGCCGATAGTACTAAAGCAGGGTACAGGCCGGCGATAAGGCCAATGGCCAATGCCAATGCAATAGGCAGCAGGTAAAAATAAAGGGGGAATGAGACCAGCCCGCCGATATCCGTAGCCAGCAGCGAGGCAAAATAGGGCCGGGCCAGGCCGTAGATGCCAAGGGCAACCAAGGTGGCGATAAGTACCATTAATACCGATTCGGTGAGGAACTGCCAGATGAGTTGTTTCCTTAGGCCGCCCAATACCTTGCGGATGCCCATCTCTTTCATGCGCTGCGAGGAGCGGCTGATACAGATGTTGACGAAGTTGATTACCGCCATCAGCAAAATAAACAAGGCGATAGATGATAGTGTGTACAGCATCTTTTTTACCAGCCCGTTGTTGCCCTCCAGGTAATACTGGGATAAGGGAACGAGGTAGGGGGTGAGGTTGGCGCTGATCTGCGGCGGCGCATTCTTTTTAATGAGGCTGAGCATCGGCCCGGTCAGGGCTTCGGGTTTTACGCCGGGGCGCAGTTCTAACAGGCCAACGACTACGGTATTGTTCCAGCCGTCTAAACTCCTGCCCATAAATTTTGCAGCGGCACCTGGTAAAAAGAAAGTGCTGTTGCTTTGTTCTATTACGTTGGTTACCGAGTTTTTGCTCAGTTTATCCAGCACGCCCTTAATAACGAAATCGTGGCGTTCGCCTTTAAAGTTTTCGATGCTTAGGGTTTCGCCCACCACATCGGTTTTGCCAAAATACTTGATGGCCCGGTCGTCGGTAATCACTACGGAAAATGGGTCGTTAAGCGCGGTTGCAGGGTTGCCATGCAGCAGCTTAAAGCCGTAGGTGGTTAAGAAGGTGCTATCGCCCACCTGCAGGCTTTCTCTGAAGTGCATATCGCCTTTAGATACGTTGGAGCTTACGCCATCCCAATGGTAGTAATTGGCTACAAGCCCCGGGTATTCGTCCTTCAGGGCCTTGGGCATAGGCGCCAGTGCCGTAAGCGGGTAACCCATGTTGGGGTCTTTCCACCTGCTTTGGATGATATACTGGTTTTTGGCGTTTTTGAGGTCGGAATTGATATTCACCTCGTGCCATACATAGCTGGCAATGAGCAAGGTAAAAGCGATGCCTACCGATAGCCCGAATATATTGATGAGCGAGAAAAGCTTATGCTTGATGATGTTGCGCCAGGCGATGATGAAGTAGTTGTGCAGCATAGGTGTGGGTTTATGCACCTAAATTACGCAGCTAATACGCGATAAATGAAAAGATTAACATTATTTAACAAGGCAATTTGAAGATTGGTAATTTGAAGATTTGAAAATGTGTCGAATTTGAAATGTGTGGAAGGCCGTAACTTTGTTATTCGCTGCTGCTAATTTAGCGTAGCGTATCCCGCGGTGATTTTTGCTTAACGTTTTCTATTGCAATATTTAGCAAGCTATCATTGCGATAATAATTACTGCCCGAAGCCAAAATACCTTTGGAGGGCGAAATTTTGAGTAATTCACAGTAAATAACGCTATCTTTTAACTGCAATTCAACGCCGAAGCTACCCTGCGTCGTTTTGATGTTAAAGTCGTTCAAACTTATTTTTGGCGAAGAAACCATCAGTCTCGATAATGCTTTTACTTTTTCCGGGTCGTTTATAAAAACAGAGTCGTAACCCAAAATACCCTTGTCGTAGATTTTTATTGATTGTATTTTTTGAGGATTAAGCTTGTTGATATCATATGATGCCCCTGATGTCAGCAAAAATAAAAGGCAGAAGCCAGCAATAAGCAAGAGCATTATAAATGAGATGAAAATTACGATTACCCGGGCTGGAAGGTTTATGCGCATAAGGCAAAGGTTGGTGACGAGCAATTCTCTTTATACGATTTGTGATTTAAAAATCCCTTTTCAAATCTTCAAATCACCTCATGTTCAAATCAACTAATCCTTCTTGGGATGCTCTATCACGAAAACGTCTTCGTTGTCTTTCTTCATGAAGTACTTTTCGCGGCCGAATTTCTCCAGTTTGGATTTGTCGGTAGAGAGTTCGGCAAAATCCTTGTTGATCTTAGTGGTTTCGGTTTGATAGAAATCGCGCTCTTGTTTCAGCTTGTTCAGCTGCTGGCGGTATTGGTATTGCGAAAAGATATCGTTGTTATCAAAGAAAATCATCCATACTACAAATACTACGGTTATCAGGAAAAATTTGTTCTTGATAAGATTGATAAAACGTTTCATATAGTGCTACCGGCTGAATTTAATTATAAAGCTATTTAATTTATTTGGGCGTTGCAAGCCGGATTACTAACTTATTAACAACGTGACAGCTAAAGGGCAGATTAACAAGAGCCTGTAAAAACCGCCCGGGATAAAATTGGCTTTGTGTACCATATGGTGGCGATTTAAACACAGAGGCCGCAAAGATAAAAACGCAGAGATTACGGAGATTTTTTTGGTTTTAACCGGACTAAAAAACTCAGTGACCTCTGTGCAATCCTCTGTGAACGCTGTGTTTAAATAACCGCCAAATTTTCTTTCAAACAAGCATCCAAATAAATCAATGGTCGTAGTAAAACTGTTCTTTTACGATCTTGCCGTCCTTTACCTCATAAACGCAAAGTTCGCTCACGGTAGATCGGCCATGGCCTTCCATGTCGTTATCCATGGTAAGGATAAAGGCTATGCCGTTGCCGGCAACCAATGGCTCGGATACGGTGTACCCGTACGATTTTATTACCATAGCTTCGTAACCTTTGGCTTTCTCCTTTAGTTTATCAAGCCCCTTGGTTTCTATGCCGGATAATGGCGATGGGATTGGTTCGATATTTACGGCATCCCGGGCAAATAGTTCATCGTACGCGCCTTGCCAATCGCCTTTGCGGCAATAGTCGGCTAGTTTTTGTGCAATTTCCTTGGTTTCCATGTTTCAATTATTTGGTTGATAATTCCCTACCCGGCTTACGTCTGTACGCGCGGGAGGGGTTTCTATGCGCTCTTTTAATGCGGCCCTGAATGCTTTAAAAGCCGGCATTTCGGTAAATGCTGCATTGTCGCCTTCGTTGTCGAACGATATCATGTGCATAAAAGAGCTGTCGCCGGTTTTATACACCACATATTCTATGCCATCGGGCTTATCGACCTGCAATTGCGTGAATACATCTTTAATCAGGTCTTCGTTTTCGGTTGCGCGCCCGTCTTTCACGGTGTATTGGATAATGGAATGTGTCATGATGATTGGTTGTTTTAATTTAATCAAAGCTACCGCAAGCCGTTGGATTTATGTGAGGTGCATAAGCGACAGGTTGCGGGGCGAAACAGGCCATCAATAATGTAGAGACGCAATGTTTTGCGTCTCCCGCAGGACAGGTAGTCTATTTGCAGATTCGATTTGCATGTGGGAGACGCAAAATATTGCGTCTCTACGGAGGATGCTCCCGCGTTAAGGATAGCAGCGGAAAACCCACAGCCCGAGTGGAGGAGACGAGGGCGGGAAAAGGGCGAGGATTTGCAGCGGATAGCCTGACCCACAGGGGAACGCCCAAATTAAATATTAATAAACCCTACCGAAAGCTTTCCATTCTGAAAAACTTAACATTATGTTAACATTAACGGTCTTGATATTAACACCCACGTAACATTGAGGTAATACATTTGCATTAAAATAATATTAAATAAATGTTAAAAAATACCGCTCCCGTACTATTAACCCTCATTATAGTGCTATTATTCGGCACTGCAAGTGCTCAAAACAATAAAGCAGGCACCTGGGGCATTGCCACCGTAGTTTTACCCGGCGACAGCACACACCGCTGGGGCGGCTATATCGAACTGCAGGCCCGCGCCAACACGCTGTTTAACCAGTTTTTTTACTACGAAACAAAGGGTGGTGTGAGTTACGACATCGCAAAAAATTATACCGCGTTGGTAGGTATCGGGCGATACGTAACTTACGATTTTAACAACCTGGATGCGCCGCCAACGGTGAAAGAGTTTAGGATGTGGGAACAGCTAACGATTAACTCCTTTTTAGACAGGATAAAAATAGAACACCGCTACCGCGCCGAGCAGCGCTGGCTCAACGGCATCTACCGAAACCGTTTCCGTTACCGCCTTAACCTGGTTGTGCCGTTAAACCACAGAAAAATAGAAGCTAAAACTTTCTTTATATCGGTATTCGATGAGATTTTCCTTAACAATGTAGCGCCGCACTTCGAACGTAACCGTTTTTCGGCGGCGTTTGGCTACCAGTTTGATAAATCTTTAAGCGTGCAAGCCGGCTGGCTGGATCAGTATAATTACAACCTAGCAACGGCAGGGGCAAAAAACAATCTGGCAATAACGGTTATGTATCGTATAAACCGCAAAAATACTAAGCCAAAGGAGCATATACCTACCACAGTTGACTAATAATCACTACAAATGCAAAATTTACGTTGCGATTTGCTGTTTTTGCGCTTAACTTAGCCGACCAAAATGGTATAGTAATCCAAAAAAACACAATAATATAAATTTATGAGCTTGATAATTGATGTTCATGCGCGCCAGATACTTGATTCGCGCGGTAACCCTACGATAGAGGTAGATGTTTTAACCGAAAATGGCGCTTTAGGCCGTGCTGCAGTACCATCAGGTGCTTCTACCGGCGTGCATGAGGCTGTTGAGCTTCGCGACGACGACAAAAAAGTATATATGGGCAAAGGCGTATTGAAAGCCGTTGCCAACGTAAACGATAAAATTGCTGCCGAATTGAAAGGCATCGATGTTTTTGAGCAGAACCTGATCGATAAGATCATGATTGATCTTGATGGCAGCGAGAACAAAGGTAATTTGGGCGCAAACGCCATCCTTGGCGTTTCATTAGCTGTGGCTAAAGCTGCCGCGCAGGAAAGCCGCCAGCCTTTATACCGCTACATTGGCGGCGTAAACGCCAACACTTTGCCTATCCCGATGATGAACATTGTAAACGGTGGCTCGCACTCTGATGCGCCTATCGCTTTCCAGGAATTCATGATCATGCCGGTTGGCGCTTCTTCTTTCTCTGAAGCCTTGCGCTGGGGTACCGAAGTATTCCACAACCTGAAAAAAATTCTGCACGATCGCGGCCTTTCTACCGCCGTGGGCGATGAAGGCGGTTTTGCACCAACCTTTGAAGGTACCGAAGATGGCGTTGAAACCATCCTGCAGGCTATCGAGAAAGCCGGTTACAAACCAGGTGAAGATATCTACATCGCGTTCGATTGCGCTGCATCTGAGTTTTACAAAGACGGCAAATACGATTATACTAAATTCGAAGGCGAAAAAGGTTCTATCCGCACCAGCGAAGAGCAGGTGGAATATCTTGCCGAATTAGCAGGTAAATATCCTATCATTTCTATTGAAGATGGTATGGCTGAAGATGATTGGGCCGGCTGGAAATTATTGACCGAAAAATTGGGCAGCAAAGTACAATTAGTAGGTGATGACCTTTTTGTAACCAACGTAAAACGTTTACAACAAGGTATAGATAGCGATACAGGTAACTCTATATTGGTAAAAGTAAACCAGATTGGTAGCTTAACCGAAACCATCAATGCGGTTACTTTGGCGCAAACTAACGGTTATACTTCGGTAATGAGCCACCGTTCGGGAGAAACTGAAGACGTTACCATTGCCGATTTAGCTGTTGCCCTTAACTGCGGCCAGATCAAAACCGGTTCGGCATCACGTAGCGACAGGATCGCGAAATATAACCAGTTATTGCGTATAGAAGAAGAACTGGGTGATTCTGCCCGTTTCATTGGCAAGAACTTTAAGTTTTTGAAGAAATAAGCCCCAACCCCCTGAAGGGGGAGCAGGATAATTTATTGGAGCCCCGGTTTTGCCGGGGCTTTTTTTTACCGGAATTTGCCAACGGCGCTGGTTTTGAGGTATATACCCTCTACGGTGGCATTATGGCCCCATTCGCATTTGTCCAGGTCGTTTAGTAAATTTACTACCAAAAAGTCTTTGAACACCCGTATGCGGAATTTGCAGTCTACATGTGGCAGTTTGACATTGATAATGTTGCCCGTAACTGTAGCAGGCTGTGCATCCACCTCAGCAATGTTGTAAGCGGGCCCCGCTGTAACGCTGTTTAAGGCAACCGTTACCATCCCCGATTTGGTTTGCTTGATATCTACACCGCCAACGTACCCGTTTTTGCCGTAGTGATAGGTGTAGGCCCCGTTCAAACTAATGGGTTTTAGCGTAAGATCTATGGCTTTTGGTAGGGCTTTGATGCTTGCCGTTAAAATAAAGGGTAATTGCTTCTCTGTATTTGGGTCATGCCACAAGCCCTTAAAAGCGCCTGCGGTAATTTCGCCTAAAAATACACCTGTGATAGTTCCGTCCCTGGCAAATTCCCTAATTCTGAAGAAATTTGTTTTTGCCGATAAGTCATAGCTGATAGCCTCGCTGGTTTTCTCCAGTGTGCCTGCAACTATAATAGGTATGCGTTTTGCGGTGTTTGTATATGTTACTTCGCCTTTTAAAACGCTGTCTTTTACCGTAAACCATAAAAATACCGGAATTTTCCCGTTCAGCTTCCCTTCAAACTTATATAAGCCATTGGGCGTTGCGGGGCTGACGCTACCAAAACAACTGCCCGCAATCATCAGGGCGGCCAGCAAGAAGAAAAAGGACATTGGTTGAGCTTTCATAACGTGATATTAGATGCTTAAAGGTAACACGATAGTTTGAATTATAGAGGAACTACTCCTAAAAGCTTAACTGATGCACCCCTGCCGGGAATACCCACCCGCAACATAACATTAGCAAATCTCGTTTTCTCTTTTTACTTTCGTGGTAATGAAGATGAAGACAGTGTACAGGGCTATGGTTATTTTAGTGGTATTGGCCCTCAATATCGGTTGCGACCAGGTTTCCAAATCTATCGTGCGCCAAAAACTAAGTTATGAGCAACCCATCAGCTTTATCCACGACCATTTTACGCTGATCAAAATAGAGAACACCGGCGCATTCTTAAGCGTGGGCGATACCCTGGGTAGGCCTTACCGTTTTATATTGCTTACCCTGTTGCCTGTACTTTCGCTGCTGGCAGGGGTAATCTTCCTCATTATACAGAAGAATTTTAGTAAGCTTATACTGGCCGGCATGATATGTGTCATAGGCGGCGGTATCGGAAATATATACGACCGTATTGCCTATGGTTCGGTTACCGATTTCATGCACATCCGTTTCGGCATCTTCCAAACAGGTATCTTCAACGTGGCCGATGTATCCATCATGATAGGCATCGGGCTGATTTTACTGGATGCTTTGGTGAAGAAGATGGAGGAGAAGAAACTACAGCCGCAAACCGAGCCGCCGATTGAAACAGTAGACGCTGAGTAAACCCACCCTACCGCGTTAACGATTGCAGCGGATACCGGCCCTGTGGCAAAGGCCTGTGCAGTATGAGCGGAAAGCGTGGGCCGAAGGCAACGCCCATGAATCAGTTAGCAGTTTCCAGTTGGCTGTTTCCTTTCAATTTGCCAATGCTATGCCTGGCGGGCTTCTTTCCCTAACAAGATTCCTTGAATATTTACGCATCTGAAATCCTTACATCTTGGCCCTCCATGCGTCCATTTGCAATCTAAAATTTGCACATCTGCATATCCGTACGTCTGCAATCTGCACATCTGATTTAAAAACCGTATCTTTGCAGAAATAATTACCCGTTGATTTACGGTTTTGATCAATAGACACTCTTCAGATCCGCTTAATGCTTCGCGTTAGCACACAATACAATACATTTATTACATTACATGTCATTCGAAAATTTAAATTTAATTGAGCCTGTCTTAAAGGCTTTAAAAACAGAGGGTTATACTACACCTACCCCCATACAAGAACAAGCAATCCCTTACATATTACAACACCGCGACTTGCTTGGCTGCGCCCAAACCGGTACAGGTAAAACGGCTGCCTTTGCTATCCCTATTTTGCAGTTATTGTTTTTAGATAAGCAAAAACACAAGGAGCAAAAATCCATTAAGGCCCTTATTTTAACCCCAACCCGCGAACTGGCTATACAGATAAGCGAAAGCTTTACCGCCTATGGCAAACATACCGGCTTGAAGAACCTGGTGATATTCGGTGGCGTATCGCAGGGCCCGCAAACAGATGCTTTGCGCCGCGGCGTGGATATCCTGATTGCAACTCCCGGTCGCCTTTTGGATTTGATGAACCAACGTTTTGTACATCTTGATCAGATAAAAATGCTGATTTTAGATGAGGCCGACCGCATGCTGGATATGGGCTTTGTACACGATGTGAAAAAAATCATCGCCAAGGTTCCACAGAACAGGCAGACCTTGTTCTTCAGTGCTACTATGCCGAATGAGATACAAAGCCTGGCCGATTCTATCCTGCAGAAACCTGCTAAAGTAGAGGTTGCCCCGGTATCGTCAACTGCCGATACTATACAGCAGTCGCTATACTATGTGGAGAAGAACGATAAACGTTTATTGCTTAACCACATCCTGAAAGATAAAAACATCAAAACTGCCCTTGTATTTACCCGTACCAAGCACGGTGCCGATAAGGTGGTTAAAGATTTGGTAAAAGCCGGCATCACTGCCGAAGCTATCCACGGCAACAAATCGCAGAATGCCCGCCAGCGCGCGTTAACCAACTTTAAAAACCGTACTACACGCGTTTTAATCGCAACAGATATCGCTGCCCGTGGTATTGATATTGACGAGTTGACGCACGTGATCAACTACGAAATCCCCAACATCCCCGAAACTTACGTACACCGTATTGGCCGTACCGGCCGCGCGGGCGCAAGCGGTATAGCGCTTACTTTTTGCGATGGTGAGGAAGAAATAGATTACCTGAAAGATATCCATAAACTGATTGCCAAAGAAATCCCTGTAGAAGAAGGGCACCCTTACCCGCTTAGCATACAAGCCATGACGGAGAAGATGATGAGCAAAGCTAAAAATGCACCTGCGAAAAGCAAAAGCGGTGGTGGTGGCGGCGGTTCACGTGGCGGTCGCCCGGGTGGCGGCGGCGGTGGTGGCCGTAGCAATGGCGGCACCAGGGCCGATGGCAGCCGCAAAGCAGGCGGTGCCAGCGGTATGAGCGGTGCCGGCGGCCGGATGGGTAGGCGGTAAGCCAGTTAATAAGCTAAAAGATTTAAATTAATATCGAATATCGAACACTCAATAATGAATAATGAAGTGCGCTTCTGCTACTTCATTATTCGAAGTTCGGCATTCATTATTCGATATTATTTTGCTCCTTATATAGAGGCCAGCAATTGGAAATTAGGAATACTAATCTCCAATTGTTGGCCTCTAACCTTTTACTCCCACTTAAACGTCTTCACTGCCACAGCATACACGCCTATGCCCCATAGCAGCAGGATGAACAGCTGGTGAGTAACATCGCCCAGGCCGGCGCCTTCGAAGGCTACCTTGCGCATGGCGTTGTTGAGGTGGGTGAGTGGCAAGGCATTACTTACGTATTGCAGCCATTTTGGGAAAGCCGTTACCGAAAAGAAAGTACCCGATAGCAGGAACTGCGGCAAGGTGATGATATTGGATAACGGCGGCACGGTACTCTCGTTTTTGGCGATGCCGGATATAGTGAACCCGAAGCCCATGAATATGATAAGCCCGATAGTGCAGAGCACAAGCATATTCAGCACCGTGACGACCCCATGCACCAGCGTAAACCCGAACGCGAAGTGCCCTACCATGAGTATGAATAGCGCGCCTAATAAGGAAAAGGTGAGTCTGGCCAAAGCCTCGCCCAATACGATGCTGTAACGCTTTACCGGCGTAGCAAAAAAGCGCTTGATAACCAGTGTGAGCCGCAAGCTGAGGAATACGAATGCAGTACCGAACACCCCGCTGCTGAGCAACGAGAAGCCCAACTGCCCCGGCAATATAAAATCGATGTATTTGTACTCGCGACCGGTTACGGTGGTTTCTTTTACCTCGGCAAGTACGGGTGCTTCTTCTATCTGTATTATTTTCCGGAACTTTTCGTTTATTTTGGTAAGGATATCGGCAAGTACCGATTGGAATATTGCACCTTTTGCAGATGCTTTAGTGTACTGTACGTTTACGGTGTAAGGCGCGTTTTGTTTTTTGGACAGTGCCGAAAGCGGCGGGTATAAGGTGATGCCTTCTGGCCCGGTCTTCCGAATATCCATGATGGCATCTATCGAGCCTTTTGACAGGTCGGCTTTCATTTCCTCCGGAGTTTCATTGGTAACAAGGTTTACCATTTTGGCCTTTTCTTTCAGGGCTTTATAAATAGGGTTAAGCGTATCGCAGCCTTTAGCCACGCCTATATCAATGGCAACCCCGCTACCGCCGATATTGGCAAACACCAAAATAAATATCAAAGGGAAAGCCAAACTAAATACCACCGCCGAGGGGCTGCGGAGTATAGACCGGAAACTTGCTTTGGCAATGGCCAGCGTGGCACGCGTATTACTGTAATTTTGGTTCATTAGTTAATAAATCATTGGGTCATTAGGTCATTGAGTCATTTTTGATAAGTGGATAACTGCTACCGCCACTGCCAACTGCAACTACCCTTCCCGCCATTCTTTGCCGGTTAGGTTGATGAAAACATCCTCCAGGTTGGCTTCTTTTACCTGCTTCTTGCGTTCGAAACCGGTATCCAGGAGTTTATCTATGAAATTATCGGGGGTGTCGAGGCCTACAATGTGGCCGCCATCTACAAAGGCTACACGGTCGCACAGTACTTCGGCTTCGTCCATATAGTGGGTGGTGATTACTACTGTGGTGCCGTTATCGCGTATCTCGCGTATCAGGTCCCACAGGTTGCGGCGGGCTTGCGGGTCGAGGCCGGTAGTAGGTTCGTCCAGGAAGATTATCTTAGGGTCGTTTATCAGGGTAGTGGCTATAGAGAAACGTTGCTTCTGCCCGCCGGAAAGTTCCTTGTATTTAGATTTTGCTTTATCGGTAAGGGCCACTTTCGCAAGCATCTCCATCGGTGTTTTGTCGATACCGTAGAGGCCGGAGAACAGTACGATCAATTCGGACAGGTTGAGGTTTGGATAGTAACCCGCTGCCTGCAATTGCACGCCTATTATTTTTTTGATGCTGTCGGCATCTTTACTAATATCGAAACCGCCTACAGTAATTTCGCCCGAGGTTTTCTCGCGCAGGGTTTCAATAATTTCCAGCGTGGTGGTTTTGCCTGCGCCGTTGGGGCCAAGCAGGCCAAATATCTCGCCCTCGTGAACCTTGAAGCTGATGCCCTTGACGGCGGCGAAATCGCCGTAGTTTTTGGTAAGGTTGTTAACCGTAATAATAGGTTGTTTCTCCATAGCGTAAATATGCGATGGATTTACGGATTATCCATACAACCATGGTGTTTAGGGCATTAAATTTTCATTAGATTTTATTTGCCACTTTGCCTTCGGCTACCAATGTGCCCCATTGCCAGTGTACGGTATCTCCTTTTTCATGATTGATGTGTTTAACCGAAGAAACCAATGTGCCTGCCAGTGTACGCAGCGGGGCTATGATGACGGATAAGGCTGTGATGGAAATTCTACCGTATGTTTCGGCTTACGGGCCAAAACATACGGATATATGATGGAGGTATGATTAGCAGGCCAGGCATCCTACGCCGATGATCAACACGGCTACTACAAGTGCCATGATGGAGTAAAGTGATGGGATAGTAAGTTGAGTTGTCATGATGATGTTGCGTTGTTTTAACACTACAAATGTGCATCAGCGGGCAAATTTTGTTTAACGTTATTAGGCGAAACATGGCAAATCGTCGGTAAACGGATTTCTGGGGGGAATGAATAGGGGAGGCATTATCGGTGAATTCGGCGGCTATCGGTGAGTGCAGTTAAACGCGGCGGCGAATGGCATTACAAACAATCCCGAACGAGCGCGGTAAATTATCAAAAACTATTCCTTGTTAAAATATTTTGAATATCTTTCTGATCTATTACAAAAGCCTATTGTATAGTCAAGCAGATGGACGGATCGCCGGGAAAGAAGTATTGTTTATTAATTGTTCAGCAGAGTTTCCACTCGTTTGCCCGGCATTTAAGAATTGCGCTGATGGCACAAGGCTTTGATGTGCACATTGCCAATGATATTTACCCCCTGGGCCTCATCGGCAGCATAATGGGTAAGTTGCGGATCCCGCTGGTTTTTACGACTACCTACAGACACATTAAAAAAAAATTTCTCAAGGATAAGAAATATGAGGTAGCTGTAATTATACGGGGGAGAGGCATAAGCGATAGATTGATTAAGGAGATCCGCAAAAAGGTGCCCCGTATTATCGGGTATAATTGGGATACTTTCGATTTTAATGCTGCACCTTTAGGCTGGTATCGGGATACCGACAAATACTATACGTTCGATTATGCCGATGCCGACAAGCACCACATACCGGTGCTGGAGTTGTTTTCGGCCATACCTGCTCTAACAGGCACCAAGGCCATAAAATACGATATATCTGCCGTTGGCAAAAACTACCCCGGGCGGCTTAGATATATTCACAGGGTTTTGGAGGTGATTAAGCCGCAACGCGTATTCATTCGCTTGCACGAGAATAATATTTTTTACCTGTTACGCAATTTTTTCGCAAGCCCGATATTGTACCTAAAATACCGTAAGTATATTACGATGAGCCCGTTAAATGATACCGATTACCTTGATGCCATTGGTGCGGCGGAATTTACTATCGACTATGCCAAAAAAGGGCAAACCGGTATCACCATGCGCTGTTACGAAGCCATCAACCTGAAAACAAAATTAATCAGCAATAATACTTATATCACACGTAGCGCTTGCTTTAACCAAAATAATACAGTGGTGTTTGGCGAAGCTGAGCCGAATGCAGCTTTAACAAATGCCTATAACCAATGCCAAAAAACGGGCTTTGCAAAAGAAGGCAGGGATATAAATGCATTTGTAAACGGGCTTTTAGCCTGAGTTTTTAATGCCGATTGCCGGTAAATAATACATCATATCAAATAAGTATAAATGAATCAGTCAGAAAAGATATTAGTCGCGGGTGGCACGGGGCTTGCCGGATCGGCAATTGTGAGGGAGCTTATAAAAAAAGGCTTTACTAATATAATAGCCACTTACCATACCCGCAACCCTGTAAGTTGCTTTAATGCGGCCGATTTGGAGGCCGGGGCCTGTAAATTTATCAAAATAGACCTGTTAGACCCTTTTGCGGTAGTAAAGATGTTTAAAGATGAGGCGCCTGTTTACGTTTTTTTGGCGGCGGCCCGGGTTGGCGGCATTATGGCCAATCACACGTACCGCGCGCAGTTTATTTATGAAAACCTGCAGATACAAAACAACATCATCCACAATAGTTATCTCTCCGGGATAAAGAAACTGATATTTTTAGGCAGTACCTGCATATACCCAACCAATGCCCCCCAACCCATGGAAGAGGGCTATTTGCTGACCGATACGCTTGAATACTTAAGCGAACCATACGGCATAGCCAAAATAGCGGGCATAAAAATGTGCGAAAGCTACAATGTGCAGTACGGTACTAATTATATAGCCGTTATGCCAACTAACCTGTATGGCCCCAACGATAGCTACGACCTTACCAACTCGCATTTTTTACCGGCGTTTATCCGAAAGATGCATTTGGGGAAATCACTAATGGACGATAACTGGGAAGCTATCCGGCATGATTTGGCCAAAAATCCGGTTGAAGGAATTGGCGGTGATGCAACCGAAGAACAGATTACCGGCATACTGTGTAAATATGGTATCCAGAATGAGGATGCCGGGGCGGGCGGTAATATTTTGTTATGGGGCACAGGCAAGCCGCGCCGCGAAGTAATGCATGCCGGCGAGTTGGCCGATGCCTGTTTGTATATTATGGAAAATGTTGATTTCACAGATTTGCTTAAGTATTCGGCAGTGCAATACTCTGCAGGTATTGTGAAGAGCGAGGTAAGGAATACGCAGATAAATATCGGGCTGGGTACCGATCATACCCTCTACGATATTGCTCATATGGTGAAAGAGGTGGTTGGCTATAAAGGCGATATAGTGTGGAACCACGATATGCCCGACGGGACTTTACAAAAGCTCACAGGGATTGACAGGTTAAAGGAGTTGGGATGGCAAAGTAGCCTCAATTTGCAACAAGGGATAAAGGAAACCTATAAGTTTTATATAACAAATTGATTGTTAGATAAATATACGTCATGTTTACTCATTTTAGGTAAAATTATTTGTTTTAACGCCGCGGTTTTTTCAATAGGTAACATTTTTGTTCTTTTAATTAATTATAGCTGATCCTACCAATTTTATGGCTATATTGGGCATACATTTACCACCTAATCATTTCACAGGATGCCTCAATTTTGGCAAAACAAAAGAGTTTTAATAACAGGTGCCGACGGTTTCATAGGATCGCATTTGGTAGAGTACCTGCAAAACAAAGGGGCAATAATACGGGCTTTAGTGTTATACAATTCTTTTAACAGCTGGGGCTGGCTGGAAAACATCCCAAACCATTTAAATGTTGAAGTAATAGCAGGCGATATCCGCGATGCGGATTGCTGCCAAAAACTAACCAGCGATATAGATATTGTTTTTCATCTCGCCTCGCTTATCTCCGTTCCATACTCCATTCAAAACCCGGCAAGTTTTATAGATACCAATATCAGCGGCACTTTTAATATGTGCAGCGCGGCCCAAAAAAGTAATGCCAGGTTTATTTATATATCCAGCAGCGAGGTTTATGGCAGCGCTCAATATTTACCAATCGACGAAAAACATCCTTTGCAGGCACAATCGCCATACAGCGCCTCAAAAATAAGCGCAGAAGCTATTGTGTACAGTTTTCACCGTTCATACGGGTTAAAGGCAGCAATTGTGAGGCCATTTAATACTTATGGGCCCAGGCAATCGGCAAGAGCCATTATACCGGCCATCATAGTACAAATAGCGAGCGGCAGCAAAGAGGTTAAGTTGGGCAATGTATCGCCACGGCGCGACCTTAATTATGTAGCCGATACCTGCCGTGGCATGGCACTCATTGCCGAAAATGATGCAATGGTTGGCGAAACGGTTAATATTGGTTCTGGTATCGATTACTCCATGGCTGATGTGTTTGCACTCATTTGTAAACAAATGGATGCCGATGTATTGTTGGTGGCCGACCAGGAACGTGTACGGCCTGCCGGTGCAGAAGTGCAACACCTACTATGCAACAACCATAAGATAAAGGAATATACCGGTTTTACACCGGCTTATACATTTGAAAAAGGACTGCAGCAAACGATAAACTGGCTGCTGATACCTGGTAATATGGCCGGTTATAAAAGCAAAGTTTACAATGTATAAGCACGCGGTCATCATATCGGGTGGCAAAGGCAGCCGTTTAATGTCGTTCACGCATGCTATGCCCAAGGCTATGTTGCCGGTAGGAGAGTACCCAATATTAGAAATAATAGTACGCCAGCTTAGATACTTTGGCTTTAACGACATTACTTTTTCGGTATTTCATTTTGCTCAAAATATCCAGAACTACTTTGGCAATGGCGATAAATGGGGGGTAAGAATCCATTACTCGGTAGAAGATTTTCCATTGGGCACTGCGGGGCCATTAAAAATTTTAACCGCCCTGCCTGATGATTTCCTTGTAATTAATTGTGATATCCTCTCCAGCCTCGATCTTCGGGCTATGTTTAATAATCATATAACAGGCAATAACCTGTTCACTGTGGCGGCCTACAAAAAAAAATACAAAATAGCGTACGGCGTATTACAATCTGATGCCAATAACCGGTTAATTAAGCTGGAAGAAAAGCCCGATACCCTGCAAATAAACGCAGGTATTTATATAGCTAACAAGGCAGTGCTCGAGTTTATACCCCTTAACAAACCCTTTGGGATGGATGAGTTGGTGGATAGCATGCTGCGCCTGGATAAGCAGGTTTCGGTTTACCCGTTTGATGGTTACTGGCAGGATATAGGTAACGAGGAGGAATACAAAACCGCCATGGTAGCATTCAAAGTAAATCAATATGCTTATATGACAGAAGATAGCGAAGGATGATGATGGAAAGCATACTTATAATAGCGCCCCATCCCGATGATGAAACCCTTGGTTGCGGCGGTGCCATTTTAAAATACATTAGCCAGGGGTGCCGGGTTTACTGGCTTATTTGCACCGAGTTTTACCGAAACGGCAAAACACCGGAGAATATAAAACTGAGGCAGCAGGAAATTGAAAAAGTAGATGCCATGTACGGCTTCACCAAACGCTTTGAATTAGGTTACGCCGCCGCAGGCATTACATTTAACGATATAGGGCCCTTAGTATCTAAAATTAGCAACATTGTAAAAGAGGTGCGGCCGGATACGGTTTTTTTACCGAACCACAGCGATGTGCACACCGACCACCAAATTATATTTAAGGCTGCATTTAGCTGTACAAAAAACTTCAACTTCCCTTTTATAAAACAGGTGTTGATGTACGAAACCATATCCGAAACTGAGTTTTCCCCCCCTTTACCTGGCAATGCTTTTACGCCAAATGTTTATATCGATATAAGTCCCTATCTGCACAAGAAGTTGGATATTATGCAGGTTTACCAATCTGAAGTGATGGAAGCGCCACTGCCGCGCTCTCTTGTTGCTATAAAAGCGTTGGCAGCTTACCGTGGCAGTAGTATAGGTTCAACAGCTGCCGAGTGTTTCACGCTGCTTAAACACATTATCGACTAATCTATGCAGCGTAAACTACACGTATATAAACGGTTCAACATTTATTATGTGGTTACCGTGCTGTTTATCCTGCTTTCGTCAAACGCCAACGTTCTGTCGTCTACAAACGCGTGCTGGATAGGGGTACTAGTGTTTTTTACAGCTGTTTATTTAGCCAAACGGCTTTTTACATTGAAGGACCTGCAGGTTATTTGTTTTTTTTCAATAGGGTACCTGCTATTGGTGTTCACCCGCGATTATTACATCAATAACCTTAACGATGAGTTTTTTGTATCAGATGTCATGTTCCTGTGTAAATATATTTTCACTGCGTTCCTTTTCTGCGTTATCCTGAAGAATAAGGCTATCGCTTACATCGTGCAGGTAATGGCCGATCTTACCGTACTTTCGTTCCTGTTTTTCGCCGTTCAACTTTTGGCGCCTGCCCTTTTGTATAAGGCTTTTATGGCGGTTAATTTGCCAAATAACCAATTGCTGGCTGGTTACAGCAACCTGATATTATTCACGTTCCACAAAGATTTGCACGATTTTGCGAATTCGGGTTTTGCCTGGGAACCCGGGGCTTTTGGCTGTTTCCTTGTTGTCGCCCTCGTTTTTCATTTCTTTTTAAACCAATTCAAGGTCGATAAAAAGGCGCTGCTTTTTATTATAGGCGTTTTCACCACTTTCTCAACCACCGCCTGCCTTGGTTTGCTTGCAGTAATATTTTTAGCTTTACGATACCGAGCCAAAATAAAAGCCTGGGTATTACTATTTATCCCATTATGTGCAGTATGTATTATGTACGTGCCATTTTTAGGCAACAAAATAAAGTTCACCTATCACCAGGATATGGACGATCTTAAGCATCTGGCACAATTAGATGAAAGCTTCCGCCGTATACATGAACAAATACCGCTCGATCGTTTTTCCAGTATGGTGTTTGTTTACCGCAAGTTTGGCACAAAGTTAATTTGCGGCGTAAATAACCGATATGATGTTTTTGTTAACACTAAATACAACATCAACGTGTCAAATGGGATAATTGAGGCATTGGCGCAATTCGGACTATTGGGCATGATGTACATGGCCTATCGGTATATTAAATTTTGCCGTGCGCAGCTTTTGAACGCCGAGCAGGTGATTTATTGCCTTGTTGTAATGTTTATCTTAAGCTTTGGCGAACCTATATTAGGGGTACCGCTACTGTTAGCTTTTCTGTTTTTAACCAGATTGCAAGAAAAGCTAAATACGTTTTTCCTGCCCGATGTAAAGGAAAAACCAGTTAGTCCTTTTATTCAATATTCCGCACATTAAAAAATATGCCGTCTATTTTTTGAAGCGGCCTCTGAAGCAGAGGAGCTATTTTGCCCATTTCGCTGCATATCTCTGTGTTTTTATTTAAAGCTTTGCTCTATCCTTCCATCAACCCGTAAACTTCCTGCATATAGGCGGCCTCGTCCATTGCTGCATGGAAATCCTCCCACTCGTGGGTGGTGAAGGTGAATTGTATATCGCTTACAGGGGTGCGCATCACAATGCGTTCCTGACCATCCGGGAACGGGAAGGAGTGCCCGTCGAAATCCAGGTCGGCAGCGAAATCCCTGAACTGCGCAAATTGCCCGGGCGTGAAGCTGAGGATAAGGTTGTGGTTCCAGATGAAAACACAGTGGCATTCGGAGCACCGGCTGATAACCGATGCCCCTTTCTGACTGAGCACTTTTGCGTCGCACATAGGTAGGTGATGTTAAAAATTTGTGCCTGCTTAAGCGGTGTTTCCCCCATGAAAAAGTACTTACCGAAAAAGCAGGGCTTAAGTTTTTCAGAGCATATCAACCGCTCACGCCAACAAAGTAAAACCTTATTTAGAATAAATCCAAATAAAAATAATAAAATTACAAATAGTCAGGCAGTAATTTTTTGCATTCGCTAATTTATCTTCAAACCCTTTAGCGCTTAGGAAAAAAGCGTGTAAATCAGTAGCTTCGTATAAACACAATTGCAATTATGAAAAACCTGTTATTGGTAGCAGCCATGGCGTTAGCAATTTCCGCATGCCAAACTGCTGATAAAAAATCCGCTGAAGTGCAAACCTCTTCGGCTGGTTACACAGTTCCCGAAGACAGTGCCATAACCAAAGCGGTACATGATGCTTACACCGCTCTCACTTTTAAAAAAGGGGAGCAACCCAGGTTTGATGAGATAGGAAATTATTTTATCCCGCAGGCGCAATTCATCAATTTCCGCGCCGATACAGCAGAAGTTGCCTCCTTGCCACAAATCATTAAATTGTACAAAAATTTTGTAACCGACGGCCATATAACTATGTTTTATGAGGAAGAAGCATACGGCAAAACCGAGCAGTTTGGCAGTGTAGCGCACCGCATCAGCACCTATAACACTTATTTAAATACCAGGGATAGTATTGCTGAGCGTGGCGTAAATAGCTTTCAGCTCATTAAAACACCTAAAGGCTGGAAAGTAAGCAGCATTATTTGGGATGTAGAGAAGAAGGGATTACCGGTGCCGGCGTATTATTTGAAAAAGTAAGTAAGTACGTCCTTGCGAGGAACGAAGCAATCGCTACGCAGGACGGGCTCTATGCAGGTCGCTCTGCTAATCGGGAGATTGCTTCGTGCCTCAATGACGCGGTGTTTAAAGGAGAACGCCTCTCAAGTTAAGCTTGAAAGGCGTTCGGCATTGTCTGAACCTTGATTCTCTTGATTAGAGGATTTTCCTGATTTTAAATCGGTGAAATCGTAAAAATCCGCTTAATCCCGGTTCTTATTTCATCAGATTAATAAAGTCATCGAACAGATAACGGCTATCGTGCGGGCCGGGCGACGATTCGGGGTGGTATTGTACCGAGAATGCCTTTTTATCTTTTACGCGGATACCTTCTATCGATTGGTCGTTAAGGTTTATGTGGGTAATCTCTACCTTATCAGATGCCCTCACCGCCTCGGGCACTACGCCGAAGCCGTGGTTTTGCGAAGTAACCTCGCAATGGTTGATGATTACGTTCTTCACCGGGTGGTTAAGGCCACGATGCCCGTTGTGCATCTTTTTGGTTGGTATGTCGTTTGCCAAAGCCAGCAACTGGTGGCCCAGGCAAATGCCGAATAAAGGCTTATCGGCAGCTAAGATTTCTTTTACGGTTTCCACAGCGTAGGGCATAGCCGATGGGTCGCCGGGGCCGTTAGAAATAAAGTAACCTGCCGGGGCAAAATCCTTTTCCATTTCGGCAAAGGTGGTCTTTGCAGGGTACACCTTGGCGTACACGTCGCGGTCGTCAAAATTGCGGAGGATATTTTTCTTCACGCCGAGGTCTAAAACGGCCACGCGGTAGGTAGCTGTTTCGCTGCCGAAGGTGTAAGTTTCTTTGGTAGATACCTGCGAGGATAACTCCAATCCATCCATATCCGGCGCTTCGGCCAGTTTGGCTTTCAGTTCGTCGAGGTCTAATATCTCCGAGGAAATAATGGCGTTCATGGCACCTTTATCGCGTATATGGCGAACCAGCTGGCGGGTATCTATATCAGATATGCCTACGATGTTCTGCTCCTGAAAATAATCCTGTATCGATTCATCGGCCTGTTTGCGGCTGTAGGCAATGTTGTAGTTTTTGCAAACCAGCCCGGCTATCTGTATCTGGCCCGATTCTACCTCCTGGGCAGAGATGCCATAGTTGCCGATGTGCGCATTGGTAGCCACCATTATTTGCCCAAAGTAAGATGGGTCGGTAAAAATTTCCTGGTAGCCGGTCATCCCGGTGTTAAAACATATCTCGCCGGTGGTGGTACCTATTTTACCTGCGGCTTTACCGTTAAAAACGGTGCCATCGGCCAATAACAATACTGCGGGCAGTTTGGTGTAATGGTTCATTTTGCAAAAAAATTGAAAGGGTAATTTGTTCGGATTTCCTGGCACGAAGCTCCGTATGAACAGCACTGAAAATTGAAGTAAAACACCTCTTTATTCACGCCGCAAAAGTAGGATTTAATTTTTTAAATCAAAAGTTATTACCACTTGTTTTTTGCACTCACTAAAACGCGCGTGTTTGGCTACTTGCCTTTGTTGCCCCAAAAGAAAGTTGTTTTTAGGCAATGCGTGCACCAGAATGGTCTGATAGGCAAAAAGGGTAGGAATTTTTTAAGGTAAAAATTACGCGGTTTGCGGTCGGTATGGTTCATGGGTTTACCGCAGTATATGCATGGGTATATTTTATCGTCCATTAAAATCTAATAGTATTATACTTTATAATTGGGGCTGCACTAAAATAGTAAATAATATATAAATGCAAAACCGCAGTGAGCCGTTTTTTTCATCCGTAAAAATACCGGATGAGTTCCTAACTTTGCGGCTCACGAAACTATCATCAGTATGTCGGTAAATAAGGAAGTAAAGCGCATTACGGTGCATACCCTGCAGGAAATGAAGAACCGGGGCGAAAAAATTGCCATGCTTACGGCATACGATTATTCAATGGCGCTGATCGTTGATAATGCGGGTACCGATATTATACTGGTTGGCGATTCGGCCTCCAACGTAATGGCCGGGCACGAAACCACCCTGCCCATCACGCTCGACCAAATGATATACCACGCTGCATCGGTAGTACGGGCCGCTAAGCGGGCGCTGGTGGTGGTAGATTTGCCTTTCGGCTCGTACCAGGGGAATTCTAAAGAAGCCCTTGCTTCGGCCATCCGCATCATGAAAGAAGCGGGCGCGCACGCAGTGAAGCTGGAGGGTGGTGTGGAGATTGCAGAATCTGTAACACGTATCCTTACCGCCGGTATCCCGGTAATGGGGCACCTGGGCCTAACGCCGCAATCGATATACAAATTCGGTACCTACACCGTAAGGGCCAAAGAAGAGGCGGAAGCTGCCAAGTTAAAAGAGGATGCTTTAAAGCTGCAGGAACTGGGCTGCTTTGGCATTGTGCTGGAAAAAATCCCATCTAAACTGGCAAAAGAAGTAAGCGATAGCCTTAATATACCAACCATTGGCATTGGTGCCGGGCAGCATTGCAGCGGGCAGGTGCTGGTGATACACGATATGCTTGGCCTGAACAAAGGTTTTAAACCACGCTTTTTACGCCAATACGCCGACCTGCACAGCGTGATGGACGGCGCAATAAAAAATTATGTAAGCGATGTAAGGGCAAGTAATTTCCCGAACGAAAAGGAAGAATATTAGGTGTGCAGATTTCAAATGTGCAGATGAAGCTTCAATAAACCTATTAGATAAATTGATGCCATTTGCAGATAAATAAATCCCAAATCGTAAATCCCAAATCCGAAATAAAATTGGCCCGCCCCGAACATAATTATACCAGCCACGATGTTACCGATAAGGATATCCTTTACGAGGATAACCACCTGATTGCCGTGAACAAACGCGCCGGTGACATTGTACAGGTAGATGATACTAACGACGAGCCGCTTGACGAGAAGGTAAAGAAATACATCGCCGCTAAATACAACAAACCCAATGGCGCTTTCCTGGGCGTGGTACACCGGTTAGACAGGCCCGTGAGCGGCGTTATCCTCTTCGCCAAAACCAGCAAGGCTTTGGATAGGATAAACAAGCTGTTCAAAGGCCGCGAGATGCATAAAACCTATTATGCCATTACCCGCAAACGTCCCCAGCCCGAGGTCGGCAACCTGGTACATTGGTTAGTGAAAAACCCTCAGAAGAACGTTACCAAAGCGCACGATAAAGAAGTGCAAGGCAGCCTCCGTTCCGAACTGAACTACAAACTGGTTGGCGAGCTGGATGGCTATTACGTAATAGAGGTAGACCCGATAACCGGCCGGCCGCACCAGATACGCGTGCAGCTAAGCACCCTGGGCTGCCCCATAGTAGGCGATAACAAATATGGCTACCCCCGCGGTAGCCTGCGCAAAAGCATATGCCTGCATGCCCGCCGCCTGCAATTTGTCCACCCAGTAAAAAACGAACCGGTACTCATCGTGGCACCTTTGCCGAAGGATGGTTTTTGGGATAAATTTGAGGGGTTGGTGAGGTAGGGGGAGATGTGCAATGCCGCCTCCCGATCTGTTAGTAGTCTGTTTGGGATAAATAGTTTTTATAACTAACTTAGTATTAACAAAGCAGCAAAACATTCAGCTATGAGTTTACAATATATTTCCGACAGCACAGGTGAAACCACTGGCGTATTTATTCCAATAAACGAATGGAATGAATTGAAAGATAAATACCAGGGCATTGAAGAGATGGAAGCGGATGTTCCGCAATGGCATATCGATATTGTTCGCAAACGTTTAGCTGAACACGACGCAAATCCTGATAACGCGTTAGACTTTAATGAGGTAATGGACAAACTCGAAAAGAAATTTAGTGTATAGGTCAGTTATTTTGCCATTGGCGGAATTGGATATATCCGAAGCTGCAGCATGGTATGAAGAAAGACAGGCCGGATTGGCTAAAAAATTTCTGTTCCAGGTTCGGCGCAAATTAGCGTTGATAGAGCAGAATCCTTATATGTTTGCTATTCGCTACGATGATATTCATACGGCGGTATTAGATGTTTTTCCGTTTATGATACATTATCGTATCGGGCACAATCCTAAAACGGTTACTATTGCAGCCGTGTTACACATGAGCCGAGACCCTGACATTTGGAAAAGATTTTAACTCACATCCCCTTCACCTCTTCCCAAATCCTTTCATCTACCAACACGCCCTCGGCTTGGCTTTTTTCCCTGGTGCGTAGCATATTTTCGCCGGGGTATAAAATTTCGTTGCCGCCCTCGGTTGCGCTGCTTTTGGTGTAATCTATAATCTGTTCTATTAGCGCTTCGTTTTGCTCCGCATCAGCTTTTATGGCTATAAACACTTGCGATACGCCGGTTTCTTTGCGGCCGCTTTGGGTAATGGCAGCGGTTGAGTTGCCGTCGCTAAGTATGGTAGCGAGCAGATCGAGCACCAGAGATAGGCCCGAGCCTTTCCAGAAACCGATGGGCAATGCCCGTTTTGTCGCTAAAATGGCTTTGGCATCGGTGCTAAGCTTACCTTCACTATCGTAGCCGCCGGGTAGGGGCAGGGGTTTGTTTGTTGCTTCGTATTGCCACAGCTTGCCGAAGGAGAATTGGGAGATGGCCATATCCAGCACCACATGCCCGCCTTGTTTGGGGACGGCTATAATTAACGGATTGTTGCCCAGGCGTGGCTGGGTGCCGCCCCAGGGCGGTAGGTTGGCTATGGTATTGGTAAAGCAAATGCCCACGCAGCCGGCCTCTGCTGCCTGCCAGCCGTAGGTGCCGCCGCGCATCCAATGGTTGGTGTTTTTGATGGCTACGCAACCTATGCCGTTCTCGTGAGCCATGCTTATGGCTCTATCCATACTAAAACGCGCATTGAGCATGCCGGTGGCAAAGTTGCCGTCCCATTGCTCAAGGGCGCCAAAGGAGCTTATTAGCGATGGCTCGGCATTGGGGGTAATAAACCCTTCTTTTAGATATTCGATGAATACGCCAAAGCGGTTAAGCCCGTGCGAAGCAACGCCATCGCGGCTGTTATCGGCAAATATGCCGGCGCAGGCATCAGCTTTATCATCCGTAAAATTCAGTGAAAGTAAAACGCGCTTAAATTCGGCTTTGAGCTGCGGGTAAGGTATCCGCATGGTTTGCTGGTCTGCTGAGTGGTTGATGGGCTTATTTAACATCGCATTATCCTCCGGTTATTTATTGCCGCAATTTAGTTGTTTTGCAAACCTAATCAACCGCCCCCCGTTTAAGTAATAACCCACATGCAAAATAATGCGGACTTAATACAGTTATATTGATTGGCCGGGCAGGTGTATGTAAATGTAATTCCTATTTTTGCGGCTGATTAAAGGATGAAGAAAAATATTGGTTTCTGTTGTGCATCGTTATTGCTGCTGATTGGGCTGGTGGCAAACTCCTGCAAAAAAGAGGATAAAAGCAATATACCCAATTTGCTTACCACCCGGCAGTGGGAACTGGCATCGCTGCAGGTGTATAATTATATAGGCGATACCCAGCAATCAACCGATACTATCACCTGTGATAGCACGCAAATATTTAAGTTTTATAAAGACGGCAGCTGCACTTATACCAATTTCGATTGTACAGCGCAGGATATTGCCCGGGGCACTTACAGCCTGAGCGATACTAAGCTGATCTTGTTTGCCGATATGGTTTGCAAGGACAACAGCACCGTAGGCAGCTCCAAGCCATTTGCCAATGCGCAAATAAGCAACCTTGGCGAATTTTCTATGGTGCTGCAAACCGGCGATACACAGGCTTATTATACCTCTACGCAGCCGCGCACCATATACCGCTGGGGATTTATACGCCAGAAAGAAGTAATAACGCGATAACCGGTTAAATTTTTATATTTTGCAGTAATAAAGCTGATAGCCATTTTGAAAAAGAGAATAGCCATTTTTGCTTCCGGTTCGGGGTCGAACGCCCAGAAGATAATGGAGCACTTTAAACGTAATGCCGATGCCGAGGTGGTATTGATACTCACCAACAACCCGCAGGCCTACGTATTGCAGCGCGCCGATAATTTCGAGGTGCCCTCGCATGTTTTTACCCGCACCGAGTTTTACGATACCGACGAGGTGATCGCTTTGCTTAAAAACCTGCAGGTAGATCTTATTGTGCTGGCGGGTTTCTTATGGTTGGTGCCCAAAAATTTGTTAGCTGCTTTCCCTAACAAAATTATCAATCTGCACCCTGCGTTACTACCCAAATTTGGCGGGAAGGGCATGTATGGCGATAATGTACACAAGGCGGTATTGGCCGCAGGCGAAGAGGAATCGGGTATTACCATACACTTCGTAAATGCCGAGTTCGATGAGGGCGAGCCCATCCATCAATCCAAATTTAAGATAGAGCCCGGCGATACGCTGGAGATCGTAAAATTCAAGGGCCAGCAACTGGAGCATCTGCACTTCCCCAAGGTGATTGAGAATTTATTGAAGAAGATGAGGAGTTAGGCAGGTTTGGAAATTAGGCCTTTGTTATGTAGCAGTCGGTATACTCAATTGTTCTGCTGCCTGCATTCGTAATCATCTCAATTTTATTTCTTGTTGTCTTTATTGCGTTTTCGCCATGTCCTAACATCTTGGCAACGCTTTTCAGTTCATTAATTTCCAATATAGTTACAGGTCCAGCAAATGGAATTTCATCAACTTTGTAACTAATAACATCGTGGAATTTTAGTAAATGATACTCAAAAATATTGTTATTCCAATCTGTAGGGAAATCTATAAGAAATTCTAAAATCTGGTTGTGGTTTTCTGTCACTCTCAGGATTTCTGAATCGTGAAAGGAGTAGTCGCTGATAATTATAAAAGGAGCATCTGGCATAATTTATCTCTTGTTTTCGGCCAACTTCTCTCTCAATACTTTAAACAACCCCTCCAATTCGTATTGCAAAGTATTAGCAGTAATGCTCACCGGTGTTTGGTACTGTCGGTAATTCATGGCGGCCATTTTCTTCATGATAGCGTTGCTTTGGCGATCGATGTATTCGGCGGGGTTATGCACCAGTATCATAATAAGTTTTTGTTTGCCTATTTCTATTACCTCAATACCTTCTATATCTGCCCAGGGTATCAAGCCGAAAGTATAGCCGCTGCAATTATCAGTAATACCTTCGCTGCTTACGATGAGGCCGGGCCGGGTATCGAATAGTTTTTTCACCAGGCAATACGCGCAAAAGCCAAAGAACGCCACGGCCACAATGCCTAAGCCATAACCCAGTATTGGGTTTGGTTGGTTGCCAAAAAGCCTGATGTTGGGATGGGTAATAAACCACACTCCGGCTGCTACAAAGGCAACCGAGCCAAGTGCCATTAATGATAACTTGGTTTTATTTAAAGGGATTTCAATAGTGTCGGTGTGCTGCAGGTTTTCGGCCATGGTATTTTAAATTGCGATGGCCTAAAATAGTAAGCTTTGCCTAAAATGGCAAGTCTGCCCGTTCAATAATCATTTGCTTTTGACGAATTTAAACGAACAGCCTTCGAAGCAATAAACAGGCCCGTTAGGGCCGATGCTTAGCGAATCGCCTTTAATATGGTAGTAATAATTTTGGTAGTTGCTGCCATCTGCATGCGTCATCACCAGGGTTACGCTGTCTTTAAGCGTGTACTTTTTATATTCGGTGCTGGTGGTCCAGTCCATGGTGCCATCGGTGTTCAACTGCAGGTAATCGGTGCTTTTGGTTGCCGGCACAAAGTATTGCGGGCCGCCGCTACTCATCATGCCACCGGTGTACTTCCATTTTCCGGTTAAGGATGCATTTGGCGCAGCGCCCTGTTTGGTACACGCTAACGCGATAACGCCAACGATGAACAATGTTGATAAAATTTTTATTGTAGTTTTCATGGTTCAATGCTTATTCATCAACCTTTTTAAAACGCACACCGCAACCCTCAATGCACATAAGCGGCCCGGCCGGCGATAGCGACAGCTTGTCCCCTTCTATTTTATAAAGGAAGTTTTGTGTAGTTGTGTCGGCCGTCCTTTTAAAAACAAGGGTAATGCTGTCTTTAACAGTGTAGCTGTCGTATTGCGAAAAGTAAAGCAGGAAATTATCAGCGTCGCTCAACCCGCTAACTTCTATCGTTCCGTTGGCTTTTAGGTTGATGCTGTTGTTGCCAGGGTTTGCCACGGGCTGATAGGTGCCACTGCCATCGCCAGGGGATATATAACTGGCGTTTAGTTGCCATGTACCGATGAGCGATGCTTTGGCTTTGGGTGTTTCGCCTTGTTGTTTGGTGCATGCGGCCATAAAAATGATAATGGCAAGTGCTGCAAGTTTAGCTGAAGTTTTCATCGGTTTGTTTTTTATCCTTACGGATGAGCGGCTCGCAACGCAACAACCGGGGCTTATTTTTATGGCAAAACATCCTTTTTATCTCCTTAAGCATCAATTACAAACCCAATAAAAAAAACTAACCTTAAGTCTCTAATCTCTAATCTCTAATTCATACCTTTGCGGCTCAAAAAAAGCCCTGCAAATGAGCCAGTCCGTTCAAATAAAAAATGCCCTTATTTCTGTTTATTACAAAGACAACCTCGAGCCGATAATCCACGAGCTGAATCGCCTTGGTGTCAACATATATTCAACCGGTGGTACCGAAACTTTTATCCGCGATCTTGGCGTCGATGTGATTGCCGTTGAGGACCTTACCTCGTACCCATCCATACTGGGCGGACGCGTAAAAACCCTGCATCCAAAGGTGTTCGGCGGTATTTTATCGCGCCGTGGTTTAGATAGCGATGCGCAGCAACTGGAGCAATACGCCATCCCGGAGATCGATCTGGTAATCGTAGACCTATACCCCTTCGAAGAAACCGTAAACTCCGGCGCAGGCCAGGAAGATATCATCGAGAAGATAGATATCGGCGGCATCTCGCTTATCCGTGCAGCGGCTAAGAATTTCAAAGACGTAGTTATCGTAGCGTCTAAAAACGATTACGGTATCCTGGAAGATATCCTGAAAAGCCAGGAGGGTACCACTACCATAGACCAACGCCGTACTTTCGCCCAAAAGGCATTCAACATATCGTCTAACTACGATACGCACATCTTCCAATATTTCGACCAAACCGAGCCTATGCCTGTTTTTAAACAGAGCATACAAACCAGCCAAACCCTGCGTTACGGCGAAAACCCGCACCAAAAGGGTACTTTCTACGGTAACCTTGATGCGATGTTCACCAAACTGAACGGCAAAGAGTTATCATACAACAACCTGGTTGACGTTGATGCCGCTGTAGCGCTGATAAACGAGTTTACGGAGCCAACCTTCGCTATATTGAAACACACAAACGCCTGCGGTATTGCCAGTCGTTTACATACCAAAGAGGCCTGGTTAGATGCCTTGGCTTGCGATCCGGTATCGGCCTTTGGCGGTGTATTAATTACCAACGCCGAAGTTTGCGAGGCAACTGCTTTAGAAATAGATAAGATATTTTACGAGGTGCTGATTGCCCCGGCTTATACCGATGATGCGCTGAAAGTATTAACCGCTAAAAAGAACCGCATCGTACTCATCCGTAATAAGGTTGAACTGCCTACGAAGCAATTCAAAACATTGTTGAATGGTGTTATCGAACAGGATATGGACCTGGTTATTGAAGGCCCGGCACAAATGAACCCGGTTACCGAAAAAGTTCCTACTACGGAGGAACTGAAAGACCTTTACTTTGCCAATAAAGTGGTAAAGCACACCAAATCCAACACCATCGTTTTCGCTAAAAACAACCAGCTGATGGCAAGCGGCGTTGGCCAAACCTCGAGGGTAGATTCTTTGAAGCAAGCCATCATCAAAGCCGAAAGCTTTGGTTTCGATCTGAAAGGCGCGGTAATGGCATCTGATGCTTTCTTCCCTTTCCCCGATTGTGTGGAGATAGCTGCTGATGCCGGTATTACTGCTGTGTTGCAGCCGGGCGGTTCGATAAAAGACCAGGATTCTATCAACATGTGCAACCAAAAAGGCATTGCCATGGTTACTACCGGGGTAAGGCACTTTAAGCACTAAGGGTTAGAGGTTGGTGATTAGAGGTTAGGGGAACATGTGCTGTCAGCGAAATCTTTTAATCAGTAAAATCAGCGGTTCAGGGAAATGCGTTAGGGGTAGAAGCGGATACCGGCCTGTGGCTAATGCCCGTGCAGTATGAGCGGATAACCCGGGCCGAAGGCAACGCCATAAGCATCTCCTAAAATATAACCGGAATAAAATTTATAACACAAATCATACGATTAACGCCAGTTCCACAGAAAAGAACGGGTACAATACGATAAATAAAACCGAACTTACACGAAGGTTTTAGCGAATAAAAGTCGACACAAGGGCACGAATTATACAAATCGGGAGTTATTAACTATTAATTAGTTTTAATTCGTGAAATTCGTACCCTCTACGCATTTTCGTAACAAATCGTGTTCATTATTATTAACTTTGCAAAATATTTGAAATAACGCCACATGGGTTTATTTAATTTTTTCACACAAGAAATCGCCATAGATTTGGGTACTGCCAATACCCTCATTATACATAATGATAAAGTAGTTGTTGATGAGCCGTCGATAGTTGCTTTCGATCGTACAACTAATAAGGTTATTGCCATTGGCCGCCAGGCTATGCAAATGGAGGGTAAAACCCACGATAACATCCGCACCGTGCGCCCGCTTAAAGATGGTGTAATTGCCGACTTTAACGCCGCCGAACTGATGATACGCGGGATGATAAAAATGATAAACCAGGGCAAAGGGTGGTTCTTCCCATCGCTGCGTATGGTTATCTGTATCCCATCGGGCATTACCGAAGTAGAAAAACGCGCGGTACGCGATAGCGCCGAAATTGCAGGCGCTAAAGAAGTGTACCTGATATACGAACCAATGGCTGCTGCCGTAGGTATCGGTATAGACGTGGAAGAACCTATGGGTAACATGATCATCGATATCGGCGGTGGTACTACGGAGATTGCCGTTATCGCCCTATCGGGGATTGTTTGCGATCAGAGTATCCGCGTAGCGGGTGACAACTTCGATTCCGACATCGTACAGTACATCCGCCGCCAGCACAATATCATGATTGGCGACCGTACTGCCGAGAAAATAAAGATTGAAGTAGGCGCCGCTCTTCCGGAGCTATCGGAACCACCTGCAGATTTCGCTGTACAGGGTCGTGACTTGATGACCGGTGTGCCTAAGCAAATCACGGTATCGTACACCGAGATTGCGCATTGCCTGGATAAATCCATCTCTAAAATAGAGGAAGCGATACTGAAGGCATTGGAGATAACCCCGCCGGAGCTTTCTGCGGATATTTACCAAACCGGTATTTACCTTACAGGTGGTGGCGCATTGTTACGCGGCTTAGACAAGCGCGTAGCCGCAAAAACCAAACTGCCCGTACACGTTGCCGAAGACCCATTGCGCGCAGTAGTGCGCGGCACCGGCACCGCCCTTAAAAATATCGGTAACTTTAAGTTTTTAATGCAATAGTTGTTAGAGAAACAAGAGATAAGAACCAAGAATTAAGAGGGGAAGGGAATCCTGTCTTGTTTCTTGGTTCTTGAGTCTTAATTCTAATCTCCAATTTTTAAGTAGATGCGTAACCTCCTGATATTTATCACTAAGTACAACGCATTCTTTTTGTTCCTAATTTTCTTTGTAGCATCGCTGGTTATCTACATCAAGTACAACTCTTTCCAAAAGGCGAGTTTCATCAACAGCACCAACAAGGTTACCAGCGAATTTTATACCCATGCCGATGAGCTGAAGGGCTACCTATCCTTACGGCAGGTGAACGACCAACTGGCCCGTGAAAACGCGGAACTGCGCAACCAACTACGCTCTTCTAAATATGCCGATTCGGTTGCCAAACATGTGGTGAATGATACCATTTACAAGCAGCAATACGAGTATATAGAGGCCAAGGTTATCAATAACTCTGTAAACAAACGTAATAACTACCTTACTATAAACCGTGGTAGCAAAGATGGCATTGGTAAGGGCATGGGCGTAATAACGGGCGCGGGGATAGTGGGCAAAGTGGTGCTGGTAGGCGAGCATGTTTCCATAGTGCAATCGCTGTTGCATAAAGATTCGCGCTTTAGCGTGATGCTTGCTACACATAAAGAAATTGGCTACCTGCAATGGGGCGAGGACTTTGATCCGCACAAGGCCCTGCTGGAAGATGTATCGAATAACGCATCGCCTAAGGTAGGCGAGCAGGTGGTAACTTCGCAGCTATCGCTTTTCCCGGCAGGGATACCCGTAGGTAAAGTAAGCGGCCTCAACGCTAAGGGCACCGGCTTTTTCCTGAAGATGGAAGTAGCGTTGGCGGTAGATTTCGGCAAGCTGGAATATGTGTATGTGGTAAACAACAAGTTTGCCACCGAACAGATGGGATTGGAGGCCCAGGAGAAGAAAGATGAGTAGGGTAATCCTGATAAGCCTGGTGCGTTTCGTGCTGCTGATATTCCTGCAGGTGTTCCTGCTAAAGAATATCGCACTTTACGATTTGAGCATCCCGTATCTGTATATACTTTTTATACTGCTGCTGCCTTTCGAGATACCCAACGTGCTGTTGTTTATCCTGTCGTTCGCGGTGGGGCTGACTATCGACATGTTTTACGATACGCCGGGGCTGCATGCCGCCGCTTGTACGGTGCTTGCCCTGGTACGTGTGTTGTTCATCAGCATAACGGTGCAGAAGGATGGTTTCGATAACGAGCCCGAGCCAACACTCAGCATTATGGGTTTCCGCTGGTTTTTCTTCTACGCCTCAGTACTTACACTGGTGCATCACTTCGTGCTGTTCAACCTTGAAGTTTTTAGGATAAATGAATTCGAGTACACACTAATACGCTGGGTATCGAGTTCAATATTTACCGTATTTTTGATGATCGTTTCGGGCTTGTTATTTTTCAGGAGAAAACAGCGTTAATGAACAGTTTTTTTGAGCGGCGATACATAATCGCCGGTATTTTCATCGCTTTTATTTTGCTATTGCTGGGCCGCCTGTTTTACATACAGGTGGTGGATGACCGCTATGCCCTTTACGCCAGCCAGAACGTAATCCGCAAGATGATACAATATCCGGCGCGTGGCCCCATACTGGATAGGAACGGCAAGATAATGGTGCAGAGCGATATCATTTACGATATTATGGTGATACCGAAGCAGGTAACGCCGTTTGATACCATAGAATTCTGCAAGTTACTGGGCATTGATAAGGAAGGCTATGATAAACGCATGGCCAAGGCCCGCAAATACTCGCCCTACCGCGCCTCGGTTTTCGAGAAACAATTGTCGCCGCAGTTGTATGCCACTTTCCAGGAACGCCTTTCGGAGTTCGTGGGTTTCTTCCCGCAGCAACGACCCGTGCGTTCCTACCCCGATTCTGCCGCTGCGCAGTTTTTGGGCTATATTGGCGAAGTTACCGACCCTATTATCAAACGCTCGGGCGGGTATTATAGTCCCGGCGACTACATCGGCATATCCGGAGTAGAGCGGTCTTACGAAACCGTATTGCGTGGGCAGCGTGGCGTGCTCAATAAGATGGTAGATTCGCGCAATCAGCCCAAAGGCTCCTATGCCAACGGCGCTTTCGATACCGTGGCAGTAGCGGGAGAAAAGTTGGTATCGTCATTAGATATGACCATACAGAAGCTTGGCGAGGCACTGATGCGCAATAAAGTGGGCAGCATAGTTGCCATAGAGCCATCTACCGGCGAGATACTGGCCTTTGTAAGCACCCCTACTTACGACCCGAACCTGCTGGTAGGGCGAGAGCGCGGCAACAACGCTGCCAAATTATATAAAGACCCTTACAAACCCTTCTTTATCCGCCCGGTGCAGGCAACGTACCCCCCCGGCTCATCGTTTAAACCTTTAAGCGCTTTGATAGCTATGCAGGAGGGTATGATAACGCCGCAAACGGTTTATGTATGCCGTGGCTATTATCAATCAGGTAATCGCCGCATTAAGTGTTTTCATAACGAGGTGCATGGCGCGGTAAACCTGTCGCAGGCTATTGCACATTCGTGCAACGGGTATTTCGATATGGTGTTTGAGAAGTTGGTGAACCGCTTTGGGGCACGCAATGTTGATACGGGCTTTAGCGCCTGGCGAAACAACGTGGCCAAATTTGGTCTCGGCAGTAGGCTGGATCTTGATTTGCCCGGAGAAAGCAGGGGCCTTTTACCCAAAGCCGATTTTTACGACAAAATTTACAGCAAAGGCGGCTGGCGTTCCAGCACTGTTATTTCCCTTGGGATTGGGCAGGGCGAGCTTGCGGCAACGCCGTTACAGCTGGCCAACATTGAGGCTATTATTGCCAACCGCGGCTTTTATTATAAACCCCATCTCATCAAAGCCATAGGTGATAAACGGGTTATCAAACAAGAGTACACGGTGCGCAATTATGTAGGGGTTGATTCTGCCTATTTCCATCCCGCTATCGATGGCATGCAGCAGGTAGTGGAAGTGGGTACCGCCTATGGCTCAAAAATACCCGGTATTATCATGTGCGGCAAAACAGGTACGGCGGAAGTTAAAAACCGGGGGGATAATTCGGTATTCGTAGCATTCGCGCCGCGCGATAACCCTAAAATTGCCATTGCCGTAATTGTAGAGAACTCCGGCCAGGGCGCAACCTGGGCCGCGCCGATAGCCAGCTTTATTGTAGAGAAATATTTAACCGGTAGTATATCAAAACGCGCATCTGGTATTACGCCTGAGTATTATATGAATGCCAACTTGTTGCCAGTAATTGTACCCACGGCTGCCGACAAACGAAAACTGCACCTGGATAGCCTTAAAAAAGCCCAGGTAGATTCATTGAGTAAACTGAAACTGAAGACGGCTTCAACCCAGCCGGCACCACGTATGCCTGCGGGCAAGCAACCCTTAAGTAAACCCACGGCGATGCTGCCAAAACGTAAGGACGATGAATAACAACAACCAGCGCAGCAGCTTTTTTTCTAATGTAGACTGGCTAACGGTGTTCCTGTTTATCACCCTGTGCATTATTGGCTGGTTCAACATACGTGCAGCAGTGTTTGATGAGAACAACTCCAGCTTCATCGATACCGATACCCGTTACGGCAAGCAGTTCATCTACATCTCCGTAGCTATGGTACTGGGTATGCTGATTTTGCTGCTGGAGAGCCGTTTCTTATCTGCCCTGGCGCCATTCTTTTACGTGACTACGGTATTGATGCTATTGCTGGTGCTGTTAGTGGGCCATAACGTGGGCGGTAACCAGGCCTGGATAGATATGGGCGGCGGCTTTAGGCTACAGCCCTCGGAGTTTGCTAAATTTGCCACCTGTTTGCTGCTGGCGCGATACCTTAGCGCTACCAACGTAAAAGTAACCGACACTAAGAGTTTCCTGATAGCAGGGAGCATTATTCTGCTCCCCATGGTACTTATTAAGCTACAGCCCGATGATGGCTCCACGCTGGTATTCTGTTCGCTCATATTTGTTTTATACCGCGAGGGGCTGTCGCCATATTTCCTGATAGTTGTAGGCCTGCTTATTACGCTCTTCATTACTTCGTTACTGTTCCCCAGCGGTTATGTGGTTGCGGTTATCGTTATCGCAACTCTGCTTATTTCGTTATCTATCAAAAGGAACAGGCCGCTTATATTCAAAGTCATCATTGGGGCCGCCATCAGCATAGGTTTCGTATTCGGCGTAAAGCCGTTGTATGAGCATGGTTTAAAGCCGCATCAGCGCAAGCGTATAGATGTGGTGCTTGGGCTCACCAGGGATATCAAAGGGGTTGGATATAACCAGAATCAGGCAAAAATAGCCATCGGATCTGGCGGGGCCTGGGGTAAGGGATACTTGCAGGGCACGCAAACCAAGTACGCCTTTGTGCCGGAGCAAAGCACCGATTTTATTTTCTGTACCATAGGGGAGGAGTGGGGGTTTGCGGGTTCGGTAGTAGTGCTCGGTCTCTACCTGTTCTTGCTGCTGCGCATCGTGCATATAGCCGAGCGGCAGCGTGCGCCGTTCTCTCGTATTTATGGGTATGGCGTGGCCTCCATTATTTTCTTCCATGTACTCATCAATATAGCCATGGCCATAGGGGTGATGCCGGTAATAGGTATCCCGTTGCCTTTTATCAGCTACGGAGGCTCTTCATTGCTTAGCTTTACCATCCTGCTGTTTATTTTGCTGAAGCTGGATAGCAACCGTATGGGGGTTATCCACGGATAGGGGGGCGGTTACTTATGCGTAGCGCCTTCTCAGCAAGGCATAAAATTTATCTGAGGTTTCTTTTTTGCCTTCCCAGTTGTTTTTGGTTACGTAGTTGTTCTGCAAAAAGCGGTCGGCTTCTTCAAAGCTACTGAAACGGTTTACAATCTCTATCGCTTCGGTGTAAGCCAGGTTGTAACCTTTGAACAGGTCCTTCACAAATAGCAGCTTGTCGTTAAGCGTAATGGCAGATTTGATATCTGCCAATGGCTCTAAAGTTTCTAGGGGCTCCTGTTTAACTTCCTTCTTCTGCGCCGATAGGCGTTGGTTAAGGGTAAGCACAGGCTCTGCTTCTTTTTCTTCTTCGGCCTTTTTGCCTTTGGTTTTTGGCATCAGGTTCTCTACCTGTATATCCTCCATGCTTTCGGCTAATGCCTTTTTGCCATTTTTCTTCGGTTCGTCAAATACGGTTGGCTCCGGTTCCGGAAGTTCTTCTTCTGCTGTTTCTTCAATTACCGGTTCAGGCTCAACAATTTCTGCAACAGGAGCTGGAACTTCTTCGATTTCCGGCTCCTGTTCAACTTCTTCTTCAACCACCACTGGCTCTTCTTCAGCCGCCCCAATTGCTTCTTCTTCGGCCTCCGGGTTTTCGGCTTCAGTCTCTTCTTCTATCTCCGCAATCGGCGTCAGCAAAACTTCGTCCTGGCTTTGGCCGTCTTCTTCGTCTTCAAAATTATCGGCTTCATCAAGCAGCAGTTCATGGCGGATGGTTTCGGGTTCTTCCTCCACTTCCGGGCTATCGGCAGGGGCATCGGTACTAACGTCAATAACCGGCTCCGGTTCTTCCGCAAACTCAGGTTGCTCAAATTGCAGTTCATCTTCGGGCTGCACTATCTCAAACCGGATGCTATCGTTATTTACAGGCTTAGGTGCATCAAATTTAAAAGGCGTAGCGGTGGATTTTGCGGGCTGCACCATCGGCTCGAACCATTTAGGCTCATCCTTAATACTGGTTTTGGCCGCTGGCTGGCTTTTTATGGCGTTCAGTTTGCGCAGTATTTCGGCATGGTCCTTTAAAAAATGGGTGTTGGCAACAAAAAGCTCAAGCTCCAGGTCGTTCAGGTCGTCTACCGTAGTTTGCAGATACTCATACTGTTCGTTCAGTTCTTGTATAATTACGCCTATCTTTTTAAATACTTCCTGTTGCTTCATAGCTATTATGTTAGGAAAAATGCCAATCAAAAATAGGATAAAATTCTGATATTAGCCCCTCACAAAAGTTTTGCGATTTGTACACAGAGGAAGTTTTTAGGCGGCGTAACGAGGTAGGCGGAAGCATAGAGGTAATTTGCGGGTCGATGTTTTCGGGTAAAACCGAAGAGCTCATCAGGCGGGTAAACCGTGCGCGTATTGCCAAAGTGCAGGTGGAAATTTTTAGCCCAGTGGCCGATACCCGCTACGATAAAAGCGCCCTGGTATCACATAACCTCAACTCTATCCCCTCTAAAGCCGTCGACAATGCATCAGCCATATTGCCGCTTGCTGCGCATATACAGGTGGTAGGTATTGATGAAGCCCAGTTTTTTGATGATGACTTGCCGCACGTGGTAAGCAAGCTGGCCAACAGCGGCGTAAGGGTAATTGTTGCCGGTTTAGATATGGATTTTAAGGGCCGCCCCTTTGGCTCGATGCCCGAACTGATGGCCATGGCCGAATCTGTGACTAAACTGCATGCCGTATGCGTAAAATGCGGCAGCCCCGCGCTGAACTCGTATCGCCTGGTGCCCGACGAGCGCCAGATACTGCTCGGCGAAAAAGAAAGTTACGAGCCCCGCTGCCGCAACTGCTTTAATTTGGATGGCGTAGCCGGGTAGCAGTAGGCAGTTTGCGGTTTGCAGTAGATAGTTTGCTGGAAGCAAGGAGTTGCTCGTTCACCCATAATTAATACTTAAATTTCAGTTGCTTTCATCAACGGAATCACCTAATCATTAAAATCAGCGGTACATCTGCGCATCCGATTTTTTTCCTTGTCGTAATAAACAAATTATGTGCCCTAGTGTTAATTGTACGAGGGCGTTGGATGCGCGCCTGCGAAATCAACATTATTTACAGGCTTAAGATTATGGCTAAGAAAGTTTTAGTTATTGAGGATGATAAGGATATAAGGGATGCCGTTACGCTTGCCCTGGAGGACGAAGGCTATGTAGTGATATCTTCCGACAATGCCCGGATACTGAAGCATCTGAGCGAACACGCCCCGGATATCATCCTGCTGGATAACTGGCTTACCGACTGGAGCAGCGATGCCAACGGCCAGCAAATAAGCAAGGGCTTAAAAACTGACCCCGCCACCAGCCATATCCCCGTAATCATTGTATCAGCCGTAAGTAACATCGCAGAAGTTGCCGAAGCCGGCCTGGCAGATGGTTACCTCAAGAAACCGTTCGATTTGACAGAACTGGTTGCGGTGGTGGAGAAATATGCTTAGATGCCCGGCCCCTAGCCCCCTGAAGGGGGAACAGAAGTTGGAGGCATGTTTAATGTGTTGCCCAAGAGATTAGTCATTCCATAATCCTGATGCTGGGATGCCTTTTAGTTTACCATCTTTGATTAACAAGGCTTCTTTATAAGCGGATTTTAGTAATTCCATTTCGTCTACGCTCAACCCCTCGTCAAAAGAAATAGATATTTCTCCGCCTGCATTTTTTACAAGCGAGGTTATATCAGATATTATATCCGAACTATCGTCTGGGATATTAATAGTTAGCGTTGTCATGATATTCCATTTAAAATCATAACAAATATCAGCGGAATTTAATTCATAGAAAAGCCCATCTGAAAAATTCAGATGGGCTTAAAAATGTCAAACTCCCCTTCTTCATAGGAGTCCTTCGGACAGGCGGCCTGGGGGCTCGCCTAAATCTTTATCCCCAATCCCAGGTTAATGGTACGGCCGTCGCCGGGGAGGATGCCGGGGCCGGGGTACATGTTTATCCTGCGGGTGAAGTATTTCTGGTTGAGCAGGTTGTTTACATGGAAGTTTACGTGGTAATTCTTCAGGAAATTGTAATTGAAACTCCAATCTACCAAATGGTAGGCCGGTACTACGCCGCTCGCGCCCGTTGGGTTGAAGGCTGTGTTATTGGCATCGCTGAAGTTTTTGCTCACGTAGCTGAACAATACGGTGCTGGTTACCACTCCGCTCAGGAAGGTAAGGCCGGTACGGTTTGTCCAGGTTGGGGTGCCTTCTATCTGATGGTCCACCAGGCTATTGTTTACGCCCGAAACGTTTATAGCACCCGTAACGTACCTGGCATGCGTATAAGCCAGGGTGTTGAACAACCTAATGTCAGTGCCCGATTGTGGGTTGAACCCGCGCAGCAACGATACCTCGGTATAAGCCTCGATACCTTTAGATACCGCATCGCCGATGTTGGTTAAATACAGGTGTTTTGCGTTGGCGTTATCGGTTATGGTTAGGGTGCCGGCGCGGTTGTTATATTTTACATAAAAGGCGTTTACATCAAACGTAAATACTTGTGCAATCCGGCCGCGATAACCAAAATCAATGTCGTACCCGCGGCTATCCTTGATATCCTTGTCCACAACGGTGAGCTGGTCTGCCGGCACTACTGCCGCGTATAGGTAAGGGCGGTAGGCTTGCGAAATGTTGCTGTATAGCTGGCTGCCGTTGCTCACCTGGTATTGTAGCCCCGCGCCAAACAGCGGGAAGTTGCGGCTCTGGTGGAAATAGATAGGCGTAGTCCTGTTGTTTACCACACCTGTCAAGTTAGATTTGATTACCTCTAACCTGACACCCGGCGTAAAAGAGAAGCTTTTGCTGATGCGGAAAAGGTTCTCGGCAAAGGCGGCGTAGTTATCCGTTTTAAGGTGGGTATCAATGCCGTAATCTTTCACCAGGCTCAAATCAAAGTCAGATGCGGTTGTGCCCACGCCTTTTTGTAAGCGTTTGGTAAGGGTGTTAGAGTAGCGTATGCCCGTGCTTAAGATGCTTACGTGCCCGCCTAAAAGGTAGCTGGTAGCCAGGCGCGCCTCGGTAGTGAAGCTTTTGTAATAGTCGCGGTCTACCTGGCGTGGGTTATACGTTTTGAGGGTGGTGTTTACGGTATCGCCTACGTTTGGGGTGGCAATAAATTGTACGCTATTGCGCTGGCCCGCAAGCATGTGCGAGGTAACTTCCAGTTTGGTGTGTTTGCTGAAGTTGTAGTTGAACAACAATGCCGGTATATTGATGACCGGGTTAAAGAAGTTACGCGCACGGTTCGACTGGCGGCTGGTAACGGCAAACTGCGCATCGGTTAAGCCGCCGGCAATCTGCTGCACATAATCTGACCGGGAGAACTCGAACGCCAGGCTTCCCTTGCTGTTGATCTGGTATTTAATGTGCGCATAAAACGCATGGTAATTGAACTTGGAATTGGGCCGCCATCCATCGCCGTTGCGGGCATCAAAGTAAGCGTAATAGCTAATTTTGCCCACTTTGCCGCCAATAGCATTGTAGGTGTTAAAGAAACGGTTAGAGCCAATGGTTTGCTCGCTCTCCAGCCCGAAGGTTTTGGTGGTATCGGGTTCTTTTATCTTAAAGTTAATCATCCCGCCAAACTGGTCTCCAAATTGCAAGGCTGCCGAGCCACGCACATATTGCACCTCGCCAATTGCCTGGAAAGGCATGTTGTAATGGTTTTCGGGGTAGCCGAACACATCCGAGTTGGTGTTGTATCCGTTTTGGCGGATGTTCGTTTCAATAGAGCGGTGCATATCTGTACCGCGGGTGCCTATGTTAAGCTGCAGGCCCGCGCCATCCATTTCCCAAACGTTGATGCCTGGTACCTGCGCAAACAGCGTACGCGCCACGTTGCCCGATAGGTTTGCTTTGCCCGGGTCGGCATATATTACGTTAGTTTTTTTGCCCGAGAAGAGGTAAGTGCCGCTTTGGTCGGGCAGGTTTTTGCTGCGGCCCTCTTTAATGATAACGCTATCGAGCTTTACGGTGTCTATAGCGGTTTTTTGTTGTGCCTGTGCCGCGCCGCCCACAAAAATAGCCAGCAGCAACATTATATATAAATGTTTCATTTACAATTTCTTGATAAAGTATTTGGATAAATAAGACAATAGCAGCTACCTGCCGCAACATGGTGCGCAGGCGTATTGATTATAGCTGCTTAAATTGAAGGGGATTTAAGCCAAATGCTCTGGCGGTTGACCGGCTACAGTGATGAATGGATCAATTAAGCCGTTTTGTACAGGCTTAATGGTTATAGGCGCAATATTCTTAAACGATGCAAATTGATAAGTAAGCATCGGGAGACTGTATTTGCCATCCAGGCCGCCTTTCTTTATGGAGGCATCGTGGTCTTTATCGCCCTGGGGGATATCGTTTATCTGCCTGGCGTAGATGATGTTCTTGCCTATCAGTTTGGTTTTTTCGTAGTTCTGTATCACCATCAGGTAAAGCGTATCGCGCGTTACTTTTAGTTTTACATAGTTGTAGCAGGCGTTTTTAAGCTGTACCTGCCCGTCGATGTTTTTGTAATCGCCCCAGGTTTCGGTTATGCCGGGGAGGTGCTGGGCAACCTTTACTTCAATCAATGCGTTGGGGTTGTACAGGTTTTGGCTGATGAGCTCGTTCATGCGCTTATCCGTGCGGTAAACCTGGTATTGCTGCATCAACATATATCCGCCCGCGTTGAACAGGTGGATGCTTATCAGCAATATGGCAATCAGTCGCTTCAATCAATAATGGTTCTAAACAACCGCAATTTTAACAAAAAATTAACAGAATGTAATAGTCATTTCTCGGTTACAATATTAATCCGGCGTTTTACTCTTGTTAAATTAAATTACCTTTGCGGCAATTGACTGAAAACCACATTTGGTCAACTTTGATTGTTTTTAACATAATTGATTTTAATGCAAAGTAAAAAAAGAGTGCTGTTTTATCTGGTAGACGGCGCCCATAGCGAAGTACTCCCCGAACTGTTAGCGCAGGGGATACTCCCAAATATAAAAAGGATAATAGACGAAGGCACCTACCGCAAAGCCACTACCTGTTTCCCAAGTACCACCGGCCCGGCTTACCTGCCGTTCTTGACCGGCCATTTCCCCGGCACGCAGGATATTACGGGTATCCGCTGGTTCGATAAAAAAGAATTCAAACGTACCCGTTGGAACAAGAACGCCATGCGCAGCTATTGCGGGCCAGAGGCGGCATGGTTCAATACCGATATGCACCCGGATAAACCCACGCTGTTCGAGTTGATGGGCGAATCGTACAATATGTACAACATGATAACCCGTAACGTGCCCGATGAATACGATTTGGGCAAAAAAGGCAAGGGCATGCTGTACACCAAAGCGCACTTTAAACAGATACACCACCCGGTTGATTTGCAGGGCCATGCCCGTATTATGGAGATGTTGGAAAGTGGCAAAGATTTCGATTTCCTTTTCGCGGTGTTCCCCAGCGTTGACTGGGATTCGCACTATCACCACATCCGCGATGAGCGCACTATAGAAGCTTATCGCATAGTAGACCGCAGCTTGGGCACCGTACGCGCCAAGCTCGAAAGCAAAGGCTGGTGGGACGACACCCTCTTTGTGATGACATCCGACCACGGGCTTACCCCAACTACCAAACACCTGGATCTGGGCGACTGGATGACCAACAACGGCCTTAAATCTGTTTACTACCCGGTTATCTGGAGACGCAAACCAAAATCGGCGGTAATGATATCCGGCAACTCCTTCGGTAGCATACACCTGCTAGATCACGAGGGCGACCACGTGCTCCGCGAAGCCGAAATAGTAAAGATAATGGGCAGCGAACGCCTGGAGAAACTGATCAAAGAAGACGCTGTAGATTTTGCCATTTACCGTGGCGACGACGAGCAGACGTTCATCACTCACAACCGCGAAGGCAAAGCTAAGATATCGGTTAAAGACGATGTGTTTACCTACGAGCCGATAACCGCAGATGTACTGAAGTATGGCGGCAAGGTTGAAGCCATGGGCCACCGCGCCATTTTGGAAGCCACCTTCGAAACCGATTACCCCGACGCTATATTCCAAATTTATCAACTGTTCCAAAGCCGCAGGGCGGGGGATATCGTGATAAGCGCTACCGTGGGTTACGATCTGCGCGATTTTTGGGAATACCCCGAGCACGTGGGGTCGCATGGTTCACTGCATCGCCAGCACATCCATGTACCAATGATTTATAACCAAAAAGGTTGGGACACCAAGCCCGCACGTACCGCCGATTTGTTCGATACCATCCTGAAGTGGAAAGGCATTACTCCCGAAAAATCGGAAGGCGAACCATTATTTTAATATCAAAGAGAGAAAATTAGCATATACAAATGACCGAACAGGAAGCTATTAAAGAAGATAAGCAGGAAATAAATAAGGTATTCAACAAAAACGTTATCATCAAAGGTGCCCTTTGGTTCGCGCTGATAACGGTTATTACCATTGCTGGTATCTTTTTTTACAACAACACCGGTAATACCGTAAAGGCACTTCAGCATATCTCCTATAAATATATCGCTATTTGCTTTGTGATGCTGTTTGTAGATCTGCAATTGGGCAGCTGGCGAAACCATATCTATGTTCGTAAACTGGCACCTGCCGTTTCGCATTGGGTAAGTTTTAGGGCAAACGTGGCCAATATGTTTATGGGGGCGGTTACCCCGGCCCACGGCGGTGCAGGCCCTGCACAGATATTTGTTTACACCAGCAACGGTGTTACTTTTATTGATGCCTTTGCCATTAGCCTCATCAATATGGGTGCTACGCTGATATTTATGCCACTGGCAGGCTTTGTGGCCATAACACTGATGGATACCAGCAGTGTAAGCAGCTTCGTGCCGCAGATGCTTAAATTCGGTTTTACTTTTTTCCTGCTGTTTTTAATGGCTTTTATCCTGGCGTTCTGGAAACCGCTTTGGGTGGGTATGATTATCAAAAAAATCGCGAACGGACTCTCAAAAGTATTCCCGAAACGTAAAGAGAAACTAAGCCATTGGGCAGAGCACTCTTTTGCAAGCATCAGCAAATACCAGCAAACCTGCAGCGTTATCATACGCAAGCACCCCTTTTTGTTCCCACTTAGTTTGCTGATAACTACCTTGCTTTACCTTAACAAGTATTGCCTGCAATGGGTAATTTTGATGGGTCTTGGTGTAAATGCTAACCTGGTGCAGGTGATCGCTTTCCAGGTGATTATCCAGTTCGGTATATACTTTGCGCCTAGCCCTGGGGGCAGCGGCTTTGCCGAGGTGTTGATATCCAAATTGTTCGGTACCATTATCCCGGCTACTTTGCTGCCCATTTTTACCCTGCTGCAACGCTCGTTCCTGCTGTTTTTTCCGGCTATGGTGGGGGCTTACGTGGTAATCAATTTACTGCGGAAGCAAACGATGAAGAAGGCGGCATCCTCATAGGCGATAATGGTGCCATCTATACCACCTGGCAGCGCAAAGGCGGCATCTACTATGCTCAGCCTGGCCGCCCCGAAACTTTTATTGCTAAAGGCCGCACCTGCGATATCTCCGGCCCGGACGATAATCTGGTGTTAACCTATCAAAATAATGATACCGTTAAGATGGTATCCCTGAAAACGAAAAAGATTACCGCCATTGATAAAGGGGCGTTTCTGCAAACTGCTGTGCTGGCCCGTAATAAAACGCTTTGTGTTTGGGAGCAGGGGAGTATGATTAAGTGCAAGATGATGTAACAGCTTAATGTCTTGAGATTACAGATTCGTCGAAAAAACTCTGAAAGTTGTGTTGATATTGTATATTTAAAGGAATGTGGATTGAAACAATTGTTGTAATAATATTGATAACAGGCGGTATCTACTTCGGTTTTTTCAAAACCGGGGAATATGTAATTAAAAATCCTATAAATGCAGTAGGCACCGTTATCGGAGTAGAAAAAACACCAATAACTCAAGGCATGGGCTCAAGTGCGGAGCGCGTTTGTAAGATAACCTTACAAATAGAGGAAGAATCGGGATCAAGAAACATAGTAATTAAGCAGCCGTTTAAACAGTATGCACGACCGGAGCCCGGTGATATAGTAAACATTATTTTCGATGCCGATAATAAGGACTATGCCACTATCGTAGTTGATTAATCATTTCATAGACGCTGTTTATGCAGGGCGCTCAGTAGAGTATCTTGCGCTAGTTTTGTAGAAAACTTGCATAGCATGAACTGGACAAAAATCAACATCAGCGCTATCGGTTTGGCGGCTTCGGTTTTTGGTTTGGTTTTGCTCATCAAAGCCACCAGGCGCGCAAGGTGGAAGGATTATAGTGTCGATTACACGTCTGGTTATGGCAGACGGTTTCGGTGGTGGATATTGTTGCCCTTGTTCATCCTCTTATCGATAGCATACCTGATCAAGGGGCTTTAGAAATATGGGCTTGCCGGTCTTATTTTTTTAAAAAGTTCTCCTAAAAGTTAAATGGCTCCTATATAATTTGTGTGTTATACCTTATATTTATCTTTTTACAAGGTACCACATACATGCCATCCATTAACCCAAAACTGCCCGATCATCTTAAAACGAAAATCAAAGAACACATAGCTACGTTTGAACAACTGCCAGGCGTAGTCATCATTCATGATATGGTGGATGGATCGGTGGCATATCTATCGCCAAGAGGGCTTGCCCTGCTGAACACTACTATGGAGGAAATAGCAACTATACCGGTGGAGGAGTATCACCGCAGGCATTTTAACGACGAGGATGCAAAGGATTACGCCCCCAAGTTATTCGATTTCATGAGCCGCAACAGCGATGAAGAGATGGTAACCTTTTTTCAGCAGGTGCGTTTTGCCGGGAGCGATAACTGGAACTGGCACCTATCCAGTTTAAAGATTTTTAGCAGGGATGATAATGGCAAGCCCCGTTTGCTGATAAGCCTGGCACTACCCATAGATGCTATGCACCACATGACTACTAAGGCCGAACGGCTATTGCAGGAGAATAATTTCCTGCGCAAGAATTTCAAGATCTTCAGCCGGCTTACCCCTCGCGAAAAAGAAGTGCTGCGCTTAACCGCGTTAGGGAAAAGTGCGGCCGAGGTATCCGCTGAGCTTTTTATTGCCGAAACCACTGCCGAAACTCACCGCCGCAATATCAAAGCCAAATTGCAGGTTAACACCTATTTCGAACTCTCGGAATACGCCCGGGCCTTTGATTTGATATAGCTGTTTTGTTGCCGGCCTGACCTACAGTAAATTACCTACTTGTAAGTATTGCAGGGGCTGGCCGCGCTTTCTACTTTTAAAAGTTTTGCAAAGGTACTGTCGCATAAAAAAATAGTACCTAAACCATTTCACATTAAAACAAGTAAAGTTTTTGCATCGCGGGGGTGGTGCAATTCGCCTCCTGGTCATTGGTCGGAGTTATATGCTTCGGCCAATGAAGCGGCGATGAGGTACTTGAACCCCTTAATTCCCGTCGCGTTATTTTTTACCCTCGCTTAATAGTTTATCCAACTTGTCCTTTGTTTCGGGTAAAGCTTTCAGCGATAAAGCGCTTTTGAAACTTTTGATCGCTTTGATTTTATCACCCGTTGCAAGATATAGATCGCCCAGGGAGTCATAGCAGTTGGCACTTTCGGGATAGTTGCTAATATTCAGTTCGAATAAAGTTTCTGCCTTTTTATACTGTTTAGCATTCAGCATTTGGTATCCAAGGCTGTTAACCTGGCTTTCGCCCGGCTTAACCATATAGCCCATTTGTTCTGACACGTTCTTGTAATGCGCTACTAATACCGAATCTATCCTAAAATTGGGGTTTTTTAGTTCGCTTTCGTAAATTTTAAGTTTGTAGAAATCAAAAATAAACCGAAGCGCATCATATTCTCCAATCAACCTTACGGATGGGTGATTGTCGTCTTCGTAATACTTGTATTTGAAGCGTAAATGGTTCTTTTTGTTTCTGGTAAGGTCATGAATCAGTTCTAAATTGCTACGGATAAGCGCCGTTGAGCCGCTGGTGTCTTTTTGCACGTTTAGCGTGTCTGCACCTTTTTCCATGCGATTAGCTATGGCCATAAACAGCGTTTTGCTTTTATAATTTTGAGCGGCCAAAATGGTTTTTGCGTCTCTAACAGGTTTTTGATGGTCCCACCATAGGGATGCTTCGAGCGAAACATAGGAATTAAACAGCTCCGGTTTATGCAGTAAGGTGTTCATCACCGTTAAGCCGCCAAGGGAATGGCCAATAATTGTTTTATAAGTTGTGGTAGGGTAAGTGGTGTCGATATACGGGATAAGTTCTTTCTCAATAAAGGCCATGAATTTTTCGCCATTTCCAACCACACCGGGTAGTTCTTTATCGGTACCTGTGGTTAGTTCGCTCAGCCTGTCTGCCTGCAAAATACCCACCACAATCATGGGCGGGCAAAGGCTCGATTCGGCCATATGCTCGGTAATGCTCACAACGGTGTTGAAATTCTCGGCACCGTCCAACAGGTAAATCACCGGGTAATTTCCCCGGTCTTTAATTTTATTCCCGCCGTTGCTGTTGGGGATATGTATCCATATTTTACGCTGCTGGCCCAGTATTTTCGAAGGGATAGTTTCCTCAAAGCCGGTAGTAAAGGGGCTGTTTTCCTGCGCATAGCCGCAAACAGTAATTAAGAGTAAGAGGATACCGCATAAAAAAGATTTAGTAAGGTTTTGTGGGGTAAAGCCGGGTAGATGGTACTTCATGAAGGGGGATTTATGTATGTAATATACAGACGCTGGGTATATCGATTATGTTACAGGATACGTCACGAGGTATGGAATTAAAGATTATGTCTAGCGGGGACGGCAGACTAATAGTTAAGCCAATTAGCCAGTACCGGCGTGCAGGTAGCTATGCTAGCAATTGATAAACACCAGCGCGTACAGTGGTGTGGGCGGAAAGAAAAAAAATCATTTCCGGTATTCTTTAATTTCCTGGCAGTATATTTACGCAGTTAAACACCAAAACCTTATGCGTAAAATTACTCTGCTTGTGCTTTGCTGCTGCGGCCTTATATCTGCCTGTTCAAATAAAGTATTTCATAACGGTTATTATTTTGATAACAACGGGAAGAAAGTAAGTGGACTAATTACCTTTCAGCCATCGGGCGATTACTTTTATTACAAAGCCGCAAAAGATGCCGATAAAGAGAAAATCAAGCTTGAAAACATCAAAGCCCTGGTAATGGTGCGCCTGAATGAGAACGACAGCCTCACGGTACTCACCGAAGGCGGTAACGTCAATAAAAAATACTTCGCCAAAACCATTGCCGTTACGCCAACAACTCACCTGTATTACAAATTCAAATCAATTTCCAGCGGTGGTGGGATGACGATGACCCAAACCCCGGCACCGTCCTTTGGCCGGCCTACCTCAACCTCACATATTACCTATAATTATGGCTGGCGAATGTCTCCTTATTATGATGCCACAAAGATGATACCGATGTATCAGGACGGTAATACCACCTACGAGTTAACCAAAGGGAACTTTATTAAAGTGCTGAGCAAAGCATTTGCCGACGTGCCCGACCTTGTGCAACAACTGCAAAACAAAAAATTCAAGTTTAAAAACCTGGACAAGATATTGGCAGCATATCGCTCGAGGACGAAATACACGGGGAATTAGCGTTATCTACTGTAAAATGCTTTCGATATTCCGGATGCTTCTGTTCCGTCCCCTGATATAAAACAGATGTAGCATTGCGCGAAATACGATAGCACCAACAGCTGCACCCGCAATGCCCGATAATAATTGCCGCAAATTGAAATGAACAAATGCCGGGATAATCATTGCCAGCGCCACAAACCCCACCCAAACTACAAACAGGATGCGGAAGGCCTTGTGTAGTGTGGTATCAATTTCTACCAGCGTAGTATATTCATCTAAGGGTATTAACTTGCCGCTGAGCACGCAGGCCGGCGACTTGGCTGATGAGCCGATAATCTTAAAATCGGTATCGTTAACTTGGCCTATAAAGTATTTAGTGGTTATTACCCTCGCCAGCGACGATTTGTAAAACGTATTGCGGCTTAAGATTTCCCTGGTTGCGGGCAGGCTTTGATTTACAGTAAAGATGTAGTTGTTTTTGCTGAGATTCATGTAAGGCTACGGTGAGATGTAAATGTAGAAATTTTGCACGGAAGGCGTTATGAATAATTTTTTGCTGAGCTCGGATGCTTTTATCGTGACCGCAGATTCGCAATACAAGATACTCTTTTTCATAGCAAGACGTTGCGCGTTGCCGATATGCTTTGCGGGAATGTCCTGCTGCCGCAGGGTCCTTTTTCAAAGAGACCCTGCGGGCACGGAAAAAATTGGTTAATCGTAATCTTATCGGTACTTTAGGCTGTACCCTATCACAATAAGTAAATGCGACTAACAGAATACATCTATTCGTTTTTTTACACAGCCTGCTTTTGCTATGCAATTTACATGGGCGTAACAACCGGTTTCAGAGGTTATCATATACCAGCTTTGCCGCTGGTTATTGAAGTCCTTACACTGCCTGTAGGCTTTATTTTGTTCCTTATCGACAGCATCAGGCTCCGGCCTCTAAGCCTCAAAAAGCTAAGGGTGCATTTGATCGGGCTGAGCGCTAATGTCGCTATTGTAGTGTTTGTATTGTTGTTGGCTTTTCATTGATTTTATCATCCGGTTGGTTAAAAGTAGGTTAGCTAAAAACTTAAATGATTGTAAGTCGAAGGTACAACCTTACCGTCTTCGCAGGGGTGTCTCGGCCGAGGACTCTGCGTTTCAGGGCGGAATGATTTTCGTTTACGTTATGCTTTGCGGGAATGTCCTGCTGGGACGGAGAGGCTATATGAAAACGACTTGCTAATTCGTATAGTCTATGGTATTTGCTAATAATTATCTTTCAACTCGATCACTCCGCAAAGGGCTAACAAGCCTAACATAAATAAAATAATGCCACTAATAAGCATTGTAATCTTATGGCGGTTATTTATAGAATTACTTTCATTATCGAATCTTAATCTTGTAAAATAAAATAATAGTGCCGCGCCTATCAAAACACATAAAATTTCGTAAACTTTCATACTTTTAATTAATGTTGGTCGTAATTTTTAGATTTAATCCATTGCTTTCGCCGTCGCTGTAGGGTCTCCGCTCATCCAGGAGCCCGCGCCTGGAGATGCCAAAATTTGTTAGCGTCTACGCTTACATCATTGAGACATAAGTGCCTAAGAATGTACGTAAGCATTGACGCTTACAATTTTATTCAATCCGGCGGACGCCGGACTGCGCGGTAGTAAGTTACGAAAAAAGCCACCAGTCTTCCAACCGATGGCTTTCAAATGTCAAAGGAGTGGAGAGCTTAAACCCCCAAATCCTTCATGATAGTATTGATCTTATCATCTAACAGCTTATCCGTTTCGGCGTAGGCTTCTTTGCTGGCCAGTTTGCCGTTTACGCTGCAATAAAATTTGATCTTTGGCTCGGTGCCGCTTGGGCGGGCCGAGACGATGCTGCCATCCTCAGTGATAAACTGCAATACATCTGATGTTGGCAGTTCGATAGGCTTGGTAGTGTTAGTGGTAAGGTCGGTCTCCACGCTTTTTTCGTAATCTTTCAGGGTAATTACTTTAGAACCGCCCAGTTCGGCAGGCGGGTTGTTGCGGAAGGTTTCCATCATGGCCACAATTTCTTCGGCACCGGTTTTACCTTTTTTGGTAAGCGATATCAGCTTTTCTTTATAGAAACCGTATTGCACGTAAGTATCCAGCAAGGCTTCGAACAGGCTGCTGCCTTTGTCTTTATAATAAGCGGTCATTTCGGCAATAAACGCGCTGGAAACTACCGCATCCTTATCGCGCACAAAATCGCCGATGAGGTAACCGTAGCTCTCTTCGCCACCACCGATGAAGGTTTGCTGGCCTTCAAATTTGGTCATCAGCTCGCCGATGTATTTGAAGCCGGTAAGCGTGTTGTAGCAGGTAACGTTTTTGGCTGCTGCTATAGCATCTATCAGGTAGGTGGTTACAATGGTTTTTACGATGTATTCCTTGCCGGTAAGCTTGCCTTTTTCTTCCCATGCGGTAAGCAGGTAGTTAATGAGCATGGTACCTGTTTGGTTGCCGTTCAGCAGTACAAATTCGCCCGCAGTGTTTTTTACGGCAATGCCTACACGGTCGGCATCAGGGTCGGTTGCTAATACCAGGTCGGCATCGGTATCCTGTGCTTTTTTAAGCGCAAGGGTAAGGGCCTCTTTCTCTTCTGGGTTGGGGTAAACCACGGTAGGGAAGTTGCCGTCGGGCGTGGTTTGCTCGTCTACCAAAATCACGTTCTCGAAACCGAAACGCTCCAATGCCTGCGGCACCAAAGTAATACCCGTGCCGTGGATAGGCGAAAAAACGATCTTCAGATCCTTTTGGCGTTTGATAGCATCCGGCGAAACCGAAAGGGTGGTAATGTTATCCAGGTAAAGTGCATCTACCTCTTCGCCAATTTCTTCGATGTTGGCATCTACGCGTGTGAATTTCACCTCGTCGATGCTTTTGATGGCGGCAACCTCGTCCATTACGGCAGCATCGTGCGGAGCAACAAACTGGCCGCCGTCATCGCCGTAGGCTTTGTAGCCGTTATATTCTTTAGGGTTGTGCGATGCGGTAAGCATTACCCCGCTTTTGCAACCGAAGTGGCGCACAGCGAAGGAAAGCTCGGGCGTGGGGCGCAGGGCCTTAAAGTAGTAAACGTGGATATCGTTTGCCGAGAAAACGTTGGCAGTAATGGTAGAGAACAGGTCGGCATTGTTGCGGCTATCGTGCGCAATGGCCACTTTTATTTTTTCGCCGGGGTAGGTTTTTTTAAGGTAATTGGCCAAACCCTGCGTAGCCGAGCCGATGGTGTATTTATTAATACGGTTGCTACCCGGGCCCATTATGCCGCGCAGGCCGCCGGTGCCAAACTCCAGGTCGCGGTAAAAGGAGTCGGTAAGTTCTGTATAAGCTTTATCGTCTATCAGTTTCTGAATTTGGGCCTTTACGTCGGCATCATAATTCCCCTCGAGCCATGAGTTGGCTTTCTGAAGGATGGTAGGGTCTAATTCCTGCATAGTAGTTTGTAGTTGTATTTCGGGTTAATAGGATTCGTACATCCAAATATGATAATAAAAATGTATTTTAAGTATGGCGAGGTTTATTCTGTAAAGAATATTAACACGGGCTTAATAGAATAATAAAAAGGGGGATTTTGTTTAGCAGAAGGGGAGGATATTTTTGTGTGGGAGGAGAGGTCTGAATCAGGGTTTTCAGAATTCAAGAATGAACAGAATTTAAAGAGAGTGTTATTAACCTCCAACATGTGCGGCAAAGAGCATTCTGAAAATCCTTGAATTCTGAAAATTCTGATTCAGATGACTTTACGGCTTTCCAACCGTATCATCAACAAACACATCATCCAAATCGGGTTTGTTGCCGTCGGTTATCTTGCCTTGCAGCATGCTTTGCCCGGTAGTGCCGGGGTTATTGCCATGGCCCAGCGGCCATTTGCCGGTAGTTCCGTTTACCTTTAAATCGGCCACGAGGGCGGCATTAAGGCTAAAATCGGTACAGTTGTTTTTGCTGAGGTGGTATTTTAGCCCTGCATATTTCTGCGTGAGCACCAGTATCTTCTCAAATTTACGTCGCGAAATGAATTTTCCGGCTACTTCGTCCCATTTATGCTGCGTATCGTCGCGGTAGCCCGAAGGCGATGAAGGGAATAAGGGCGAGCCGGCAAACGGGTGGTTCTTGTAAGGATAAAAGCCAAATGAGAGCGATACGTATGTAGAATCGCTGTTGTATTTGATGAGTGTAATAAAGGTATGCCCCGAGTTGGTGAAATGATAAACCTTGGGTTTGCCTGCTACGGGTTGTTTTACATGTATTAGCATAGCGTAGGCTACGGCTTTTTTGCCATCCTTAAAAGTATCTGATATTCGTTGGTAGGTTATTTTAGGGCTGCGCGGCTCAGTGGTTGCAGGTAAAAGCACCGCCGGCTGCCGGGCCAGCAGGGTATCATCTACCGCGTTAAAGTTGAGGTAGCGTTCGTCCAGGTCGGTAGTATCGGCGGCGAGGGAATCTGCCGGGGCCTGCATTAGCGTGTCGGCACTGGTATCGTGCTGATTGTACTGCATGGTTTTGAAAAAGCATTTCATAGCCAGTGAGTACATTTTTAATTTGGCGAAGGCATTGGCCAGGTTATATAACAGCTTTTTGTTTGATTGATTGGCATCCAAATCGGTACTGATGCTAAGCTGCTTTAGGCGCTGCATCAGCAGTTTCCGCTCGGCAGATTTACTCAATTTTACCTGAAGATCCTGCTCCAGGCCGGGGTCCTTCAGGGCGAGGTTGCTTGCAGCCCGATTGTTTATGCTGAAGCCCGGGTTTTGCGCATGCGCATCTTTAAGGTACCTCCCCGTGGTATCAACTGCATCGTATTTCGCAGCCGAAAATACCTGTGCTTTTACGCATAATTGCGCGCACAACAATAAGGCGGTAATTACTACTGCTTTTACGTTAGATGTGATATAGCGGGTTGGCATTAACATTATGCTGAGCTTGTGCAATATAGATAATACGCGCGGATTTGATATACTTACTTAGCCACCAAACCCATTTGCCGCTTATTTTTTACACAAAACCGACTGATTTGGGCGGATTAATGCGCAAAACACGCTTGCAAATACCGTGAAAACACGGTGAGCAATGGCATAGCTGATTGCTTAGTTTTATAGAAAAGGAACGGAGCTATCTACTGATTGTTAGTGATTTGCGAAGCATTGGATGCGTATTTCTCTGTGGTGAAATTTTATTACTGGCAAGAAATGTTTGGCTGTTAGGAGGCAATTTAGAGGCCTGCTTATTAAAAGGGACGTATTATGTACTGAAGTAATTTTAATTTATTTAACCTAATTCTCTTTCATATGAATTTCAAAATGAAAACAAATGGTTTAAAAAATAAACCATTTTTGCAAAGCCTGGGGCTTGTACTCATTACTTTGAGCATTGCGCTTTTATTGTTTAAACTAATATTGCTGGCGTTGCCGAATGGGAAGATTTCGTCTCTAAACGGTACGGAGATGTCTGTCATGTTTTTTATTATTATGCTTGGGATAGCGTTTGTTTTCCCGGAGCTGCTGAGTAACAAAGACAAGGAAGCCAGTACCATGCGCATTGTTGTGTTTATGATGGTAAACGTAATATGCATATTGCTCATTAAAATTGGTTGGAGTAAGCACAGTCTTGGCGATATAGGGTTAGACGCAAACTGGATGGGCGTTATAGCTTTTGTGTTTGGTGCCAAGGCAACTCAAAGCTTTTTTGAAAACAGGTCGCCGGTGCCGCCGGTGTCGGATGCGAATAGCAGTCAGCAGATAAACCAATCAGATTTAGCGAAGCGGGCAATTTTGCAAAATGAAGTTTCCTTAAAAACAAATCACCCCAATATTGCATCGATAAGCGATGCAGTGCACGATCTGAATGGAATTACCACCCATGTTGTGGCTATTTACCTATCAGATAATAATACCGTCGACCTGCCTGATAAATTGGAGGCCTTGTTAGAGGATGGCAGCAAAAGGACAATAGGAACAGAAATTATAAAAAATGTAGGGTCAGGCCAAATTCAAATAAGCCAGAAGGCCGACAATATTAGTGACTCATCATCAAGCTTGTTTAGGGGCAGCGTATGCTGCCTTGTAAAATCTACCACCAACGAGACATTTACAGGCGTGCTTACGGCCGGGCATGTTTTTAGCGACGGCCGTTTTACAAGCTGTGGTGGTTTGGTGGCGCCTCAACAACAGGGGAGTAGCCTGTTAAACCTCCAGGCAGCAGGGCACTGGCATTTACAGCTAATAAACAATTTTCAGGATTTAGCCGTGGCCCGACTAAGCACACCACCTCCTGTGGACAGTAACTATATAAAGATGGCCGGGGGCTACCATGATGTTACCGATGCCGACGTGGTTACCCCGGATACGAATGTGACGCTTATTTCATTCCAAAGCAAACGGGATGCCTTTATCATAGATTACAACGTAGCGTTTGATATTAAATATAAGGATAACCAAACCATCAGGATGAACAATATTATCCTGATAGGTACCTCACGGATCCGCGAAAATTCGTTGCCCGTATCAATTCCAGGCGATTCCGGGTGCTGCATAATCAGTAAAACGGATAATAAGCTTGTTGGAATGCTGCTCGGCGCCAACGATAAGTACTCGTTTGTGCTCCCGGTAAAGAAAACTCTAGAAACCTATAATCTTAAACCCTTGTAATCATGAAAAAACTGATCCTCCTTTTTTGTTCGGTACTGCTTTACAGCGTTGCCACGGCCCAACAGGTAAAATTTACCATCGTAAACAATGTTATTAAGAGTGATCCGGTAACTTACAGTACGTACACGCTTCCTTTAAGGTTTGAGTTTAGTAAGGATTTTAAAAATCGCCCACTTAAAATTATTGGCTTACAGGGCACGCACACTAAATCTTTATTTTCAGGGACATTTGATCTGGCACCTTTGAGTAAAGACGGAGAAACAGGCAAGTATTATGTAGAGATTGGTGCCGATGATCATCTAACGGGCGATGCCACAGTTGTGTTAACACCGGATAAATTCCGGTTCGAGGTAGGCGACCAAAAACTTGGGCCTTTTAACAAAAGGAGGCCGGTAGACCAAGCGGCCAATAACGGTGGTGCGGGTGGTACCACCACCACAACAACGGGCAGTACTGCAAATCCACTGACTACAGCACAAACGCAAGTAACAACGGCAGTTTACGAGCCCGGGTATTTGTACTACGATGCTATGAAGCTGAAGGAATTTGCTGCAAAAGCTAAGGCGGGACACGTAACTGACGATGATAAAGAGTTGGTTATAAAAATTTTGGCTTCCTATAATATTTTTGCAGCCAACTTTAACGATAATCCCTTAATAAAGGATGTTTTGGTTACCATGCCGTCTATACCCGGTTCAGCGGGGCTTGGCCAGGGAGGCGATGGCTTTAACCCCTTTGCTACAATTGGTAATTTACCCGTTACCGTTATTGCCGATGGCATTGCCAAGTTTTTAGTGAAGCGAAGCAAGGAGGAATTGAACGTTGCGTTTTTCTCTAAATTTAAAGTTTTCCTGAACAAATATCCCGAACTTAAGGTAGTGTTTCCGCAAACCTGCACGGTGTTGGGGAGCATTGCCAGTTATCAATATGCTGCTATGTTGCCTGCATTACGACAGGGTTTTAACACCGATTTGAACTTGGTAACTACCCACTTGATAGATCTGCGCGATTTAACTCCCGATGCTACTTGTGACAGCACCTGTCAGAAGCGGGTTACCATCATAACAGATTTTTTGAATAAGGAAATCGGCGGCCGGGCCGCTATTGCAAGCCTCATAATTGCCGATAACTTAATAAAGGGCCAAAACGTGAATGATGCGATAGATATAATGGCAGCTGATAAAGGCACTAATAACACCATCTTTAAAGATAACTTCTCTAATAGCATGCAGGTTGTTAAACTGATTTCCAATTCTTTTAAAAGTAACGATGGGGAACACGCATGGATATCGCGGCAGCAAGTAAAAGATTTAACAGATTTATCAAAGGGTATGGAAGGTATGGAATTGTTCCTCGGGTTGTTTGTTGCCCGCTCGGAACAATCAAAAATAATGTTTATCAAGGACACGACGACCATCACCCTGAAAAAAACCATCGAGAGCCTAAGGATTGACAAATTAAAACTTGATCCGTCACTTATTAGCAAATTTAAGGAGATGGCATCGTTGATCGCTAATATTGCTGACCAAGGCAAGCAAATTGCCGATTTGAAAAGTACAGCAACAACTGACGCTTCATCGCTCCCATACGTTAATTATGCCAACTCCGTTGTAACCATGCTTGTAAAATCCGTCGATTTTATAAAGGACCTTAAGCCCAGCGATGCTAACGTATTGGCAATCAATAGCGAGGTTAAAGTATTTGCTGGTATCGCCGGGAATTGCATTTCCATTTACTACGATATTAATTCAAAAAATTATAGTTCGTTAGTTATACACAGTTCGGCGCTTTTAGAACAGGCATTCCCTACCCAATTCACCTATAAGGAAGCCTACTTAAAATACGGAACATTTATGGCCAATATTATACAGGCGCAAAATTCCGACGAGGTAAACGCAGCTATAGAGGCGGCTGTACTTCCCGTGGGAAGCGCTTCTATAAAAAGGGAGACTGATATCAATATTTCCCTAAATGCTTACTTTGGACCGAGCCTTGGTAAAGAGTATATCCCTAAAAATCAGCAATCAACGGCGTGGGCTGCAGGTATTACCGCACCGGTAGGCGTTGCTTTTAGTTGGGGTAACATAGGTAAAACCACTGATGCAAAAACGGGCAACGCAACAGGTGGCAAAAGCTTTACCGCGTTTATATCGTTGATAGATGTAGGCGCGCTGGCATCCTATCGGATAGGGGATAACACCACTGACGTTGCCGCGGAAGTGAAACTTAAAAATATAGTTTCGCCGGGTTTGTTTTTGTACTGGGGATTTGGCAAGTGTCCTATATCATTAGGCATCGGCGCGCAACTTGGCCCGCAATTAAGGCAGGCTACCAAAACAGGCGTGGTTATCGATAATAATTACTACATTAAGTACGGTGCCAGTTTGGTGGTTGACATTCCATTATTCAATTTTTATACAAAAAGTAAAGAGTAGGAGCAATATACCCACTGCCTTTTATTGCTTTAAAGGGCGGTGGGCTTATTGATTATGCAATACTTTGCATGGCTTTTAGTTCCAAACGCCCTCAAGTAGGTCAACCTCGTCATTGTCCCGAAACCCCTTACCCCCCAGGCCATAAGCCGCAAAAACGCTCTCTAATTCAGCAACGTAATTACAACTCTACACCTTCTTCTTAAAATACTTTAAAAAGTATATCTCCGATCAACACCCCTCATAAACCCTACGAAACCACTTTTTTCAGCGAAAATAGCTATCGTTGCGCACGGATTTTTTGTCCGCTTTAAAAAGTGTGCCCTGTTTTCCCTCCCTCCAAACCGGCGCAGTACAAAGGGTAATCTCCCTTATCTCACTTTTCATTTTGCCGCAGGCGGCCATAATTCACGCTCGTATACCGTATTTGATAACCAAATTTCAGTTTAACAGGCTATCAGGTGCAAAAATATAGTGCATTCGATTGTGTTAAATTTTATAAAAAGCAACAATGTTAATCAAAAGTAAATTAATGGATCTTTTATAAGGCTTAAGCGAAAGTAATTAATCAATGGTTTAAAAGGCGCCCCTTAACATTTGTTCTATAAACGTTAACATTTGTGTTATTATCTCATTATTTACTCCAATACTTTTACTTCCGATGATTAAGGTGCAAACCGTAGTACCTTTTTATCGCAACCAATTAAACTATTAGAAAAATAAATGTATGATGAGAAAATTACAAATTAAAAATCTTGTGGTACTACTTGGCCTAAGCTTATCATTTTGTTTGATGAGTTTGGCTAGTTTTGCCCAAACCCGGCAGATTACAGGTACCGTTACCTCTGCCGATGGAGCAGTGCCCGGTGCATCTGTTTCTGTAAAGGGGACAACTACCGGCGTTATGACTGACGTTAACGGCGGGTTTAAATTATCAGTTACCGGTAACCCAACCCTTGTGGTAAGCGTTATCGGTTACACTACTAAAGAAGTTGCTGTTGGCGCTTCTAATTCTTACACCATCAGGCTCGAATCAAACGTGAGCGCCCTGAACGAAGTAGTGGTTATCGGTTACGGTACCGCAAAACGTAAGGACCTTAACGGCGCGGTGAGCAGTATAAATGCCGAAACCATTGCTAAATTGCCTGTACCATCGTTAGACCTTGCTTTGCAGGGCCGTGCGGCTGGTGTGCAGGTTACGGCTAACGACGGCGCTCCCGGTGGCAACACTACTATCCTGATAAGGGGTGTTGGTAGTTTGGCCAGCGGCGGTAATAACCCGCTGTACGTGGTAGACGGTTACCCGCTTGATGGAGGTATCAACAACTTCAACACAAATGATATTGCCACTATAGATGTATTGAAAGATGCATCGGCCACCGCCATATACGGTATACGCGGTGCAAATGGTGTTGTTATCATTACTACCAAAAAAGGCCGGAAAGACGGCGTTCAGCTTTCTGTTGACGCTTACAACTCTTTCCAGGCGCAACCAAAGAAATACGATCTTTTGAATGCACAACAATGGGCTACACTGGCCAACGAAATTGGTGATGCAGATCCAAACTTTGTGGAACTGGCTAACTGGCGCAACCCAGGTTCGCTTACCACTGCCGATTGGCAAAATGCGCTTTACCGTACCGGTAAAACCCAAAGCTACAGCATAGCTGTACGTGGCGGTAGCGACAAGGTACAAACTGCGGCATCTATCGGTTACTACGATCAAAAGGGTATCGTAGTAGGTTCGTACTTCAAGAGGGTTACACTGGGTCTTAACTCAGATTACCAGGCTACAAAATGGCTTAAATCTTCTACAAGCGCCAAATACACTTACCAAACCAGCAACAACCCTTTTGGTACAGGTGCATTGGGTAACTTAACGCAGCTTATCCCAACTTTAGATGGTGGTAACAGCGCAACCAGTCAAATAAAAGATGCCAACGGTAACTATGGTTTTTATAACCCTATAAATACTTATACTGCCAAGTATAACAACCCGCTTTACAGCATCGAAAACAACGAGTACGAAAACATCGGCAACCTGTTGCTTACCAACTCTTCGTTAGAAGCAACTATTATTGACGGGCTTAAGATCAAAACAAACGCCGGTGTAAGGCTTAACACCTACTCAGGTTCTTTCTTCCAGCCCGAAGATACCCGCGTACAGCAGCAATATCCGGGTGCCGTGCCAACTAACGCATTGTACAGCCAACGCCAGAACAACACCTTTGAGTGGCTTTGGGAAAATACCTTATCTTACGATAAAACCTTTGGTCAGCATGGGATTAGTTTCGTAGGCGGTGTTTCTGAACAAAGCACATCATTTACTGCAAACGGCGGAAGCGGTATCCCTAAGAACAGCGTTATCCGCGATTTGGCTCAACTGAGCAACTTGCAGTTCGATAATGAAGGCAACGGTAAAACCATCACTACATTGGCATCACAATTTGCCAGGTTAACCTATCGCTTTATGGATAGGTACTCAATTAACGGTACAGTAAGGCGCGATGGTTCGTCTAAATTTGACGAAGGCCACAAATATGGCGTATTCCCTGTAGCGGGTGCTACCTGGAGGGCCAAAGAAGAGCCTTTCCTGAAAAACGTTAACTGGTTAACCGACCTGAAATTCAGAGGAAGCTATGGTAAAGTTGGTAATCAGGGCTCTATTGGTTCATTCCAGTACCAGGCGCTTTATTCAACCGGTTTACCGGCAGCCAGCAGCGGTAACTTAGGTTACCCCTTTAATAAATTGTACCAGGGCGGTATAGCGCAAAGCCAGCCTGCAAACGATAAACTGCGTTGGGAAACCGATTACCAAACCGATATCGGTATGGACATATCTTTCCTGAACGGTGATTTGAGCTTAAGTGTTGACTGGTTCAAGCGCGATTCTAAGGACTTTTTATTAACCCTTGCAGCACCTGCTCAATCGGGATATAACTTTATTACCCGCAACGTTGGTAGCATGGAGAATAAGGGTATCGAAATTGCCGTGAACTACAAGCACACTGTAAATGAGGTTCATTATGGCGTATCGTTAACCATGTCGGCCATCAAAAATAAACTGACAGCCATCACCTCTGGTACCGATTTCGTAACCAACTTCGGTGGCTTAGGCTTAACCGGCCCGGGATGGAGCGATAACACATTCACCAAAACATACATTGGCCAGTCTGTAGGTTCTTTCTATGGTTACAAAACCAAAGGCATCTTCCAATCAGCTGCCCAAATTGCAGCCCTTAACGCAACAGCAGCAACTAAGTTCCCGTCGAACCCATATTACTACCAGGTGGCTACATCACCAGGCGATCGTTACTTTGAAGATACCAACGGCGATGGTCACGTAACAGTAGATGATCAGGTAAACCTGGGCAGCCCACTGCCTAAATTCTACGGCGGCTTAAACTTTGATGTTTCTTACCACGCGTTCGATGTTAATGCTTACTTCTATGGCGTTTACGGTAATAAGATACTTAACTATCAGCAGAGCTCGCTGCAAAGCTTCCAGAACAGGGGCTTCGTAGGTGTTGAGAACGTAAGCGTACAGTATTACGAAAACCGCTGGACTGCAGCTAAGCCTTCAGACATATACACAAGGGCTACTTATAGCGATGCGCAAATTCTGAGCAACGTACCATCAAGCACCTGGATTGAAAACGGCAGCTTCCTTAAATTGAAAAACGTTACAGTTGGTTACACCCTGCCTAAATCTATTACTGATAGGGTGAGTGTTGCTAAAGTAAGGTTGTATTTTTCTACCCAGAACCTCTTCACAATTACAAGTTACACTGGCTTAGATCCGGAAATCGGTATCCAGGGCGGCAACCCAACTCAAAACGGTATAGACAACGGTACTTATCCGGGTTCTAAATTCTACACTGTTGGCTTAAACGTAACTTTTAAATAAGAAGATAAAAATATTAACGATATGAAAATTAACAAGAAAAACTTCACCCTCTTAGCATTGTCTGCGGCGTTAATGATGCCACTGGCTTGTAAGAAGGACTTTTTGTCGCAAACCAACAGGTTCAAGTCTACCTCGGAAGCTACCTTCCAGAAATCGGGAGACGTGGTTGCGTTGGTAAACGGTATCTACGATGGTTACCAGAACAGCGACCTGCTTAAGAAAGCGATATGGTATTACGCTAACTTCCAAACGCACGATTTTTATAACTACGGAGCCGATGTTGCCTGGAACAATTACCAGATCAACTCCAGCTTTGGTGCGCTTTCTACCCTTTGGAACAACGCATACATTAGCATTGCCCGTGCCAATGCGGCATTCGGCATCATCGCGACTGCCAAAGAAAAAGGCGTTGTTACTGCGGCCCTTGCCGATAGATTAACCGGCGAAGCCTACTTTTTGCGCGGCATGACTTACTATTACCTTGCAGGTTCATTTGGTGGCGTACCGTTAGAATTGAACGCTATTACAGATGGTTTAACCCCGCGTAGCTCTCAGGACGATGTGTTTAAGCAGGTTGTTGCCGATATGAAAAAGGCCGAAACCCTGTTGGTATCTAAAGCAGCCTTACCCGCAGCAGATTTAGGCCGCGCTACTAAAGGCGCAGCTTACGCATACGAAGGCGCTGCCCAAATGTGGTTGAAAGACTACACCGCGGCATTAGCAGCTTTCAACAATACCGAGCTTACAAGCAATTACCACTTGTTGCCAAAGTTTATGGATGTACACGAATTCGATCATCAGAATAACGATGAATCGATATTCGAGATACAGTTTGAAGTATCAGGTTCACAAAGCTGGGACGGCGGATGGCAGAATGGCGGCGAAGTTGCCTGGATAGACGACTTTAGCTGGCCCGAAGAAATCTCAAATTTTGGTTACGATTACGCAAACCCGGGCCTTTGGTACTCTTACCAGGCCGGCGATAAACGTAAAGAAGCAACGGTAGTAGGCCCAGGCGACGAAATAAAAAGCCCCGGCATTATTGCGAAATGGGGTGGGATAAAAGGTTACCCTAACGTAACCGGCGGCTTCTCCAGCGGCAACGCACGCTACAAAGCAGATGATGGTACCATTATCAATACCGTTGGTACGCTTACCAAACCATGGTTCGGCGTGTCAGATCAGTTGCGTTCTGGTTACTACAATGCCAAAAAGTGGAGGGATCCGCAGCTTACAGGCGGTACAGGCAACCAGGTGATTTTCGGTTCGCAAAACCAGATACTGATGCGTTACGCCGAAGTATTGCTTAGCCGTGCAGAATGTAAAGTGCGTACCGGCGACGTAGCAGGTGCTATGGCCGATCTGAAAATTGTTAGGGACCGTGCCTTTGGTGGCGTTGCACCGGCAGTTATGCAGGATGGCTTAACCTACGATGGCAAGCCTACCACGCCAATTACCGATCCGTTACAGATGGTATTGAGCGAGTACAGGCACGAGCTTACCGCAGAATACTCGGTATTCTACGATCTGCGCCGCGCAGGCCCTGGTGTTGCTTCGGCATTCATCAAAGCAGCTTACGGCACTAACAGTACCTCTACACCACAACCTTATCCATACGGCCCAACTGCCGATGGTAAACCACACGGTGTTTACATTACCACACTGCCGGATGGCCGCGATATATTGCCGATTCCGCAGCAGGCTATCGGCTTAAACCCGAACCTGACCCAAAACCCGGCTTACCAATAAGCAAAGCCGGTATAGCAAAAGAGGCTTTTCCTAAAAGGGAAAGCCTCTTTTTTGCTGATTTAGTAGTTTTTTTAACCTAATTTTAAAGGCAAATCCCCTTTGATGCCGTGTTGTATCGGTAAACCTATTGTGCTGTATGAGAGTCCTTCGTAGTATCTTTTTCCTCCTTGCTTTGTGCTTCCTGTTTGCATGCGGGCGTAAAGCCAATACCCAGTTCGAACAGATTGCTTCTTCCCATTCCGGTATCGAATTCAAGAATACCATCACCGAGAATGATTCTATCAACCCGCTAGATGTGGTAAATATTTACAATGGCGGTGGGGTAGGCGTAGGCGATTTTAACAACGATGGCCTGCAGGATTTATATTTCACCGGCAATATGGTTGCCAGCAAGCTGTACCTCAATAAGGGCGATTTTAAGTTTACCGATATTACCGATGCCGCCGGCGTTAACGGCGCAGGTCGTTGGAGCCGTGGGGTTGCCGTGGTAGATATTAACAACGATGGCTTGATGGATATCTATGTTTGCAATACCATTAAAGCCGATTCTACGCAGCGTTATAACCTGCTGTACATAAACCAGGGGGCCGATAAGGATGGTGTGCCCCATTTTAAAGACATGGCTGCAGCATACAATTTGCAGGTAGGCACGCAATCAACCATGGGCAGTTTCTTTGATTACGATAATGATGGCGACCTGGACATGTACCTCACCGTAAACAATGCCAACGCTACTTATAACCCCAATATTTTCGGTCCGGCATCAAGCCGAGGCCCGCATGTAATTACCGGCAGGTTGTTCCGCAACGATTGGGACAACAAGGTTAATCACCCTGTTTTTACCGATGTTACCGATAAAGCCGGCGTAACCATCAGTGGTTTCGGCCATGGTGCTTCAACCGTAGATTTTAACGGCGATGGCTGGAAGGACATTTATGTGTCGGATGATTTTATCTCCAACAACATCCTCTACATCAACAATCACGACGGTACTTTTACCGATCATTCCAAAGAATACTTCAAGCATACCTCGCTCAACGCTATGGGGCAGGATGTAACCGACATAAATAACGACGGCCTTGCCGATGTGGTAGAGCTGGATATGAACCCGGCCGACAACTACCGCAAAAAAATGATGCTCGGCCCAAGCAGTTACCAAACCTACCAAAACTTCGATGCCTTTGGCTACCAGTACCAATACGTGCGCAATACCCTGCAATTGAACCAGGGCCCGCGCCTTGGGCAGCAGGGCAAGATAGGCAGCCCTGCCTTTAGCGAGATCGGATTTTTAAGCGGCATTGCCCAAACCGATTGGAGCTGGACCCCGTTGCTGGCCGATTTTGATAACGACGGCTTCCGGGATATGATCATCACCAACGGTTTCCCCAAGGATGTATCTGACAGGGATTTCATGATTTACCGCCAGCAGGCCTACGTCGCTGCGCCGAAGGAAACGGTGCTGAAACAGATACCCGAAATCAAGATACCAAACTACGCTTTTCAAAACAACGGCGACCTTACCTTTAAGGATGTTACCAAAGCCTGGGGATTGGATATCCCAACCTTTAGCAATGGTGCCGTTTACGCCGACCTGGATAACGACGGCGCTATGGATATGGTGATAAACAACGTAAACGACGAGGCGTTGGTTTACCGCAACACCGCGCGCGATGAGGGCAAAAACCTGGCCGCTGTAAATTACCTGCAGGTAAGCTTTAAAGGCGATAAACAGAACCTCAACGGGCTGGGCACCATCGTGAATATATATTACGATAAAGGCAAACAACAGATGTATGAGAATACGCCCTACAGAGGCTACTTATCATCGGTAGAGAATATAGCCCACTTTGGCCTGGGCAAGGTTACTAATGTTGATTCGGTGCTGATAAAATGGCCGGGCGGCAAAATGCAAAAGCTGGTTGGTGTGAAGGCTAACCAAAAGCTGGTAGTGAATATTACCGATGCAAAGGATAGCTATACCAATGCACAGCCTTTAATTGATACCAAAGCATTGTTTACCGAAGTAACAGATTCCGTAGGTCTGCATTGCTTCAACACCAGCACGCCTTTTATCGATTTCAACGTGCAGAAACTGCTGCCGCATAAGTTATCAGATTATAGTCCGGCCCTTGCCGTTGGCGATATCGATAACGATGGATTAGACGATATGGTAGTAGGGGGCGATTCTTACAACCAGGCGCAGGTAATATTCCAGTTGCCCAACGGTAAATTCAAGCAGCGTAATCTGTTGCCGGGTACTACCTTCCCGCCCATAATTTTTAAAGATGCAGGCATGTTGCTATTTGATGCCAATGGCGATGGCAAGCTCGACTTGTACGTTGCCAGCGGTGGCTACGAGGCCGGCCCCAACGATCCGGAATACCAGGACCGGCTGTACCTAAACGATGGCAAAGGCAATTTTACCCTGGCAAAGGATGCCGTGCCCACGAATTTTACCAGCAAACTATGCGTACGTGCATTCGATTATAATAAGGATGGTAAGCTGGATTTGTTCGTATCGGGCAGGGTAAAGCCATGGGAGTACCCAAAACCGGTATCGAGTATCATCTTACGTAATGATGGTAAAGATGGTCACCCCAAATTTACCGATGTTACCGCCGAAGTGGCTCCGCAGCTGAAAGATATCGGCCTGGTGTGCGATGCGCTGTTTACCGATTTCGACAACGATGGCTGGCCCGATCTGGTGTTGGCAGGCGAATGGATGCCGGTGACTTTCCTGAAGAATCAGAACGGAAAATTTGTAAACGTTACCAAAAATACGGGTATAGCAGGCCAGCTGGGCTGGTGGAACTCTATCACTGCGGGCGATTTCCGCCACACCGGTCGTATCGATTACATTGTGGGCAACGTTGGGCAAAACAGCTTGATGCAGGCCAGCGATGAATATCCCGTTTATATCAGCGCGAAGGATTTCGACAAGAGCGGTGCCTATAGCGCCATCCCGTCCATATTCCTGTTGGATAAAGATGGTGTTCGCAAAGAGTTCCCGGTGCAGGGCCGCGACGATATGACGAAGCAGATGATCAGCATGAAGAAGAAGTACACCAACTACAAATCGTACGCAACGGCCACGATGGATGATATCCTTACGCCCGAGCAGCGCAAGGGTGAATTGAGGCTGAAAGCCAATATGCTTAAATCGACCTATATCCGTAACGATGGCAACGGTAAATTTACGCTGATCCCGTTGCCCGTTCAGGCACAGGTATCTACCATAAACGGCATGGAGACCGGCGATTTCGACGGCGATGGCAACCTGGATGTGGTGATGAACGGCAACGATTTTGGTACCGAAGCCTCCATCGGCCGCTACGATGCCTTAAATGGGCTGATGTTGAAAGGCGATGGCAAAGGCAACTTTAAGCCGCTAAGCATATTGCAGAGCGGTATCTACATCCCCGGCAACGGCAAGGCTTTGGTAAAACTGCGCGATAATAAGGGTAGGGTGCTATTGGCCGCCAGCCAGAACAACGATTTTATGAAGGTATTCAAATGGAAAGCCACCGGGCGAACCATTGCCGTTAACCCCAACGATGCCTACGCACTAATCAAATATAAAGACGGGAACACCGAGAAACAGGAGTTCTATTTCGGATCTTCTTTCCTGTCGCAGTCTGCCCGTTTTATCACCTGGAACAATGGTATCGAAAGTGTTACCATTATTGACGATTCCGGTCGAAAAAGGGATGTAAAATAATCGTGCAATCGATTGTTTTTATAATATATTTGTTCAATAACTAAAACTAAATTATAGCGTAACCCGCCACTAATGGGTAACGCCCCGCTAATGATGATGAATAAAAAAATTTACACCGCCCTTGGGATAGCCCTGCTGCTATTGGGCACGGCAGGCATGCGGCAGGCCAATGCGCAGGCTTTAAAAAGTCAGGTATCGTTAACAGACCTATCGGCCTTTGCCGCCGCGCCCAAAAACTGGCAGCTGGCGGCTACTGTGCACGCCGATATGGATAAAGTAAACGAATTTGCCTTAACGCAAGGCAACGGCATACTGGTAAACAAGGTAGACGATAAGAACCCGGGGCACGACCTATACTTTACCCTCCAGCACGGCGATATCGACCTGGAGTTGGATTATATGATGGCCAAAGGCGCAAACTCGGGCATATACCTACAGGGCCGCTACGAGATACAATTGCTGGATAGCTGGGGTACAGTAAACCCAAAATCGAGCGATAACGGCGGAATTTACGAACGCTGGGACGATGCCAAACCCGACGGTATGAAAGGCTACGAAGGCCACGCGCCAAGGCAGAATGCCAGCCGCGCCCCCGGCTTGTGGCAGCACATTCGCATATCCTTTCAGGCACCAAAGTTCGACGATAAAGGCGTGAAGATCTCCAATGCTAAAATACTTTACGTTTGGCTAAACGGCGTGCTGATACAGGAGAACGTAGAGCTATCGGGCCCAACCCGCGGCGCATTCGATGCTACGGAAAGCGCCGTAGGTCCGCTGCGTTTGCAGGGCGACCACGGCGCGGTAGCTTTCAAAAACATCAGCTATACCAATTTCGACAAGCCGCATCCAACGGTAGCAAACCTTAAATACACGGTTTACAAGGGCAACTTCAATGCCGAGCCCGATTACAAGACTTTGAAGCCCGTGGGCGAAGGCGTTCCGCCGATGCTTACTTCCAACGAAGTAAAGCTAGCCAATGAGTTCCTGTTGAAATATACCGGTACTATACACGTCTACGAGCCGGGCGAATACACCTTTAAATTGAGCGTTCCCGGTGGCAAGGGTGCTTTGCGCATCAATGGCGCACCGGCGGTTACAGCAGGCGGTTTCAGGGGTACGGGTACAGCAACTTTGCCCGCAGGCGATCTGCCTTTCGAATTATATTACACCAAAAATGTAGATTGGGCCAAGGCGGCCCTGGGTCTTACCGTAAGTGGCCCCGGTGTGCGCGAGTATTTGCTGAGCGATGGCAACGTAAGTAATAACGATGCCGTGGACCCTATATTAATCAACGCTACAGAAAATGTCATCCTCCGCAGCTTTAGCGATTTGCCGGGTGGTTTCCGCGTAACACATGGCATTGGCGTGGGCAGCACCGAGCAATTGCATTATACCTACGATGCTGATAAAGGCATGATTGTGCAGATATGGCGCGGCGGCTTCCTGGATGCTACGCCCATGTGGCACGACAGGGGCGACGGCTCCTCGCGCCCGGCCGGTTCGGTACAATTTTTTGGCAAACCTGCGCCCGGCATAGCCAAATTGGCAACCGCCGATGCGGCATGGCCCGCCGATACCAACGGTACCGCCTACAAACCAAAAGGCTACGTATTGGATAACGATGGCCACCCAACATTTAAATACCTGCTTTACGGTACCCTGGTTACAGATGCCAGTTTAGTGATACCCGGCGGTCAGGGCCTTCACCGCGAAGTGAACATCGCAGCACCTGTTGCGGGCCTAACCATGCGCCTGGCACAAGGCAGCAAGATAGAACTACTGAAAGGCGGCTATTATAGCGTGGACGACCAGTATTATATTAAATTGGATGACGGCCTTACCGATAAACCGGTAATCCGCACATCGGGAGGGATGCAAGAGTTGACTATCCCCATCCAAAAGAAATTAACCTATTCCATCATTTTTTAAGAAGCAGGTTATGAAGAAGTTAATAGAAGTTAGAAAGATTGGAGATGTTAAAAAGGTTTTTAATATGATGAGAACTGCGAAAGTTATAGGGGCTTTGATGCTTGCTTTATCGTTTGGCCAGCAAGTTTTTGCGCAGGCCGAATCGCCAAAGGAGGACGACTTTTTTAAGATAATGAAAGTGCCCGCACCTGAGGGTACTATATTAGAGGTGGGCGGCTTATGCACCCTGCCAAATGGCAGCCTGGCGGTAACCACCCGTCGTGGCGATATTTTTATTGTGGAGAACCCCACCAGTCAGCACCCGTTCTTCCGCAAGTTCGCATCGGGTTTGCACGAGGTGCTGGGCGCGGCCTACAAAGATGGTGCCTTGTACGTTGTACAGCGTGGCGAGCTGACCAAATTGGTGGATACCAATATGGATGGCAAAGCCGATGTATTCGAAACGGTTTATGCCTGGCCATTATCGGGTAATTACCATGAGTACAGCTTCGGGCCGAAATTGGCACCCGATGGCTCATTCTTCGTAACGCTTAACCTGGGCTTCCCGCCGGATTGGTGGCATCCAAAGAGCTTGGTGCCATACCGTGGCTGGGCGCTTAATATTACCGAAGATGGTAAGGTTACCCCATGGGCTGCGGGTTTCCGTTCTCCATGCGGTATCAGTATGATCGATGGTCAGCTTTGGTACAGCGATAACCAGGGCGACTGGGTAGGCTCGGGCAGCATTATGCCGATTAACAAAGGCGCATTTATGGGCCATCCCGCCAGTTTGGTTTGGACGAACCTCCCAAATTCGCCGTTGAAGCTTACTTCTGACCAATTTTTTGCCAAAAACAACCCACGCATAGAGTTTGATAAGAACGGCCAGCCATTTAAGCCGCTGAACATTGTTGATGAGAAATTCAAGACCGAATTCGAGGCTAAAAAAGAAATTCCCGAATTGCAGCTGCCCGCTGTTTGGTTGCCGCATGGCATTTTGGGTATCTCCAATTCCGAAATCGTGAAAATACCCGATGGCGTGTTCGGGCCTTTTGCGGGCCAGCTGCTGGTGTGCGATCAGGGCCAGAGCATGGTTGATAGGGTATTCCTCGAGAAAATAAACGGCGAATACCAGGGTGCCGCATGGGCCTTCCGCAGCGGTTTCCAGTCGGGCGTAATACGTTTGGCCTGGTTGCCCGATGGCTCATTAGCCGCCGGCGAAACCAACCGTGGCTGGGGTTCGGCAGGGGAGGCCACTATGGGCCTGCAGCGTTTGATATGGAACAACAAAACCCCTTTCGAGATGCGCGCCATCCGCGCCATGCCCGATGGTTTCGAGATAGAATTTACCAAACCGGTGGATAGGAAAGTAGCAGAGGATATTGCCTCTTACTCGGTAGAGAGCTACATCTACAAATACCAGGCAGTTTACGGCAGCCCGCCGGTAGGTACTCAGAAATGCAATATTACAGGTGTTAAAGTATCTGAGGATGGCTTGAAAGCGCGCCTGGTGATAAGCAACCTGCGCCAGCGCTACATCCATACCATTACTTTAGATGGCGTCCGCGATAAGGAGAACTACTTTAACCTGGTACATCCAACCGCTTACTACACCCTCAACAACATCCCCGAAGGGCCGAAATTGAGCATGAGCGACGTGAGTACCAAAAACTCGGCTAAAACACCTGGGGCACCGGTTAAGGCCGCGCCGGTTAAAGGCAAGCCGCTAAAAACTGCTGCACTGCCTGCTAAGGCGCTTACTTACGATGACGTGAAACCTTTGCTGGCCAAGAACACCTGCTCGGCATGCCATAATCCGGATGCAAGGCAGGTTGGTCCGGCGTTTAAGGATGTAGCGAAACGTGGTTATACTGTTGCGCAGATAGTGGCTCTGATAAAGAACCCTAAGCCCGAGCATTGGCCGGATTACTCTACCCCAATGCCGCCGATGCCGCAGGTTAGCAACCCCGATGCCGTGAAGATAGCCACCTGGATAAGGTCGTTGAAATAAGACTAAAAGAATTTGAATAAAGAGATAAGAAAAACGAAGAAATACCCCGATTTTTCTCCGATTTTTAAAGGAAAAACATACCATAAAATGAAGTATATGAGATATAGATTTATAGCAACAGCACTGCTTGCTGGCGCAACCTTCGCGGCAAATGCGCAAAATGCCAAGCCCGAGGATACCGAGTTTTACACCCCTGTGCCACCGGTGGTTAGTCCGGGTAAGGCCCCAGGCGATGCCCCTGCGGATGCTATCGTTTTATTCGGCGGCAAAAATCTGGACGAGTGGATACTGGTAAAAGACTCTGCCGCTACCGAGAAATGGGATTTGCATAAAGGCTTTTTTACCGTCAATAAAAAGAACGGCGACATATGTACCAAACGTAAATTCACTGATTTTCAGCTGCATATAGAGTACCGCATCCCCTCTGATATCGAAGGCAGCGGACAGGGACGTGGGAACAGCGGTATATTTTTAGCCGCCCTGCCATGGGGTGCCGGCGGCTACGAATTGCAGGTATTGGATAACTACGAGAACAAAACCTACACCAATGGCCAGGCGGGCAGCATGTACAAGCAATCGCCGCCGCTGGTGAACGCCTGCCGCAAACCCGGTCAGTGGAACTACTACGACGTGGTATGGACGGCCCCCCGCTTCAATGAAGACGGAACGGTAAAAAGCCCTGCCCGCGTTACCGTGATACACAATGGGTTACTGGTACAAAACAACTATGAGCTTAAAGGCGATACCCCTTACATCGGCGCGCCGCAATACCGCAAGCACGGCCCGGCACCAATAAAACTACAATCGCACGGCGACCCGAGCAAACCCATCAGCTACCGCAATATTTGGGTAAGGAATTTGTAGATGACTTAAAATTAGATATTTAGTATAAAATGGCGCATTGTGATTAATGCGCCATTTTTGTTTTTTGATATTCTCTCAGTTCGTATCGGGGATTGGTAGATTTCCCATGCAAATGCCTATTTTGTTGGCTTAAACGTATCCCCATGAAAATCTCCCGCACGCTTTGTTGTTTACTGATGATTTGTATGGTTGGCCGCTTAGCGGCCCAGGACCGCAGCATTACTTACATGAGTGCGGGCGGCAAGCTGCGCCCTTTGCAGGCCATAATGGATATACGCCATTACACCATTGCGCTGGATGTGGATATCCCCAAAAAAAGTATAGATGGCTATTGCGAAATAAGCCTCATTCTCAGTAAACCTACCGATACACTGCTTTTAGATTTGGTGCACTTGCTAAATGTGCATCAAGTTGCCGTTGATAAGGGTAATGCAACATTCCAGCAAAAAGGGGATTCTGTACTTATCATCAACAAAGCGGGTTATAAGGCGGGCAAGCATATTATCCGCATCAACTATGGCGGCGAACCGCCGGTTGCCGTAAGGCCGCCATGGCAGGGCGGCTTCACCTGGACCACCGATAAAGCCGGCAACCCATGGGTAGTTATCAACTGCCAGTTGCAGGGCGCAAAGTTGTTCCTCCCTTGTAAAGACCACCCCAGCGATGAACCCAACGAGGGTATAGATATGTTCATCACCATCCCGAAGGGCTTATCCGTGGCTGGTCCGGGTTTGCTGAAGGGCGTGAAGAACATGTCAGGCAACAAAGCCACCTGGCATTGGAAGACTAATTATACCATCAGCACCTACTGCATGGTGTTCAATATTGCTAAGTACAAGGTTTATAGCCGCCCTTATATCACGGTTGATGGCCATACCCTGCCTATACAGTTTTATGTGCTTGAGGAAGATACCGCCCACGCCAACCATGTGCTGGATATCCGCGCCCGCGATACCCGCATACTGGAGAAATACTTTGGCGAGTACCCCTGGGTGAACGAAAAGATAGGCATAGCCGAAGTGCCCAACCCCGGCATGGAGCACCAAACCATGGTTACCTACGGCGATAAATTCAAATACGATAGATACCCCAACGGGCTCGATTACTCGGCCAACCTGTTCCACGAGTTTGGGCACGAGTGGTGGGCCAATAAGGTAACCAACAAAGATTGGGCGCACATGTGGATACAGGAGGGCATCAACACCTATGCCGAAGCGCTTTTTTTTAAAGAAACCATGGGCGAAGCAGCCTACGATTCGGTAATGGTGAGCCAGCGCGCAGGTATCCGTAATCTGAAGCCCGTAGTGCAGGGCGAGGAACTGGATATGGCCCTGGTTTACACCGGCGACGTGTACGCCAAAGGTTCTTTTTTTATGCATACCATGCGGCATGTGCTGGGCGATAGTGTGTTTTTCCCGCTGCTGAAGAAGTTTGTTACCGATGTGAAGTATCCTTACAACCGCTTCTTTACCACGCAGGATGTGCAGGAGTACTTCTGCAAAGGCTCGGGCCGCGATTTGAATGCCTTGTTCGATTTTTACCTGCGCACCACCAATACCATGGATTTCGAGCTGAGGAAATCACGACCTGATACCTACACCCTCAGCATCAAAAACTGCCCGATGGATCTTGATCTGGATATCCTCACCGATACCGGCATTATCCATACCAACATCAAAGCCAACAAAGCCACCCCGCTGAAAATCACCAGCAAAACCCTACCGGTGATTGACCCGAAAGGCTGGTATTTTAAGCGGGTAATTATGCAGTAGTTAGGGGTGAGTTTTGTCCAGTTTTTAGTTCCAGAAATTTGGAAAAACCCCGCGGAATCGGGGCGTCCTATGAATTATTTACTTGTTGGTCTTTTGCGTTTACAGCATGCGTAAATTTGCAAAAATGTCGAAAAGAAATCCGTGTTTTTCCGTGTTTTTCGAACTTTTTTGGCGTTTTTTCTTACAAGTAGCAAAAGGGCTAAATTTGCATGGAATGGCCGTTTTTAGCTAAATCTGCAGTTTAAGGGCAGAAAAAAATTTCCAGCTTTTTCCAATAAATCGTACAAATTTACCTAAGGTTTTCCAGGAATTTCCAGCTTTAAAATTGGCAAGGTAGTAGGAGGGCGAACTGCCGTTCTCCTTGATCATCATTCGATATTGAGCGTTCGGTGTTCGATATTTAAACCCGCGTTCAATATTTAAACCGGTTTACAAATACAATTGCACCATCTTTTTCCAATAACGAGGGCGGTGGGCGTAGTTATCCCATACATAGAACTCGTTGGGGATGCCTTTATCCCAAAGCAGGCGGCTAATCTCGTGGTTGTTGAACAGGAAAGGGTCGGTTTGGCCAATGGCTAAGATAATGCTAAGCTGGCGCAGGGCGGCCAGCATGGGTTCTTCATGCATGTTGGCCACGTACTGCCCCGGCATGTTAAAGTAAACCTCGGGGTTGTGGAAACCATCGAACAAATCGTTGAAGTTGTCTATTTGCCGGGTAAGGTCGTACCGGCCGCTCATGCTCACAATCTTCTTAAAAACATGCGGATATTTTAAACCGATATTGAGCGCATGGTACGCGCCCATACTGCAGCCCGCAGTTTCGAAATAACCGCTGCTGTTTTTTTGGCTCATGAGGGGCAAAACTTCGTTAAGCAGGTATTCCTCGTACTGTAAATGCCGGGCAATACGTGTGGATGGATGAGCCCATCGGTTATAGAAGCTCTCGGCATCTATGCTGTCTACGCAAAAAAGCTGTATCTCGCCGCTGTTTATCTTATGCTGCAGAGCATCCACTACGCCCCAGTCCTCGTAATCGTAAAACCGGGCCATACGGGTAGGGAAAAACAGTACCGCCCGCCCGGCATGGCCGAAGATTAAAAGCTCCATGTTGCGCTGCAACCTGGGGCTGTACCATTTATGATATTCCCTGTTCATTCCACCATAACCTTACGTGCCGAAATATCTTTACTACATGTTACCTGCAGGTAAACAACAGGTTAACTATTAACAATAATTTTACCCCTGATAACTTGCTTCCAAACCTGGTAGCCGGCACTGCTTAGGTGCAGCCCGTCGCCCGCATACAGGGCCTTCTGCGGGTAGCCCTTAGCATCAAGCATCGGCTTAAAAATATCTATAAATTGCCAGTTGTTTCCTCGTTTTATCAGTTCGTTCTCGATGATATTGTTGGTGTATTTAAACTGATCTGCCATGGGCCAGCGTGTTATGCTTGGCTTAAGCGAAATAAAATAGCAGGGGATATTACCAAAGCGTTGGTTTGCCTTTACTACCATTTGTTGAAAAAAAATAAACACCTCTTCGGGGTTGCGGCCATCGCCAAGGTCGTTATCACCAGCATAGATGATTAACCGCTTAGGGCTGTAGTTAATCATCACCCTATCAAAAAACCAAACGCATGCCGCCAGCGTAGAACCTCCGAAACCAAGGTTAATGGGGTTAAGGTCGGCAAAATCCTCGTTTAGTGTACTCCACAGCCTAACCGAGGAACTGCCGTAAAAGACAGTTTCGGCGCTGTAGCCTGCTTTCAGGCTTTTCTTTTCGAGGCCTTTTATATCATCTTCGTACCAATACATGCTGCATTTATGTTTAATCCGGCACGCAAAAATGATAGCGTGTTATCGTTCTAACTGTTCCAAACCTAAAAATTCTTTGGGTAGTTTGTAGCGGGAAGGCCAAAATTTTGTGCCGGAGCGACGCTTTTATACCTCCACAACCCCGAGGCGCTATTGCTTTGATGACCGAAAATATTATTTTTGTTCAAAATACCTACCGAATGAAAATAAAAGATACGGCACATCCTGCGCAAGTAGTACAGCAAGGTTTGCCTGTTTTCTTTTTGCAATTAGGGGAAAACACCAGTTTGTTTTTCGACAAGATACTGAAGCAGGCCGTGAAATCGAACGGTAAGGATAATGTTTATGTACTTACCGATACCAATTTTGCCGACTACCGCAACTACAACTGCATCGATGTTTCTAAGTACACAAAAGGCGTAAAGGAGTTTGATAAGGTTTACGAGCACCATTCCATCAACCCGTTTTTTTTTGAGAAAGCCTGTTTCGACAGGTGGTTCATCATTAACGATATTGCCAAAGAGCTTGGCATAGCGTATTTTGTGCATGCCGATTGCGACGTGCTGATACTACAGGATCTGAAGCCCATTTACCACGAATACATCAAAGATAAATACGATGGTACCATGATGTTTTTTGAGTTGGGCGAGCGGAGCGTAACATCTGGCCACACTTCTTTTTGGAACACCAGGCTGATCAACGATTTCTGCAATTTTGTTTTAGCCAGGTATGCGGATAAGCCGGCCTTTGAAATTGTTTTGAAGGATACCCTGGCAGGTAAATTTTTAGATAACAAAAACGTATCTGATATGATACTGTTGGATGTTTTTCGTACCGAAGCAAAACCACATACCCTCAATTTGCTTTCATTGGAAAAAGAGGGCATCAGCTTCGATTTTAATGTGAACGTGCCCTTTAACGGCTGCAAGCATTATTTTGAAACCACCGCCGGCACCAAAATAAAGAAGATGTACCGCCGCAAAGATGGTTTATACGCAAAAGTGGCTGATGCCTCGGGCGGGCCGCTGTATTATAAGTTTTATACGCTGCACTTCCAGGGATATTTAACTAAAACGCTTATACCGCTACATGCCAGCCCGCAAAATGTTATAGAACATGCCGATAATTACGTTTCGGCTAAGGCGCATAATTGGGTGCGCAGGGCTAAGCTATATAAAAACAACGTGCGCGACAGGGTTAAGAAAATACTGGGAAAATAAACCTAAATTAGCGCAGGAAGCGTGCAAAACACAGGTGTTTGCGCATTTAGCTATTTTTAGATAAAAACACGTTAAATTTTATTATTTTTAGAAAATAAGTCCATTATATTAAAAAAGTAAAATAATATTGCTTAATTATTTTTAAGTTTGCAACAAGCTCTAGTTATTTTAAGAGATACAATGGCCATACCGCTGAAAAATTTATGAAAAAAACCACCTTCTCCTTGCTTGCCATTTCGCTGGCTTTTGTGGCCTCATCATTCCTAAGTTCATGTATCAGTAGCCGAAAGCTAGCTTATTTCAATAACATCCAGAAGGACAGCACGGCTGCGATAACCGAGCAACGGCTGGAAACCAAAATAAATGTGGCCGATCTGTTACAGATCAATATGTCTACCCTCGATCCGGCAACTACGGCTATATTGAATTCATCTACTGCCGTGAATTCTGGCCAGGGTGGCCTTAGCGGATACCTGGTAGACGAAACAGGGAATATTAAAATGCCCCTTTTAGGCAGCGTAAAAGCCGAGGGCTTAACCAAAATACAGCTAGCCGATTATATCACCAACACCCTGCTAAGTAAACAAATAGCCAAAAACCCCATCGTAAACGTAAGGATAGTAAATTTTAAGGTTACTGTTTTAGGCGAAGTTGGCCACCCCGGCGTAATATCTGTACCCAACGAACGTATTACCTTGCCCGAAGCTTTAGCCTCGGCCGGCGACCTTACGCTATATGGCAAACGCAGCAACGTGCTTTTGATAAGGGAAGTTGACGGCAAACGCACCTGGAAACGCTTCAGCCTTAACGAAAGCCAGTTATTCGATAAAGATATTTACAACCTGCAAAACCAGGATATAATTTACGTAGAGCCAAATAACGCAAGGGCCGCGTCTTCAGATCGCACCACCCAGCTGATACCGTACTTCTTTAGTGCTGCATCGCTTTTGATTGTTATCTATTTACAGTTTATCAAAAAATAACATTTGTCCTGTTAATGAAAAACACTGCCCAGTCTACCAATGTTGCCAATCCGTTCGAGGGCACTACCTCAAAAAACGCAGTAGGCGCAATAGCTTTCAGGTACTTGCCTTTTTGGCCTATATTTGTATTCACCATCGTGGTGTCGCTTACCATAAGCTACTTCTATATCCATTATCAAACCCCAATCTATGAAGCCAATACCACCATTTTGCTTAAAGATTCGAGAGGGGGCGGCGCTGATGGCGCAAACGTGCTGGAAGCTTTGGGTTTGGCAAATGGCTCAAAATCGGTCGACAATGAGATAGAGGTGTTAAAATCGCGCGTGCTGATGGAGCAGGTGGTGAAGGATTTGGGCCTGTATGCGCAGGTTTATAATAAAGGCGCTCTGCGCGATATTTTGATTTACCCCAACCCGGTTAAGTTTATCGCCCTCAACCCCGAGGATTTGAAAAACTCGCCAGATCTGCCTATCTCATTCGAATACCTGCCAAGTAAGAACTATATCAAAATTGCCGGCAAGCCATATGCGTTAGGCTCGCCGGTGCGCACCCCGTATGGCGATTTTATTATCAATCCGGTTAAGCAGGATAAAAAGTTGTCGGCCCAGGTGTTCAAAGGCGAATACTACCTGCAAATACGCAGTATCAAAACAGCTGCCAAATTCACGCAAAGCGCATTGGTGGTGGCATCGCCAGTAAGATCATCGTCGCTGATATCGCTTAAGTTGGTAGATCAGGTACCCATCAGGGCTGAGGATATTCTGAATAACCTGGTACGCGTTTACAACGAGACGGGCATCGCAGATAAAAACCAAACCGCGCTTAATACGCTCAACTTCATCAATGAGCGGTTGGTGCTGGTAACCAAAGAACTCTCCGGCGTAGAGAACGAAATGCAGGATTACCGCCAAAGCCAGGGGATAGTGGATCTTTCTGCCGAAGGGCGTAACTATATAGATAATGCAAGGCAAAACACCAGCCAGCTGGCGCAGATGCAAATACAGTTGGATGTGCTTAGCCAGATAGAGAAATACATCGTGCGGAAAGGGAATACCACAGGTACCGTGCCTTCTACGCTTGGTATTTCTGACCCTATACTGTTGCAGTTGCTTGATAAGCTTTACTCTGCCGAGCTTGAACTGACCAACCTGCGCCAAACCGCGGGCGAAAATTCGCCGCCGGTAATGGCCGTGCAGGAGCGTATAAACCAGATAAAACCAGGTTTGTTAGAAAACCTGAATGCGTTGCGCCAAAACCTGCTTACTACCCAAAACCGTTTGAAGGCCGAAGGCAGCATCAATTCATCGCAATTGCGCGGCGTACCGCAAAAAGAACGTAAGTTTTTGGAGATAAGCCGCCAGCAGGCTATCAAGAACAATATTTATACCTTGCTGCTTACCAAGCGCGAGGAGGTTGCTTTATCGCGTGCCGCTGCCGTTGCTGATAGCCGCATTATCAATTATGCCGAAAGCAAGGGCACGCCGGTAAAACCCATACCTATCAACATTTACCTGGTGGGGCTCTCAATAGGCGTAATAGTAGGTATCTTGTTCGTGCTGGTAAGGGAACAATACAACCAGGAGGTGCTGTTCCGTTCGGAGATTGAACGGAAGACGGATGCTACCGTGCTGGCAGAGATTTTGCACGATGATAGCGGCGAAACGCTGATTATCAAAGATGGCAGCCGAACGGTTATTGCAGAGCAATTCAGGGCCTTGCGTACCTCGCTCAACTTCATAGGCATACAGGGCGATAAAAAAACGATTTTGGTTACCTCTTCTATATCGGGCGAGGGCAAGAGTTTCACCGCCATCAACCTCGCCGTAAGTTTGGCGTTAACAGGCAAAAAGGTGGCGATACTGGAGTTCGACTTGCGCAAACCCAAAATCAGCAAGATGATGGAAATTAACCAGGAGCCAGGTATCAGTAACTACATGGCAGGGCTGGCAACTTACGAAGAGATATGCCTATCTATGCAAGACAGGGACATCCCCGGCCTTGTTATTTTGCCCGCCGGTACCATACCGCCCAACCCTACCGAGTTGATGCTCAACGGCAGGCTGGATGTGCTGATGGATAAGATTAAAGCCGATTTCGATTACGTATTGATTGACTCGCCGCCGATTGGTTTGGTTACCGATGCCAAGATCCTGAATAAATATGTTGATGCTTGTTTATACATGGTAAGGCACAAATACACGCCTAAATACTACTTGAACCTCATCGATCACATTTATACCAATAATGAGTTGAGCAACCTCAATATCATCTTCAATGGCTTAAAGCTGCGTGGTATATTGGGCCGCTACGGCCAGGGTTATGGTGCAGGCTACGGCTACGGCTATGGCTATGGTTACGGCTATGGTTACGGTTACGGCTATGGTTATGGCTACACCCAGGAAGATGACAAGGGCAAGAGGGGCATAAAAGGCCTGCTTTCGGCCATTTTTAAGAAACCCGCTAAAAAGAGTAAAAAATCGCAAAACTAAAAGCTACCCGGCTTAATATGCGTAAGAGGATATACAGTAACAAAATATAATGGAGCAGAATACGTCACATCAGGAGTGGGATCTGGAAATTAAGCCTCATGATACCGTTTTCAACCTTCATTTAAAGGATGTTTGGAACTATCGCGATTTGCTTTGGCTGTTGGTGCGCCGCGATTTTGTATCGTTTTACAAGCAAACCGTTTTAGGCCCGCTGTGGTTTTTTATCCAGCCTATATTCACTACCGTTGTTTTTACCTTCGTATTTGGTAAGCTGGCCCATATAGAAACAGGTGCCGCGCCACAACCATTGTTTTATATGGCAGGCACCATCGCCTGGAACTATTTTTCAGATTGCCTTACCAAAACCTCCACCGTATTTAGGGATAACGCCAACATATTCGGCAAGGTTTATTTCCCCAGATTAATTATGCCGCTGAGTATAGTGGTATCCAACCTCGTGAAATTTGCGGTGCAGTTTGGCTTGTTTGTTATCGTGTTCGGCGTGTATTTTGTCAGGTACCAGTTCCTGGGTTATAAAGAACCGGTTATACCTAATTGGTATATACTGTTGTTCCCGGTTATTATGTTGCTGATGGCATTGCTTGGTCTTGGGCTTGGGCTCATCGTAACCGCGCTTACCACTAAATATCGCGATCTGGCCTTTGTGGTAACCTTTGGCATGCAGCTGATGATGTACGCTACGCCTATTATTTACCCACTGGCTACAGCTTTGCATAAATACCACGGCATTATTCAATACAACCCCATGAGCGGTTTGATAGAAACCTTCAGGTATGGGTTTACCGGCTCGGGACAGTTTTATTCCGGCGCGTTTATCTACAGCGTTGTGGCGAGCCTGGTGGTATGCCTGCTGGGCCTGATTGTATTTAATAAGGTTGAAAAAGATTTTGTTGATACCGTTTAATTTTGGCTATGGGCGATATTGCTATAAAAGTTGAGGATTTATCTAAAGCGTATCAGCTGGGCGATTTTGGCACCGGCACTCTCAGCCGCGATATTGAACGTAAGTGGGCATTGCTACGGGGGAAAGAAGACCCCTTCTTACGTGTAGGCGAAACTAACGACCGCTCTACCGCTGGCACCAGCGATGTGGTATGGAGCTTGAAAGATATCAATTTCGAAATAAAAAAAGGCGATGCCGTAGGCGTAATAGGCCGCAACGGCGCAGGCAAAAGCACGCTGCTTAAAGTGCTTAGTCGCGTAACGGTGCCTACTGTTGGGTCGGTAAAGATCATGGGCCGCGTAGCAAGCTTGCTTGAAGTAGGCACAGGTTTCCATCCCGAGCTTACCGGCCGCGAGAATATTTTCCTGAACGGTGCCATCCTGGGCATGCGCAAGCACGAGATAAAAAAACACTTTGATGCCATAGTAGATTTTGCCGGGGTAGAGCGTTATATAGATACGCCGGTGAAACGCTATAGCAGCGGTATGTACGTGCGGTTGGCCTTCGCGGTAGCCGCGCATCTGGAGAGCGAGATACTCATTGTAGATGAGGTACTGGCCGTTGGCGATGCCGAGTTCCAAAAGAAATGCCTGGGCAAAATGGGCGAGGTAAGCAAGGGCGAAGGCCGCACGGTGCTATTCGTAAGCCATAATATGGCGGCCATAAGCAACCTGTGTTCCAAATCTATATTGCTGAAACACGGGCAGCTGCAAACGATGGATTACACGCATACGGTTATAGATAAATACATCCGCACCGGCGAAAATACCGACGGGCAGGCTAATCTGGAAGATATCATCGTAAAGCAAGCCTCCACAAAAGTGGGTTTTTATGCTTTGAGGTTATTATCGCGCAGCAAAGGCATCACTGCCGATTTCGCCATAAACGAAGATATCATCATCGAAATAGAGTACGATGTTTACGAAGACGGCGCAATTATACAGCCAAGCATCCATTTGCTTGATACCATGGATACCTGTATTTTTGCCACGTTCAGCGCGCCATCGGCCTCAACTACTGTAGATAAATTTTATAACAAGCCGCTGCGGAAGGGCAGGTACAAATCTACCTGTGTAATCCCCGGGAGTTACTTAAACGATAAGAATTACAAGATAAATGCATTCCTGGTGCCCGAGGACATGGCAAATATGGCTATTGCCGAAGGCGTTTTGGCCTTTACGGTAATAGAAACCGGCGATATGCGCAAAGAGTATACCGGCGACTGGTGGGGCGTAGTGCGCCCTAAACTGGCCTGGGATACCCAAGCTATCTAAAATAGCTGCTGGTTTTGGCGGCTATCTTAATATATACACGTGAGTTTACTATGGTGCAACCACTCATAACCATTGCGATACCAACATACAACAGGGCACAGCTGCTAAGCCAGTGCCTCGATGCCTTGTTATCACAATTGAGCGATGCGGTGAAGCCGTTGGTAGAGTTCGTGGTATCAGACAACTGCTCTCCCGATGATACGCAGGCCGTAGTGATGGGATATATTGCCAAAGGCTATAGCATAGCTTATAACCGGCACAGCGAGAATATCGGGGCCGACCGCAACATCGCTTCCTGCTTCACCAAAGCATCGGCCAAGTACGTGTGGGTTTTTTCCGACGACGACTTTTTGCTGCCTGGCTACCTTAAATTTATTATCGACCTGCTACAGCAGCAGGAGTGGGGCACGCTATATATCAATACCCTTTGGTATAGCGGAGAATATACCGGCAAAACCACCCTCCCTACAGGTGTCAACCTAAAGAAATTCGACGATCCGCTGGAGTATATAGGGCAGGTAAGCTATTGGACCACCTTCATCACCGGCAACATTATCAATAAATCGCTTATCGGCGATACCGCTTATATAAAAGAGTTTTGCGAAAGCAACCTGGTACAGCTGAGCTGGACGTTGCCCGCTGCTTTTAAAGGCAAGCCAAACGGCGTCATCAATGATAAGATACTCGCCTGCCGCGCAGATAACACCGGCGGTTACAAGTTGCTGAAGGTGTTCGGTACCAATTTTAATGAGGTGATGAGCCGCCTGATAGCTATGGGCTTGATTGATAAACGCGTAAAGCGCATCATGAACCACCATCTGCTCAGCACCTTTTTCCCGATGTTTATCAACAGGCCGGGTAAAAGCTTCGAAAAAGAGAACCCGTTTAAGATAATGATACCCGTGTTTTGGAACTATAAATCGTTTTGGTTTAAAATATTCCCCCTACTATTTAGAAATCAATACTTAAGGCATGTCGGCGCTCAATAATTTTATTGGTAAGATATTTTACAAGGTAATAGCGTCGGGTTCGTACACCGGCCGTGCCGACGATGCCCGGGAATTGGCCTTATATGGCAAACTTAAGTTTCGCGGCGAGAAATGCACCCTGCCGTTGCAGGCCATCATCAAAAACCCGCAATACATCTCCATTGGCAAAAAGTTCTCGGCGTTGTACAACCTGCGCCTGGAGGCATGGGATAAATACGAAACGCAAACTTTTAAGCCCGAACTTACCATTGGCGAATGGGTAAGCATGGGTACCGATGTACACATCGGCTGTATTAACAAAGTAGTAATTGGCAACCATGTACTCATGGCCAGCCGCATTTACATTAGCGACCACGCCCACGGCGATACAACCGCCGAAAATTTTGCCCTGCCACCCATAAAAAGGCCGCTGGTTTCGCGCGGGCCGGTAATTATAGAAGATAACGTTTGGATAGGCGAGGGAGCCTGCATTATGCCCAACGTACGCGTGGGCAAAAACGCCGTTATAGGTGCCAATGCGGTAGTTACCAAGGATGTGCCTGCCAATGCCGTAGTGGGTGGCGTACCTGCGAAAATTATAAAGGTGGTTGAGGTATAAACCATAAAAAGACGGAAAGATAAATGAAGGTAGCTTATACCATATGTGCTAATAATTACCTGGCTTCGGCAAAGGTGTTAAAGGAGAGCTTTACAAAGCATCACCCGGATATCCCTTTGTTTATTGTTTTGGTGGATAAGAAATCGCAGGCGTTGAATTACGATGAGTTTTGCGGCGATAGCATCCTTTTTGTAGACCAATTGGTTGATTTGGACATAGATGCACTGAGTCTGAAATTCAGCCTTGCGGAGCTTTGCACCACTGTAAAGCCCTTCGTTTTTAAGCACTTTTTTAAGCAATACGACACCGTCGTTTACATCGATCCGGATATAAAAATATATGCGCGGATGACGGACGTTTGGGAGGCACTGGAAAAGTACACCTTTGTGCTAACCCCGCACCTGATGAACCCGGTGGACGACGGCAAGATACCCAGCGATTTTTATACGCTGCGTACCGGCATTTTCAACCTTGGCTTTTTGGGCCTGGCCAAAGGTGCCGAACTGGATAAGTTTTTGAACTGGTGGGGCGAACGCCTGCTGGTTTATGGCTACACCAATTGGGACAAGGGCATGTTTTACGATCAGATATGGGCCAACTATATCCCTGTAATGTTCGATAATTACCTTATCCTGAAACATTACGGTTATAACGTAGCCAACTGGAACTGGCACGAGCGTACGCTAGCTAAAAGCGGCGATGGTTACATCGTAAACGGCAAATATCCGCTGGTGTTTTTCCATTTCAGCAGCTACAGGTATGCAACGCCAATGGTGCTTTGCAAATATAATACGCGTTACAATCGCTTCAACAGGCCAGATATTGCCGAAGTGGTGGATGAGTATTACGCCAGCCTGAAAGCCGCAGGTGCCGATAAGGCAAAAGAAATACCTGCCGTTTACCAGGAACAGTTTCTGGTGCAGGAACTGAAGATGTTTGCGGCGCGCCCGCTTAAAGAAAAAATAAGGAACAGGCTCACTAAGATAGTAGAGCGGATATTTTAGTAATGGCAATGCCCGCAACAACAAAAATGTGCGTAATAATACCGGTGCACAAGCCGGCAATAACAGCAGACGAGGTAATTTCCCTGGCTGCTTGCAAAACACATTTAAGAGGGTTTGATTGTTACCTGCTATACCCGGAGGGGATGGATACCGGCGCATACACGGCATTGCACACAGGTTTGCTGCTGCACCCGGTTAACCCCGATTGGCTGTCATCTATAGAAAAGTATAATAAAATGAAGGTAAGCACCGTCTTTTATCAATTGTTTGCTAAGTATGAGTACATGCTTACTTACGAACTTGATGCCTTTATTTTCCATGATAATTTTGAAGCCGCCAGGGCTTTCACGTTCGATTATATCGGCGCGCCGTTTTTTGAGGGGTACTGGGCTGCGCAGCCCGGGGCTAAATTCCTGAAGGGCTGCAACTCGGGCTTTTCTGTGCGTAACATACAGGCTTGCATCAATGCTTTGCAGGCTGTGGGTAAGTTTCGCTGGCAATGGCTGCTTTACAGGTTATCGTTGCTGCATTCATCGCGCTTGCGCAAAAAAATTAATGAATGGACTAAGGGCAAATACGAGGTTTTTGTGACCGGGAGGTTTGCTTTCAATTTCGCCAACTTTCATTTGAACGAGGATGTGATATGGTCTGAAGTGATTCCGCAACTGGTGCCTTCTTTTACCGTGGCCGGCCCGATGAATGCTTTGGCTTTCAGCTTCGAATATAATCTTGACGAATCTCTTCGGTTGAACAAAGGAGAGTTGCCGCTGGGCTGCCATGCCTGGGCCAAGCACCTCGATTTCTGGAGCAAGTATATCGACACCAAAAGCTTAAAAAGAAAGGAACAAATTGATGAAGTTTGATTTTTACCTTTCGGAGATGTCGGTATCTGATAAGCATGGCGGCGGATTAACGCTGCAACGCATTCTGGGTGATGATTTGAACGATATAGCGCATTTTATACACGTAAACCGCTTTGCTGCTGATTTACCGGCCAAAGGTGAGTTTTTGAAACGCAGTACGGATGTATTGTCGGTATGGGAATCAGATTTGATGCGGAAACTTATCGGCCGTTCGCGGGCATCAAAAATAAGCAAGAAGCTTTGGGCAATACAAACCCGGGCCAATGTGGCTGCCCGCAAAACGGCGGCGATATTTAAAGATAAGCAGGAAGTTACCGGCTTGGTTTGTCCGCAAGGAGCCAACGCCATCTTCGCCCTGGAGGCCTTAAAGAAGAAGATGAAGGTAAAGTACATAACCTGGGTGATGGATGACCACCTGGTACGATACGATGACGACCATTGGCAATACCCCGAGGGCACGGAAGCCGTTTTTGCCAGGCACCTGCGCGAGGCGGAGAAAGTGCTGGTGATAAGCCCGGCCATGCAACGCTTCTATAAAGACCGCTTCGGCGTGGCATCTACCGTATTGTTCGGTTCATCCGGCCTGGTAGAGGGTGCGGGGCAATTTGAGGTAAAGCAAGGCCCTTTAAAAATAGGCTACTTTGGTGCGGTTGCTGCCTGGCAGAAAGATGCTTTAGCAGCAGTTGCCGCAGCGCTGAAAGGTACCGATGTAGAGCTGGATATTTACTCGGGCATAGATAAACTGCCTGCCGAACTGGAAGCCGATGGCGTGCTTTTTAAAGGCAGTGTAGCACCCGAACAGGTGCTGGCCCAAATGCAAAATTACGATGCTGTGCTTTTGCCCATCAGTTTTAAGCAAAAAATGCGTAATATGTCGGCATTTAATATTGCTACCAAAATGAGCGAGTATTTAGCTTGCGGTGTGCCGATATTGGCCGTTGGGCCGGTATACGCGGCCATGATTGCTTATCTTGATGAACATGATGCCGCCATTACGGTAGCATCCGCCGAAGATGACGCCATCAGGGATGGCTTTAAGCACTTGCGCGATTCGCAACGTGTTGCCCAAATTTTAAAAAATGCCCAAAAGTTAGTGGTAGCTGAAGTTGGCACAGAGCCGATGCGTGGGGTTTGGCAATCCGTTATTAACGGGTAACGCCGGCCAAAACATATTTTAATTTACAATATACATAACCTTTGCTTAAACACTATGGCAAATTCAGCTAAAAAATTACTGGTAACCGGGTCGTCCGGCTTAATAGGCTCAGAAGTTTGTTATCATTTTGCAGCGCTTGGCTGGGAAATACATGGTGTAGACAATAACCAGCGTGCCGTATTCTTTGGCGCGCAGGGCGATACCCGCTGGAACCAAAACCGCATCCAAACAGATCTGGGCGCAAAGTTCATCCATCACGAAGTAGATATCCGCGACCGCGCAGGCGTGCTTGCGTTGATGAAAGAAGTGAAACCCGATGCCATCGTACATACCGCTGCCCAGCCATCGCACGATCGTGCTGCCGCTATCCCTTTCGACGATTTCGATACAAACGCCGTAGGTACCTTAAACCTGCTGGAGGCCGTAAGGCAAACCTGCCCCGAATCGCCGTTTGCGCACATGAGCACCAACAAGGTTTACGGCGACAGGCCCAACACCATCGATTTGGTAGAATTAGAAACCCGCTGGGATTATGCCGACACCTTTTATGCCAATGGTATTACCGAGGAGTTTTCTATCGACCAAAGCAAGCATTCGCTATTCGGTGCCTCTAAAGTGGCTGCCGATATTATGGTACAGGAGTATGGCCGTTATTTCGGCATACCTACTTGCTGCCTGCGCGGGGGCTGCCTAACCGGTCCGAACCACTCGGGTGTAGAGCTGCATGGTTTTTTGAGCTACCTGGTAAAATGCAACGTAGAGGGCCGTCAATACAATGTGTTCGGTTACAAAGGCAAGCAGGTGCGCGATAATATACACTCCTACGATGTGGCGAGCTTTATTGATGCCTTTATTGCCGCGCCACGCATTGCCGAGGTGTACAACATAGGTGGCGGCCGAGCCAATTCCTGCTCTATATGGGAGGCCTTCAAAATTGCCGAGAAATTCACCGGGAAAGAACAGGTTTATAAATATGTAGATGAGAACCGCATAGGCGATCATATGTGCTATATTTCAAACCTCGATAAAATGCGCGCGCATTATCCAAACTGGGATATCACCATCTCGCTGGAAGAAACCATCAGGCAGATAGTGGCAGCGCAAGGCACTCACATATAACCATACCTTGTGAAGCTATTAACCTATCAGCCGTTTTCCTTATACTCCAATGGTGGCGGCAACCGCATCCTGCGCCGCTTATTTATGAGCCGCGAAATGGATGTTGTATCGCTAGTGGTAGAAGAGAACCCCCTGCACCCCCGCCACGGTGCCATAGCCGAAGTAATTGTATTTGCTGCGCCGCTGGTGCGCAAATGGGCCCGATGGAAAGTACGTAACTTCCGCACATGGCTTAGGTATGGGCTTTATAAGCCATCTACCATCAAAAAGATACAACAGGCCGCCAGCGAAATTGATTATGAGATACTGCACGTGGTAGACCATGGTCCCTTTTCGGCAGCTTTGTGTACCGATACGTTCTGCAAGAGCAAAGAGCTTTGGGTATCCTTCCACGATCATTTTTCTACCACTTATGGTTTATCGGAAAACAGCGAGGCCCTGTGGAAACGAGCCGACCGCAGGCTGGTGATATCGGAAGAATTGGGCATCGAATATGGCCGTCTTTTCGGCACGGCCGATTACGAACTGATAACCGATGGCGTAGCCGCTAAAGAAGTAAGCGAACCAAGGGAGAGCAATAAACAGCCTATGGCGGTTTACTTTGCAGGGCTTTTGCACCTGGAGTACATCCCCTTGTTTAAGGTGTTGGCCGATGCATTGGAGCTGTTGACCGCGCAGGGCCATCAGTTCAAATTGATATTGCGGGCTACGCAACACATGCCGTTTTTAGAGAATCGTACGTTTAAGACCGATTACCGCCCCATGACCCTGGATGATGCCGAGTTGAAGCGCGAACTGGATAACTGTGCCATACTGTACCTGCCCATCAAATTTACCCGGCCCGATTTTTACTTGTATAGTCTTTCTACAAAAATGGTGGGCTATTTGGGCGGGGCCGGTGCTATACTATACCATGGCCCGCAGGATAGTGCGGCTTGCAACCTGCTCACAAAAAACAGTGCGGCAATATGCTGCGATAATTTAGATGCGGCGAAACTGGCGGAAGATGTCTTGAGTTTGCTGGCAAATCAGGCAGGCATATCTGCCAACGCAAAAACGCTGGCAAAAGAGCAATTTAGTTTAACCCATATACAGGAACGTTTCTGGCGGCAGGGTGCAAATGCATAATTAGCATCCGCAAGCTTAAACCTGGTATTTGCTGAACTCTTCGTGGCTGATGATTTTGTAGCTCGAAGAAAGGCACTTGGCACAGAAAAGCCTTTGTATAGGCACAAAAAAGGCAACGGGCTTTAATAAAAGCGGCAAGGGTTTTTTGTAATGAAACGGTTGCCCGCAGCAATCGCAATAGAGAAAAGGTTTTTGCATGGTAGTATATACTGTACGTTTTGGCATAGATGTTAAAGTATCGGCTTGTACTTAAACAATAGCAGTATATAATTAGGGAGAGGCGGTGCAAATATATTTAATCGTTACGAATATCATTAACGAAAAGGTAAATTTTTAGACGCAACGCATAAAATAACAGCCGATGGTGAAGATTGTTTTCGTTTATCGTAAAAAAATATTTTTTTAAATATCACATTATCAGTGCTTTTTTAGCCTCATGGCAAAAAAAATAAAAATAGTTTTCATCTGTAGCTCCTTAGAGCCCGGGCATGATGGCGTAGGCGATTACGCACGCCGCATGGCTGCGGCGTTGATAAAGGCCGGCCATAGCTGCGCGGTAATATCCCTTGCCGATAGGCATATTGCGCGGCAATGTGCCGGCACGCAGCAGGCCGACGGCATAGATGTACGCGTGATGCGCCTGTCATCAGCCATAGAAATAAAACAAAGATTCGCGCTGGCCAAGGAGTGGGTGGATGAGGTAAACCCCGAATGGTTAAGCCTGCAGTTTGTACCATTTGGCTATCACCCTAAAGGGCTGATGACTGGCTTGAGCAGATTGCTGCTTGAGCTGAGCAAGGGCCGTAAATGGCATATCATGTTCCACGAGCTTTGGGTGGGCATAGCCAACGAAGAATCGCAAAAACTGAAGTGGTGGGGCAAGGCGCAGCGTATGCTTATCAAATCGCTTGTAAAAAACCTTAAGCCAGCGCTTATACATACCCAAACGGCACTGTACCAAACGCTGCTGGCAAAAATAGGTTTCGAGGCCGCGTACCTGCCACTTTATGGCAATATACCCGTGATAGGGGAGGCCAGGCAAGAGTGGACACCAAAAGACAGGATTGATTTCGTGGTATTTGGCGCTATACACGATAGGGCACCAATCGCCGCTTTCGCGCAGGAGGCGGCTTTATATCAGCAAGCACATCAAATACCCATCAGCCTTACCATTATGGGCCGCGGCAATAGCGAGCAGGAACGGTGGGCAAGCGAGTGGCAAAAAGCGGGCTTAACCTTGCAGCTTCATAAAGAATTATCGTCGGAGCGCATTTCGGAAATACTCTCGGGCTCCACCATCGGTCTATCGGCAACGGCATTGGCGGTGATAGAGAAAAGTGGCTCTTATGCGGCCATGCGCGAACATGGCCTGCCCGTAATATCCGTATCCAAATCCTGGACACCCGGCGGCGTTGCCCGCCCGGCCATACCACTGGGCGTGGCCGAATATATTGGCGGTAACTTTGAGGAGTGCATTTCCCGCAGCACATTTATACCATACGGCACAGATGTTACCGCCATAGCAATTAAATTTGCCGGGGCATTAAATAACTATAAAGCAGATTAGATACTTAATGAGAAACCCCCAAATATGCCTTTTTACCGCGCATGCCCCAAACGTTGGGGGCGGCGGTGCCATATTGCGTAGCTTGCTGGCCAACTTGCCCGGCCTTGATGTGCACTGGTATTATATTGGCAGCGGCCCTGTGGCGGGCTACGAAAGCGGTTACCTCGGCACGGCTTTGATGGGTGGCCCTATGCTGAAGGATATCACTCAAACGCGCAAGATGCTCAAGGGCGGTGAATTGCCCTTTATTGATGAGCTGTCCCAGAAATTACTGAGTATAGATTGCGATGGCTACTGGATAGTATCGCATAATGAGGGACTGCGCATGGCTATTGAACTTGCTGTGCGCCAGCATGAACGGCCCGTACACATGACTGTTCACGATGATTGGGCCGGCGCGCTGTGCGCCCGTTCGGTGCGTTATCGGCTGATGGCCGGGGCCGCAAAAAAACTGACGGGTAAGGCCTTAAAAACGGTGCCCTCTTTCGATTTGATAAGCGGAGGCATGCGCAATTATTACCGTGGCTTAACTGCCCGCCGGGGCGAGGTTTGCCACCGCTACCTGCCCGAAAGCACCATATTGGCCGCCCCAGAACCAGAAACCGGGGATAGTATTTTGATAGGCCATATAGGTTCCATCTATGATAAAAAGGATTTGTTCGCGTTCGTGGCCCTGGCCAAAGCGTTTTATCAAGAGCAAAGCAGAACGGTAATGCTGCAAATGTGGGGCTGCCATTTAAAGCCAATAGACGTGCCTGCTGCATTGCGGGCCAACATTAAATTTTACGATACCCTGCCCGAGGAGAAAGTAATACCCCAACTGGCAAAATGCCATTTTGTGTATTGCATGTACCCCTTGAGCAAGGCTCTGCATGTCTTTTCTCAAACAAGTCTGCCAACCAAGTTAAGCAGTTATTTGCAAGCGGCTCGCCCCATATTTGGCCACGGCCCGGCCGATAGTACATTGGCCGAATTCCTGGGTACCACAAAATTGGGCGCTATTTGGAGCGCTGCTGATAAGCAAAAGGGTTTCGAATTGCTTGAAGCCATCAGTAGTTTGAGGCCTTCGCGTGCCGATTGGCAGAAGGCCCGTAAGCAATACTTCGGCGAGATGAATTTGGAGGTGATGAACAAAGTACTGAACCCGCATAGAACAACGGATTGAACTTAATTTAAGCAGATTTAATAACTTGCGGCAGCATGCCAGCACATAAACAAAATGTTAAATATAAAACCACGCGTTATCATAGGCAGCTCAAGCATCTTTTTAGATGCCTTGCGCATTGGCGCTGCTTTAACGGTTTTATACATCCACGTTTACGACCGCTGGTTTCCGAGGTTAGCCCACCCGCACGATATGCCGGGCGAACCTTCTCATGCGGCGGTGGTAATCTTCTTCGTATTATCGGGTTATGTTATAGCGCATACCACCATCAGTAGGAACCGTGGTGCTATACTGTATGCCCAGGCGCGTTTGAGTAGGCTCTGTTCAATTGTTATTCCGGCACTGTTGATTACGGCCGTTATAGCAGTAATTGTTAAGCAGGTAAACCCAGAATTGCTGGCCGCTTACTCGCGCGGGCACGATTGGGTGCGGTATATTGCTTCAGGGCTTTTTGTGAACGAACTTTGGCTGTTTTCGGCGGCTCCGCCGCTGAATGGCTCGCTGTGGTCTTTAAGTTTCGAGTTTTGGTATTATGCTATATTCGGGCTTTGGTTCTTCCGTAAAGGCGGGTGGCAATCGTTCATACTGCCCGTATTGGCGGTACTGGTGGCCGGGCCCAAAATCATCCTGATGATGCCTGTGTGGCTGTTGGGCTACCTGGCCTATATATTGCCACGCCCATCCTTAAGAGCGGCAAACGCCTGGTTTTTTGTGCTGCTGGGGCTTTTTGCGGCCTGGCTGGCGGTAACTTACGTGCCTTTTTATCCGGGTAAAATCGGCTATAAGCCCTTATACTATGCCAACCAGTTCGTTACCGATTGGACGGTAGGCCTGTTTATAGCTGCAACCCTGTGGATATTACCCACCGGCGACCACCTCAGTACCGAACTGAAGTTTGCCAACGGGTTCCGCAAGGCGGCTGATTTAACTTTCCCGCTGTATGTGCTGCACTTCCCCCTTATCGTATTATGGCGGGCTTTATTTGGTTATAAGGCATACGACATGTTGCAGCTTTGGCAGGTAATTGCATCAGTATTGGTAGTAGCCTCGCTACTGGGCGTTTTGCTGGAGATGCAGCGCCCCCTTTGGACACGGTTTTTCAAATGGCTTTTAGCCACCCCTAAACCATCGGCGAAAGCCTAAAGCCATTTCATTTTGCGAAATATAAAGCAACAATAAGCAATATTTAAGCTGATAATTACAATTTCAATGATTATACTTGTATATTCTTACGAATATGTTAATTTGTAGGATATCTATATGGGATTTATAGCTGATTGTAGTCGGCTAAGCATTTATGAAAGTACTACTGTCGCATCCAACGGGTAATGAATTTGTGCGGGCATTGATAAATGCATTGTCGCAACAAGGCATGCTTGCGGAGTTTGATACCACGGTGGCTGCAGATCCCGCCTCGCCCTGGTTGAAAATGCTGCCGGGCAGCGTAAGACAGGAGTGGCTGAGGCGTACTTATCCCGTCCCCCAAAACGAAATCGTTACGCACCCGTTACGCGAACTTGGCCGGATGATATTGCCACGCCTGGGACTGAAAAGTGCCGTAAAACACGAAACCGGATGGGCCAGCGTTGATGCTGTGTACCGTAACCTGGACCACAAAGTGGCCGACAGACTATCCTCATTGAAAAACGGGAACAAACCCGACGCTATTTATGCTTACGAAGATGGCGCACTGCGGTCTTTTACCAGGGCGAACCAGCTCGGCATAAAGTGCATTTACGATTTGCCCATTGGCTATTGGCGCGCGGCGCGCGAAATGCTGGGCGCCGAACGCGAACGTTGGCCCGATTGGGCGGCAACCCTAACAGGTTTGAGAGATTCGCAACCCAAGCTCGACCGTAAAGACGAAGAATTACGCCTGGCCGAAAGTATTTTTGTAGCCAGCAGTTTTACGGCAAAAACGCTTGGGTATTTCCCGGGTGATTTGCCAAAAGTAGAGGTAATACCTTACGCTTTCCCGCCGGTTTTGGGCGAACGCAGCTATGACACGATTACCGCTGCAAGGCCATTGAAGCTGCTTTTTGTGGGTGGCTTATCTCAGCGCAAAGGCATTGCCGATTTGTTTGCGGCAGTAAAAACTTTTGGCAACAGGGTGCAGCTTACGGTGGTAGGCAGTAAAATGGTTGATGATTGCGCCGTTTTGAACGAGGCCCTGGCGCAGCACCTGTGGATACCCAGCATGCCGCATGCTGCAGTTTTAAAATTGATGAGAGAAAACGATGTGTTGCTTTTCCCGTCGTTATTCGAAGGATTTGGGCTCGTGATTACCGAAGCCATGGCACAAGGCACGCCGGTAATAACTACCGACCGTACCGCCGGGCCCGATATCATAACCCATAACGATAACGGGTGGTTGATAGAGGCTGGCTCTACCTATAGCCTTCGGGCGGCAATAGAAAATATATTGATGAAGCCTCAGCTGATTGAGGCGGCCGGCCGGTCGGCAATGGCAACGGCGCAAAAAAGGCCATGGGCGGTATATGGGCAGCAATTAGTTAACGCTATTATCCGTAATAATTGATTATTTTTAAGGTTTCATAATCTATCGATATTAATGAGTACTACCCTCGATAAGAATATAGCTGTAGTAGCCCGCGATTCGGCCCAGAAATTTCAGAGCCGGATTGATCGCGAAGCCGTCTTAGCATCGCTGAAGAACGGTATATGGGTGTATTTCGTTTTATTGATTTTTGAAGGGGCCCTGCGTAAGTGGGTGCTGCCTCAGTTGGCTACCCCATTGCTGGTAGTGCGCGATCCGGTTGCCATCTGGCTGCTTATCACTGCCTGGCGCAACGGGTACCTGCCATCTAATAACTATGTTTACATTATTGGGTTTATCGGCAGTGCTGCGTTGTTTACGGCTATTACGGTTGGGCACCACAGCTTACTGGTGGCTGCATACGGTACTCGTATATTGCTCTTCCACTTCCCGCTTATATTTTTGATAGGGAAAATTTTCGATCGGGACGACGTTGTTAAGCTGGGTAAAATAGTGCTATGGATGTCTATACCTATGTTTTTGCTCATCGCGCTGCAATTTTACAGCCCACAATCGGCATTCGTAAATAAAGGGATAGGATCAGATTCGCAGGGTGGGGGGTTTAGCGGGGCACTGGGATATTTCAGGCCGCCGGGTACTTTCTCGTTCACAACAGGCAATACACAGTTCTTCTCGTTCGTGGCGGTTTTCGTGGTATATTTTTGGCTTACTTCTACCGAACAAATTAACAGGATATTATTGATAGCAGCCACCGTATCGCTTATTGCGGCGATCCCGATATCGATAAGCCGGGGTTTGCTCATACAAGTGATACTTACCGGGGCATTCGCCCTGGCTTCTGTGTCTCGTACCCCCCGGCTTTTGGGGAGGATGTTTTTTGCAGCCATAGGCCTTGTTATTATTTTGGCACTGCTAAGTAACCTCGATTTCTTCAAGAACGCTATTGCCGTATTAACCTCGCGGTTCGATACGGCTAAGGAAAGCGAGGGTACCATTAACAATACCATCATCAACCGTATGGGTGCTAGTATTTTGGAGCCTTTCGCCAACTCAGATTTGCCCTTTTTTGGCTTCGGCATAGGGATGGGCACTAACGCTGGTGCCAGGTTGCTTATTGGCCGATCTGACGTGTTTTTGATTGCAGAAGGCGAATGGGGCCGAATGATAGGCGAGATGGGAGCCATTTTTGGCATGACAGCTATTATTGTGCGCATGGTAGTGAGTATCAAGATGTTATCACAATCTTACAAACGCCTGCGGCTTAATAACATGCTGCCATGGCTTATGGTGAGCGTTAGTTTCCAGGCGGTAGCGCAAGGGCAATGGGCGCAGCCAACGGCGCTGGGGTTTGGTATAATAATGGGCGGCTTAACTATTGCAGCCATGAAAGCGCCTGCCCCAGCACAGGTACAATAGCTTACATTAATGGGTAGCCCTCCAAAAAAAATAATGATATACAGGTTGGGGAGCCTTGGCGATACCGTTATTGCCTTGCCCGCTTTTCATAAAATAAGGGAGGCTTACCCCGATGCAGATATTACCCTTTTAACAAATAACCCTGTAGCTGCAAAGGCTGCCCCGCTGGAGAGTATTTTGGGGCAGGGCTATTTCTTCGATAGAGTGTTGGCTTACCCGGTTGGCACCCGCAACGCCAAAGTTTTATTGGAGTTGATAAAGCAGATAAGGGCTCTCCAAATAGATACCGTAGTGTACCTTGCCGGCGTGCGCATCTTAAATACGCTTTTAAAAACCAAGCTCACCGTTTTTAGGGATTGGCTTTTTTTTAAAGCCGCCGGTATCAAAAACTCCATAGGTTTCCCGCAGGTTTTGCCCGATTTTATATTGTCGGTTGATGAGTTGACAGGGGATTTGGAATGGGAAGCTAAGAGGCTGGCCCGAAGGGTAAGAGCGCTTGGCCCGATACCACTGGATGATGAGAAATACTGGGACTTGCGTTTTACGGAACAAGAACTGGTAACCGCCGGCGAAAAGCTTAGCATGCTTGCGGCGGGGCAGCCTATAATAGCGGCAAGCACGGGTACTAAAAACCAGGTAAATGATTGGGAAGAAGCTAATTGGCAAAGCATGCTGAAGCAATTGGGGGCGTTGCTGCCCGGTTGGCAGCTGGTAATGCTTGGCGGCTCCGATGAAGCCGGCAGGGCCGATGGATGTATAGCCGCATGGGGCGGCAACGGCATCAATTTATGCGGGCAAACCTCGCCAAGGGTTTCCGGCGCGGTAATGAAGCAAGCAGAGCTATTTATTGGCCACGATAGCGGTCCTATGCATATGGCCGCAGCAGTGGGCACGCCTTGCGCAGCCGTTTTTTCGGCAAGGCACCACCCGAGGCAATGGTACCCGCGTGGCAACGGCAACAAAATCATCTATCATAAAACAGATTGCGCCGGCTGCTGCCTGGATGTATGTGTAACGCAGCATAAGAAATGCATCCTATCGATAACGCCCGATGAGGTGATAGGGGCAGCCATGGATATACTTAAAGCAAAGGGGCATAATAAAACTAATATATCATTTAAATGAAGCTGTTGCACATTATTGCAAGCATGGATCCGGCCAGTGGTGGCCCCTGCCAGGGCATACGGAATACCAACCCTCAGCTAATGCATAACGGCATCAGCAGGGAAGTGGTGAGCCTTGATGCGCCCGATAGTCCGTTTTTAGGGATGGACAATTTTACCATACATGCCTTAGGCCCAGCCAGGGGCAAGTGGCAGTATTCTGATAAATTACGCCCCTGGCTGTTATCCAATATGGCGCGGTTCGATGTGGTAATCATCAACGGCTTGTGGCTATATTCGAGCTATGCGGGCTGGAGCGTAAAGCGGGAATTAGAAAAAAACGCCCAAAAAAATGCACAACTGCTTGCGCCGCCCAAGTTATATGTAATGCCGCATGGCATGCTAGATCCGTACTTTCAGCGCGCTGCCGATCGCAGGCTAAAAGCCATACGCAACTGGTTTTATTGGAAGTTGATAGAAAGTAAAGTAGTTAACGATGCCGATGGCCTGTTTTTTACCTGCCAGACCGAGCTGGAACTTGCCCGCATGGCGTTCTCGCCATATCATCCCAAAAAAGAGATGAATGTGGGATACGGCATTATTGCGCCACCACGGCATTCCGCGCAAATGGACGAAGCCTTTTATAGTAAATGCCCTGACGTCAAAGGCAAGCCCTTTTTGCTTTTTTTTAGCCGCATACACAAAAAGAAAGGGGTAGACCTATTAATAAAAGCCTACGCCGAAATAGTGAACAAAAAAATAGACGGCACAAACGCCTGTTATAAATTAATTGTTGCGGGGCCTGGTCTAAATACATCTTACGGCAAGGATTTACAACGGTTGCTGGCCCATTACCCCGATGTAAAAGAAAACATACATTTTACGGGCATGCTTAGCGGAGATGTAAAATGGGGCGCCATTTACAATTGTGATGCTTTTGTGCTGCCCAGCCATCAGGAAAATTTTGGTATAGCCGTTGTGGAAGCCCTTGCCTGCGAAAAACCTGTGCTGGTATCGCAGCAGGTAAATATTTGGAAAGAGATAGAAAACGGCGGCGGCGGTGTAACGGCTGCCGATACGTTTGACGGCACCCGCCAACTGCTAAGCACATGGGTAGGTTTGTCTCCTGCCCAAAAAACAAGCATGGCACAAAAAGCCCTTGTGGTATTTAAAGAACACTTTGATATAGAACGCGTTGCCAAGCACTTTATAAAGGCAATTTTTGAGGGACAGTAGCTGGTGGGTAAATACTCATTTTTTTTCTTTTATCGCAATCGGCTTTCCTGTTGTTGCTTACACTCCGGCTTGCCAGGGAAGGCTGATGCAGCGCTTTAAGATATTGAAAATTTAATAATTGCAGCAATCTGTTGCTATAAATAAATAATATTGGTAAAAATTGTATAAGTTTAGTATTATTGCTTAAAATAGTAACGAATGTAAAGGCGCACTTTTGCGCAAAATAAATCCGCTTTTTTTTATTGAAAGTACATCGCGAATTAAACAAATATTATTGTGGCGTATCCAATTTCAGTATTTCTTATTGATTAAATGATTAATCAGGATACATACACCGGTCCATCTTTTTCTGTAGCCAATCGTGCGGCCAGGGTTATATGGCAAATTACGTCGCTATTTTTTTTCAGGCTTTCGCCAAGGCCTTTCCATGCGTGGCGCTCGTTTTTGCTCCGTTGTTTTGGGGCAAAGGTTGGTAAGGGGGTGCACGTGTATCCGGGCGTAAAAATATGGGCGCCCTGGAATTTAGAGCTGCGCGATGAATGCGGGGTTGGCAGCGGCGCCACACTGTATTCGCAAGGTAAAATTACTATAGGGCGCAGGGCGGTAATTTCGCAGGGTGTCTACTTGTGTACAGGTACGCATGATTATACAAGGGCCGGTTCGCCTCTGGTTACTAAGCCTATTTACGTGGGCGAGAATGCCTGGATAGCAGCCGAAGCGTTTGTTCATCCCGGTGTAGTTATTGCAAGCGGCTGTGTAATTGGAGCCCGTTCGGTAGTGATAAATGATATGCCCGAATGGACGGTATGCGCCGGTAATCCGTGCAGGCCGCTTAAGGCAAGGGTAATGGTTAATGATATTGATCGATGATATCTGTTTTAATACTTACCAAAAACGAAGAGCAGGATTTGCCTGGTTGCCTCGAGTCTGTTGCCTGGTGCGATGATATACACGTGTATGATTCGCTGAGCGATGATAAAACGATTGAAATAGCCGAAGCGGCGGGTGCAAAAATCACTAGCCGTAAGTTTGATAACTGGTCGGCCCATCAAAACTGGGGTTTGGCCAATATAGCTTTTAAATACCAGTGGGTGCTATATATTGATGCCGACGAGCGGGTTTCGGAAAGTTTGCTTAAATCGTTGCAATTGTTTGATGCCAGCAATACTAACGTAGCTTATGAGATACGGCGCCGCGATTTTGCCTGGAACGGCAGATGGTTAAAGCATGCCCAGGTATCGCCATTTTACTTGCGGCTTTTCCGGCCCGGCAAAATGCGGTACGAAAGGTTGGTTAACCCTGTATCGGTGCCGGATGGTACGGTGGCTCGGATAGACGGTTACCTGGATCATTACCCCTTTAGCAAGGGTTTTAGGTTTTGGTTTACCAGGCACCTTGGATATGCAGATATGGAAGCGGCTATGCGGTTGCAGCAAATGGATGCAAATGAGAAGTTCTCGGTACGTAAAGCATTGTTTAGTGCCGATTTTACGAAGCGCCGTTATCACCAAAAAGGCCTTTTTTATAAGTTGCCAGGCCGGCCTGTTATTAAATGGCTTTATATGGTAGTGGTAAGGCGGGCTTTTTTAGATGGTGCGGCGGGTGTTACTTACGCAACAATGCAAGCTATCTACGAATATTTTATAGTGCTGAAAACGAAAGAAATGTTGAGCAAATGAAGTGACATCCGAAAAACAATGTAATCATGCCATCGGCAACATGATGGTTATCAGCATGTTTTTGAAACACCTGTTTCCATTTAACGGTTGATATAACTTAATCGCTGTTTTAAGGCGTAAGCATTAGTAAATTCCGTTATATTTAAATATTTATTTGCCGGGTTTTTACCGGCCCAAACGTGTTACCGGCCAAAGGCTTAGTTTATAAATGGATAAGAAAAAAATACTGTTGATTAGTCATAATTTCTCTCCTGAACCAATTGGTATTGGAAAATATAACGGCGAGATGCTGAGCTGGTTGGTAAATCGTGGCTATGACTGTACAGTAATTACTACTTTTCCGTATTATCCATTTTGGAAGGTGCAAGAGCCTTACACCAACCATTGGTATAAAAAAGAGGTAATATATAATGAAAAAAGTGGTGCTACCTTAACTATTTACAGGTGCCCATCCTACATCCCCAGCGACCCTACCGGCAAGCAGCGCGCCATACAGGATTTCTCGTTTTGGGTTACCAAATTCTTCATGGTTTTTAAGCTTATTTTGTTTAAGCAGAAATTCGACCTGATTATTACCGTTGCCCCGCCTTTCCATTTGGCCTATTTGGGCCTAATGCTAAAGAGGTTTAGCGGCGGTAAGCTGCTGTATCATATACAGGATATGCAGATAGAAGCCGCGCGCGACCTGAAGCTGTTTTCTAAAAAGATGGTGTTGGCGGGCTTATTTAGGGTAGAGCATAAGATACTGATGAGTGCCGATTTTGTGAGCAGCATATCTGATGGGATGATAAAAAAGATAAAGGCGAAATTTAACCGCGATATTGTTTTTTTCCCCAATTGGGTAGATACCGACTACTTTTTCCCTTTGCCCAATCGCGAAAAGCTTAAAATCAAATGGGGCTACAAGCCCGACGATATCGTGTACCTGTACTCAGGCGCGGTAGGGGTAAAGCAACGGCTCGAAAGGATATTGGTAACTGCCGAGGAACTGCTGCACATGGAACACATCAAATTTATCATATGCTCATCAGGCCCTTATAAAGATCAACTGCATGAACAGGCAAGGCGCAAAGGCTTAACTAATATTTCGTTTTTGCAAGTGCAGGAGAGAGATGTGTTCAACGAATTCCTCAATATGGCCGATATACACCTGGTGCTGCAAATTGCTGACGCAGGCGACCTGGTAATGCCATCTAAACTTACCACTATACTTGCCGTAGGCGGCGCCAGCATTATTACCGCTTCGCTCGGTACCTCGTTGTACGATATGGTGCATGATTACGATTTCGGTTACGTTGTTGAGCCTCAAGACAGGGACAACCAGGATTTGCTAACCAACCAAATATTGCAGATAAAACTGGATTACGAATTGGAAGCCAAACGCGAAAACGCCCGGAAATATGCGGTGCAATACCTTAACGTTGATAAGGTGATGAATAAGTTTGTTGAAGATTTCTTAGGATAAATTCCCCAATACTGCTTATTATTAGAATATCCTTACTTAAGTTTTAGATCACTAATAATCGCTTTATGATCAGATATTTTTTTATTTACTGCTTGATAGTTTAATATATCAAACTGCTTGCTTGCAAAAATGTAGTCAATTTGCAATGGTAAAGTGGAATAATAAGTTGTTTGTAGCCCGCTGCCTTTTTCAACAAATGCATTTTTTAGCCCGTCGCCTAACTCATTAACGGCATAGGAAATCGGCGTATCATTAAAGTCTCCGGTAACGATAAAAGGATACGGGCACGAGTCGAAACTTCTTTTTATCTGATCAACCTGATAGCTGCGTGTGACAAAGGCCCCGGTTAGCTTATTAAATATAAATGTTGTATTATCTATACCTGCGCTACCGCTTAAAATCTTTTTCTTTGATCGTGCCTTAATTTCAACGGCTATTAAATGAATACAATAAACCCGCACAATTTTGCCCTTGTATTTTATATCAATAAATATGGCTTTAGTATTTACCAAATTACGAGGATCTACCTCCCCGGCATTAATAATTGGATACCTGGAAAACATGATATTACCAGTTGAATCCCCTCTAATCACTTTATCTATATTAAAATAGGCGTACTTGAGGTTATAGGTAGTTTTTATTTGATTGCTAATCGAATCGCGGTTTACTTTGTATTTTACAAATTCTTCTAAATTAAGAATATCAGGTTGTTTATTGCCGATAATATCTAAAACCTCATTTTGAATAGGCATGTCTTCAAACCTATCTATACCTTTTAGGCCATGTACATTATATTGCATCACCCTTACGCTGTTCGAATCGATTTTTTCATTAGCAATAAGCTGCTTGCGAAAACCGTATTGCGCGCTCATCATTTGAAATCCTAATAACACGCATACTAACGATATCAACATTAATAGCGGTTTTCTAAAAACCCAGTAAATCACAAAAATCAGGTTGGCACCTACTAAAAATAAATATCCAAAACCCAACGTGGCAATAATAACAGAGTCGCGCGGATCTGTGCTGGGAGCCAGGTAACTCAATATAAGGCATATTGCTGTTACTATGTTTAGCCCCAAAGCAATCTTATCAATAAGGTGAAATTGTCGTCTGCTTTTTTTTGGTTTCATGGGTAACTTGTAAAGTTGCCTAAAACTAGTTGCTTGTAATGATTATAAGAAATAAAAATTAAAAAATTCGTTTAACGCACTATCAGATGATCATTATTATGCGATGGTGTAGGGTAATGCAAGCCTTTATTGCTCAATATTTTGCAGATATTTGCCGTAACCACTTTTTATATACTTTATTGCCAGTTGCTGCAGGGCTTCGTAACTAATAAATCCCATCCGGTAAGCAACTTCTTCTATACATCCAATTTTTGTATCCTGCCGTTTTTCGATAACCCTTACAAATTCCGTTGCATCGCTCAAAGAGTCGAAAGTGCCTGTATCCAGCCATGCCGTGCCCCTGTCAATTACGCCTACCTGCAATTCGGCTTTTTCCAGGTACACTTTATTTACATCAGTTATTTCGTATTCGCCGCGCGGAGATGCCGGGATATTTTTGGCAATTTCAACCACCTGGTTATCATAAAAGTATAAGCCCGGTACGGCGTAATTAGATTTTGGCTTTAGGGGTTTTTCTTCTATCGAAAGCGCCTTAAAATCTTTATCAAACTCCACAACACCATATCGTTCCGGATCTGCCACCGGGTATGCAAATATAGCAGCACCGCTTACGTTGCTGAAGCTTTGAATTAAGGTGCTGAAGCCTGATCCATAAAATATGTTATCGCCTAAAATTAAAGCTACTTTGTCTTTACCAATAAAATCGGCGCCTATTACAAAAGCCTGGGCAAGGCCGTTCGGCACTTCTTGTACCGCAAATTCAAAGCGGCAGCCCAAATCGCTGCCATCTCCTAATAGCCTTATAAAGCCCGCCTGATCATCGGGTGTTGTGATGATCAATATTTCATTTATGCCCGCTAACATAAGTACCGATAGCGGATAGTATATCATCGGCTTATCGTATATCGGCATTAATTGTTTACTTATAGCTTTGGTAATAGGATATAAACGAGTGCCAGAACCACCGGCGAGAATAATTCCTTTCATAATAATATTTGTAATGATTTAATTTAACTGATAGTATCAAGCGCTTTTATACAATCAACTAAGCTGTCGCGCCAGTAAGGTATTTGCAAACCAAATGTCTTTTTAATTTTAGCCTTATCCATTGCCGAAAAAGCTGGCCTGGTGGCCCTGGTGGGATATTCACTTGTACGGATAGGGTAGAGTTTTACAGCCGTATTAGAAATATCAAATATCCCTTTAGCAAAATCGTACCATGACGTTACACCTTCGTTGCTGTAGTGATAGGTTCCATATTCTCCTGTGCTCAACGTAATAATATCTAATATCGCGTTGGCCAGGTCAATAGCGTAAGTAGGGGTGCCAATCTGGTCGGCAATTATTTTAAGCTCATCTCTATCGCTGCCCAACTTTAACATGGTTTTTACAAAATTGTTAGCAAACTCCGAGTATAGCCAGCTAGTACGTAATATATAGTGTTGAGGCAATATCGCAATTATATCTTGTTCCCCTTCAAGCTTGGTGAGGCCATAAACGCTTATAGGGTGGGTAGGGTCATCTTCGGTTAAAAGGGAGGTAGAGTTGCCCTCAAACACAAAATCAGTTGATACGTGCACTAACGCGGCTCCGTATGCTTTGCATTGAACGGCTAAATTTTGGGCGCCTGTTTTGTTTATTTTTCTTGCAAGGTCAATGTCATCTTCAGCTTTATCAACAGCCGTATACGCTGCGCAATTAATAGCGTAAGCGGGTTTATATTGCTCAAATACCTTGCTCAGTGCCTCTGCATCAAGTATATTAGCTTCTGATTCGGGCGGGAAAAATATCGATGTTATATTTTTTAGTCCAGCTGTTTTTTTTAAGCACTGCCCCAACTGACCGGAAGCTCCAAATACTACTATATTTTGCATATTGAGTTTTCCTATGTTTAAGTATTAATATTACTGTTTTTAAAAACCGAAATCACCGGCATCTTTTAGCAAGGGCAATTCCAAATCTTTTTCTGAAACTAACAATTCGTTTGCAGGCATTCCCCAATCGATATTTAAATCAGGGTCTGAATACAGTAGACCGCCTTCTGATGCTTTATGATAGTAATTATCACATTTATACTGAAAAATTGCAACATCGCTCAGTACTATAAAGCCGTGTGCAAACCCACGGGGAATAAAAAACTGCTTGTGATTTTCCGCAGATAATTTAACAGAAACATACCGGCCAAAAGTAGGAGAGGACTTCCTCACATCTACCGCTACATCTAATACTTCGCCCAGCGTTACTCTTACCAGTTTAGACTGCGCATGCTCGCCTTTTTGCAAATGCAGGCCCCTAAATACGCCTTTTGTTGAAAATGATTGATTATCCTGTATGAAATTAACGTCGTAACCAACGGCCTCATTAAAATTCTTTTGGCTGTACGATTCGAAAAAGTATCCTCTATCGTCATTAAATATCCGTGGAGTTATTATTAAACATCCCTCGAGTGCTGTAGGTGTAATTGTCATGTTTTAGTACTTATGGGCTAATTACTGGCGTATTGTTTATCATAGTAGCTTGCGTAGTTGCCGCTTGTAACATTATTTAACCAGGTTTCGTTGGCCAGGAACCAGTCTATCGTTTCGGAAAGCCCCTCTTCAAAAGTTACTGATGGTTTCCAGCCAAGTTCTTTGTTTATTTTACTCGCATCGATGGCGTACCGTCTGTCGTGCCCGGGGCGATCTTTTACGTAAGTAATCAATTTGTTACTGGTGCCTGGTTCACGGCCCAATTTTTCATCCATTTGCTTGCAAAGTAACAGTACCAAATCAATATTCTTCCACTCATTAAAGCCGCCGATGTTATAGGTATCGCCTACTGTACCCTTGTGAAATAGTAGATCGATAGCAATAGCGTGGTCTTTGACGTATAACCAGTCGCGTGTGTAATTTCCATCACCATAAATCGGTAGAGGCTTACCATTAATGATATTATTTATCATAAGTGGAATAAGTTTTTCTGGAAAATGGTACGGCCCGTAGTTATTTGAGCAATTTGAAACGAGCACTTTAATACCATAAGTATCGTGATAGGCCCGCACAAAATGATCTGAAGCGGCCTTGCTTGCACTGTAAGGCGAATGCGGATCATAACGGGTTTCTTCTGTAAACAGCCCTTCTGCACCCAACGCCCCGTATACCTCGTCTGTTGAAATGTGGTAAAACATATGCTCAGCATAATTTGCTTTCCACTTTTCTTTGGCAGCTTCTAAAAGGGTTACCGTACCTATAACGTTGGTAAGTACAAAGTCAAGCGGATTGGTTATAGACCTGTCGACATGTGATTCTGCAGCCAAGTGAACAACATCGGTGATGTCGTATTTGTCAAAAATTGCATTTATTTCTTCCTTGTTCCTAATGTCGGCTTTCTCAAACCGATAGTTCGGAAAGTCTTCAATATCAATCAGGTTTTGCAAATTCCCGGCATAGGTTAATGCGTCTAAGTTAATAATTAAGTAGTCGGGATGTTGTGTTACAAATCTGCGCACTACGCATGAGCCAATGAAACCCGCACCTCCGGTAATTAATATTTTTTTCATAGATAATGATATTTGTAAATTGTGGTGTTAAATTTATTAACATTGCAATAAAAGTAAGCTAGCGATGCAAGTATAGTTATATTTTTTGTGATTTTATAAAATTTATGTGCAATAAGCCCTGATTGAATATCAGAGCAGGAGTGGGCCTGGGCCTTAATGAAAAAGAGTTCTCATAAATAATAAGTGCATTGGTTTTAAAGTAAATAGCTTTATGCGGTTATTGTATTAATTAACAAATATTTTGCAGCACCGTTAACGCAACGAAAAAAAATCTACGACTTGCTATCTTTAGCGACCTTTAATGCACTAAAATATTTATGTTTACCGTACAAAATGAGGATGAGGAATTGGCTCAAGCGGAACTATTACAGGTTGCTTAACTTCAATAACAATGTAAAAATTGGCAGCGGCGTGGTATTTAACATGCATAACGCTTTCGAAGGGTTTAATGTTATAGGCAACCAGGTAGTTGTGGGTACATCGCATATAGGACGGGGCACTTATATATCAGATGGCTGTGTTATAAAAAACACGTTCATTGGCAGGTTTTGTTCAATAGGCAGCAACATACAAACGGGTCTCGGCACACACCCCTCGAGGATATTCGTATCAACGCATCCGGCTTTTTTTTCGGTTGAAAAGCAGGCGGGGTTTAGTTTTGTTGATGAAAATTGTTTTGAAGAGTTTTTGTACGCCGATGCTGAAAAAAAGCTGATTGCGATAATAGGAAACGATGTTTGGATTGGCAATAACGCAATTATTACCGATGGCATCAAAATTGGCGATGGAGCTATAGTGGCCGCAGGGGCTGTGGTTACCAAAGATGTGCCGCCTTACGCCATTGTTGCCGGCGTGCCCGCAAAAGTATTGAGGTACCGTTTCGAACCTGCTGAAATAGAACACCTCTTGCATATAAAATGGTGGGACTGGGGCCTGGAAAAACTTAAGCACAACAATGCTTCTTTTAAAGATATAAAACAGTTTATCAACGCAACTCAAAATATAACTTAATTGCCTTTTTGGCCGCACTTTAAATATTCTTTCAAAAAAAGCTCATCTGCATGGCGCGTAAACAAAAGAAAATAGACATCAATTATTTTATAATGCTGGTTTTTTTGCTGTTATCGGCAAATGCCAACATCATTTCATCCACAGCGATAGCATGGGCGGCCATAATAGCGTCATTGCTTTTTTACGCCATAATCAACAAAATGATTAGCCGTAAGGACGTTAACAGTTTCGGCATATTCTCTGGCGTCTATGTGTTGTTTGTAACCGTCCGGTTTTTTCTTTTTAACGATCTGGAGACCGATTATTTGTATAGCGATTACCTGTTCCTTTTCAAATATTTACTGGTTAGTTTTCTGGTATGCGTTGTGTTGAAAGAGAAGCTGCTGGCTTATTTTGTTAAAGTGATGGTGCATTTAACCATCATATCACTAGTTTTCTATGCTTTACAGCTGCTGTCGGCTCCAACCATGTACAAATTATTTACTACGGTAAATTTCCCAACAGGCAACAACATACCGGGTTATACTAACGCTTTGGTTTTTACCTACACGCAAGGCTTTCACGAGTTGACCAACTCTGGCTTTGTTTGGGAACCCGGCGCATTCGGCTGTTTCCTGGTAATTACACTGATGTTCCATTTCTACTTAAATAAATTCAAGTATGATAATATAACCGTGTTGCTTATCATTGCCAATATCACCACATTTTCTACAACAAACTATCTGGGTTTGCTAGTGCTGATATTCCTTTCGTACAGGTATAAGGTCCCCAAAATCAATATCTACGTTTTGATATTGGTGCCCGCCATTATCGTGGCACTTATTTTTATCCCCTTTTTGGGCGATAAGATAATCGAAACTTACAATGAAGATATGCGCGACCTTAACCGGCTTGGGGTGCTCAAAACATATTATCACCGCATCCACATGGATATCCCTCTAAACCGTTTCTCCAGCTTGTGGCACATCATCAATAGTTTTGGCGATAAACTTATATTAGGCGTAAGCAACAGGTATAACGATGTGCTTAACAAGCAATACCCGATAAATATCTCAAACGGCGTGGGCGATTTTATTGCCAAATTTGGCCTTGTGGGCCTAATATTTTTATTGTACAAATACGGCAAATTTTGCTGGCAATATGTGCTTACTGCAGAAAACGTTGTGTACTGTGTGCTTATTTTGCTGATACTGAGCTTTGGCGAACCAATATTGTTTTTACCTATCGTAATGATATTCTTGTTTTTAAAGGACAAGCAAAAGGCGTTTAACAGATATGGCCGCGACGAAGAAGATGAAGCCCCGAACCGTTATGCAACAAAATATTAATTGTGCAGTATTAATTGCCTGCTATAACCGTAAACAAAAAACACTCAGTTTCCTTAAGAGCTTAACCACGCAACTGGGTTTCGATAGCCTGGATCCGGATATTTATTTGCTGGACGATGCCTCTACCGATGGTACCGCGCAAGCGGTGGCAGCTGCTTTCCCCAAAGTGAAATTAATCACCGGCACGGGCAGTCTGTTTTGGGCAGGGGGCATGCGTACCCTATGGCAGCATGCCATAACGCAAAAAAAATACGACGTGTTTTTGCTTTATAACGACGATGTTGTTTTGCTGGCGGGTTCCTTGGCTCGGTTGATTGATTGCTATAAAGCGCAGCCAGCTACAGGCACAGTGCTGGTAGGCTCAACGCTGAGCCCAAACAGCAATAGAATTAGTTATGGCGGGCACGCACTATATCAGCTTAACCATGCAGCCTATTACGCCCTTAAACCGCTTGATAACGGCACGCTGCCATGCCAGCTGGGCAATGCCAACGTTTTTTTGGTAGATGCTGCAGTAGTAGAGAAAATTGGCATCTTCTGCGATGCCTACACGCATTATCTGGCCGATTACGACTACACCCTTACTGCATTCAAGGCTGGCCTGCATGTTTTAGTTGCCCCGGGGTTTTACGGTTATTGCGAAGACGACCATGGGGTTAATTGGTTATCGGGTAAATACTCCCTTAAAAAGCGCATAAGTTACTTATACAGCCCCAAAGGACTGGCTTATAAAGAATACCTTTTTTACATAAAAAAGCATTTCCCAGCCGATTATTTTGGTGCATTCGCTAAATTATGGATGAAAACTTTGTTCCCTGTGATATGGGATAAGTTTAAAAAAGCCACCTAATGAAAGTAGTGATATTAAATAATGATTTTAGGGTTTACTGGAAAGGCCGTTTGGTTTATTTACGCACCTATCTGGCAACGCAAGGCATCGAACTGAACGCTATAGAGTTGTTTGGCAAGGGGTCGCCATACGCTTTCGACACCGTTGACAGTGCCCACAGTTGGTGGAGTTGCCTTTACCTGGATAAAAGCGCGGGCGATATCCAAAAACAGGAGCTGAAAAGAGATCTGTTTGCCCAACTGGATAAACTTGTGCCCGATGTAATCATAGGCCCATCTATTGTTTTTTTTGCGGGTGCCCTGGGCATAGCCTGGGCAAAAACCAACAAGAAAAAATTCATCATGTTTGATGATGCCCGCCCTGCTCAGGTAAAACGCAACGCCGTGGTACAATGGGTGAAAAATCTTATTACCAGCCGTGCCGATGCGCTTTGGTTGCCAGCAAAAAGCTATGATACCGATTATGCCGTGTTTAAGGCCCAGGGCGTACATTTTTTCTATGGTTTTGCGTGTATAGACAACGACCTTTTTAAAACAGACAGGGCAACCCGTATTGCTGATAAAACCATTATATGCGTGGCCCGGCTAGTACCCATAAAGAACCTTCACGGGCTATTGCATGCCTGGTACGATATAGAAAAGCAGGATACGGGCTATCGCCTGATGATTATTGGCAACGGCCCAGAGGAGGAATTGCTGAAAGACGATGTGCGGAGGATGGGCCTGGCAAGCGTTCTGTTTGTCGATGCAGTAGGCAATGATGAGTTGCCAGCTTATTTTGGCCGGGCAGAAGCATTCATACTGCCCAGCTTTTCTGAAACCTGGGGCTTGGTAGTGAACGAAGCTATGGCTTCGGGCTTGCCTGTGCTGCTTAGCCGTGCGGTAAATGCAGCTAACGATTTGCTGATAGAAGGCGTAAACGGCTTTGGCTTCGATGCCTTCGATATAAAGGATATAGCAACTGTTATCTTACGATACATCAACCTGCCGGGTGACGAAAAAAGGCTGATGGGCGAAAAATCGCTGGAAATCATAGATAACATGAACTACCAAAAAATGGGGCGGCAGCTTAAAGACACACTGCGGCACATTACCGGCAAGCCATACAAAAAACCGGGTTTAGTAGCTGCGGTTATTATAAGCCGTTGGCATGGCCGGTACAACACGGCAGGCTGGGATAAATTGTAGGCCTAAAAAGCATTTTCTTCGCCTTTAAGGGCATTCCAAACGGTAAGGAAAATTATCTTCATATCAAACAGAAACGACCAATTCTCCAGGTACCATACATCGGCTTCTACACGTTGTAGCATAGCTTCGGTAGTGCGGGTTTCGCCACGCAGGCCTTTTACCTGTGCCCAGCCGGTAATGCCCGGTTTTAGGAAATGCCTCACCATAAACCGATCTATCAGTTGCGAGTACTGTATAGTGTGGCTCAGCATGTGGGGCCTCGGGCCAACCACGCTCATATTGCCTTTTAGTACGTTGAAGAATTGTGGTAGCTCGTCAATGCTGGTGCGGCGCATAATGGCGCCCAACCTTGTTACACGCCTATCGTTACGCACGGCCTGCACGCTGTCGCTATCGTTATTTACACGCATGCTGCGGAATTTATAGCACCAAAACGGGTTGTTATCGCGGCCGGAACGCAGCTGTTTAAACAGCACAGGCCCTTTAGATTCCAGCTTTATCAATATGGCCAGTATAGGGAAAAGCCAGCTGAAAAAGAATACGATGATGAATATAGAAAAGCAAATATCAAACAAGCGTTTTACAAACCGGTTGAGCATATTCTCCAGCGGCTCCGCCCTTACGGATATTACTGGTATGTGGCCAAAACTTTGTATAAGCACTGGCTTTATGCCGTAATCGTAATACTCGGGGATGATGCGGAAACGTATCAGATTTTTTTCTGCATCTGATAAAAGTTTCTCTATCTTTTGGCTTTCGGCAACGGGCAGCGTGCAAAATATCTCATCTATTTTGTTGTTAAGTACATAATCTATACAATCGTCGGTAGAGCCAAGGTGTTTATCTACATCGCCTACCGAATCGGGATTATCGTCAAAAAAACCTACCAGTTTATAGCCCCTGTCGGGGTTGCCTCTAAAAAAATCATGTAAATCATTGCTTATGCGCCCACTCCCTACGATGATAACCTTGCGAGAATCATAAAGGGAGGCTCTGTCGCTTTTACGGATGCTCAGGAATATCAGCTTCCATATCCATAAGATTACGCCAAACAGCGCGCAGGAATACACGAGGTAGCCCCGTGTTATGTAATAAGCTTTTATGCCTATTATGGTTACGATCATGCAGATCAGCGCAATAAAAATCAGGTATGTTTTTATTACGTTGCGGTAGGTGTTTACGGCATCGCGGTTAAGTACCTTATCGTACAATCGGGTTAAATTTGCCGAAAGTAGCCACGTGAGGTTAAATACTAAAACAATGGGGAGGTAGTTTTTATTGGTTGCCCACAGTATGTGCACTTTATCAACAATGTAATAAGCTATAACCATACTTGCGTTTAAAACTAGATAATCAAAAGTAAGATTGATAGTTTTAATGAAGGTAGCGTAGCGGTGAACCATGTTATAAATGCTTGTTAATTAACTGAAAATATCAGTTTCTTAAGTCTTAAAATACTTCTGTTTAAAATATGCACTAAACAAAATTATGCAATAATATTATATGCGATAAACTTATTCGGTGTTAAAACAATAACGATTGTTGATTGCCCAAGGTACCCTGCTTGCCGTGTCTATAATATTTGAAAGCTGCGAGGGAAATAGCTTATTAGTAAATATTCTATTCAAATTATATTAAATTAAACACTTAACAAACAATGTCGCTAAATTATACAAATTTCTCAAATTATCGGTCAATTGTTAGTTTATTATCGTAAAAAGTAAAAGTACTTTAAGAGTTACCCCAGCTGTTAATAATGTATATTATTAATCAATAGGAAATTAACAATTTCCTCCCAAATGATATTAATTGCGCAAAAATAAGTTTATTATTTAATAGTTTAGCAAGGTTGCCTAGAACGCATTTTTAGCTGATGCCGGATGATTAAGATGGTTTAGGTATTAGCGTAAGTCTCGCGCAGTTATGAAGCGTGCAAAACGAAACAGCCTTTGCAATTTTTATAATATAAAAGCTGATTGTTGGGTTTAACCAATAGTCAGCTTTTATATATGCAGCAACGTGCGTACGGTGCTTATCTGTTATTTTTTATCGAACAGGTGAATATTTTCAACAGTGTTTGCAATGTTGGCTTTTGACGATGCACCAAATAATATCGATTCGATATTTGGCAGCCCGCAAACGTATTCAATTGCTTCCTTAGGCGAAATAGCACCACCACCCAATACTTGCATCGCTATCGCCCTTACTTCGCGCGTACGCAAAGTTTCTTCATAAATTTCTTTGCCACCACTCATACGGAACCCTACTTTGTTGATGGATGAGCAAATGATTGGGTTTTTAATTCCCTGGCCCTCCAGCGCATCAAGCAGTTTAGGCATATTCATCGTTATAAAACCAGCGTCCGCGTTGTATTTTTTCTTTACATAATGCTGAAAAGCCGCCAAAACCTCGTAAGCACGCAAGCCAAGGAAAAGATCGGTAATAACGTTTTGTAAAAAGATTACCGGAGTATTAATACCTTTAAACATTTTCATTTCGGCATCCACTAAAAGCTCCATGATAGAAAGGTAATCTTTTGACAAAAATGCCATGCCCCCTTTAAACATCGATCCGAAGAAATTGCCCGGTACGTATTGCTTTAATGTGCCGGCTATACCTAATTCGGTTACTGCATTGGCATATTTATGTGCATACGGCATACAAGGGAATATTTTAAAATCCTTGTATTTTTCAGGCTCTGCACGTATAGTGTTGCAAATGCTGGCAATCCTGTCATGCGTAGTGCACATAAAGGTATTAATCCCTACAGAACGGGCTTCGTCCAGAGTTTTAATAATTGCACTATCTTCTCTGAATTTAATGGACTGTGCCCGTGATTTTTCGTCAGAAATATGGTTTACCGCAAAGAATTGATTATCTCCAAATAAAATTCGTTCCATAATATTAAATAGCGCTTTGTTTTATCATTTCAATTGCTCTATCTGTATTCCAGGCAGAATGAAATGTGTTTATAGTATTAGGCACCTTGCCTAAGGCTGCTTTTATAAAATAATCTAATTGTGCCGAATACTCTTCTCCGCGTAGGTAGAAATCAACTTCTTCAGTCAAATCGGTAATGTATTTTACCGTCCAGCCTTTTGTGTACCCATCAATCGGGTTGTCTTTTAAATAAACCTTAAGCTCGTTGGCATCAGAAACAATTTTGCCGTTTGTGCCAACAATCGTAAGTGAGGTCGTCATTTTACGATGGGTTTCATCGCTCCAGTTAACAGATAACACGCCGCTAATTTTGTTCTCCAGCTCTAACGTAGAATAAACCGCATCTTCAACCGTGGTAGAAAATACCTTTTTTAACAAACTTGCCTTTGCGGCAGCTACCGGTGAAAGAATATCGTTTACTAAATCAATAACGTGTGATGCGTAATCCATTAAACAGCCACCACCTTCAGAGGGGTCAGACCGCCAAGTATCCTGCTGGGGCCTAATTACCACGGGGCCGTAGCTTTCCGCAACAAAATGGTATATTTTACCCAATACGCCGTTTTTTACAAGGCGTTTTACTTCTCCAAAGGTGCCTATGAACTTGTTGTGATAGCCAATTTGGTTTACGATGCCTTGTTGTTTGGCCAGATTTACTAATTCTTCGCCCTGCGAAGCGGTAAGGCAAAAGGGCTTTTCGGCAAAAATGTGGACCTTACTTAGCAGCAGTTCCTTGATCATGCTGTAATGAAACTTGGTAGGCACGGCAACTACTACGGCATCAGGCTTTGTTTCGCTCATCATTTTTTTAAAATCAGTGAAAACATTGAATTTACCGTATTTAGATAGAAAGTCGTTAACCATTTTAGAGGTGTCGCATACCCCTACAACATCAACATCGGGATGAGCACCCAAAATTGACAAATGAGATATTCCCATTTTCCCGGCACCTATAATTGCAACTTTAAGCATATGTATAGTGTATATAAGTTATTTTAAAATTATTTTTTTATATTTTGCAGCAATATCACTCCATCTATACTCTTTGTCTGCAATCATTTTTAAATCTAAACCTATCTTTTTCAATTCTAGGTTCTTATAATTGCGAATCAAATCAGTTAATTCTTCTGAGCTTTTAAAATATGACGCTTTAAAACCTGTGGTGTTTTCATTGTAGCCAGATGCATAAGCAAAAACCGGCAAGCCTAAATACATCGCTTCAGCAAGTGAGGGATTGGTACCACCGGCCGAATGCCCATGTATGTATATTGAACAATTGCTGCGCAATACGTCTAATATTTCTCGATCATAAATTGCATCCAGCAATATTAAGTTGTGCGTGCTAATATACTCTTCTTTAATATCTTCGCCAAATTTAGAATTCTGCCAATTGCCAACCATTACTAATGGGAGTTCGTTTTGTTGGCTGAATGCGTCTAAAATCATGCGAATATTATTGTCTGACTGTATTCTGGTGACAATAAATGCATATTTATCCTTTAAAAAGGGATAGATATTAATTAAATCTTCTGTAATCGGGCGATATTCAGCCTGATCTCCTCCGTAGGCAATCAAGTCGCTATTTTTATTATATTCTTGCTTAATATAAGTTTGTATTCCAACATTATCAGAAATAATTTGCCCGCAATTTAATATTAATAGCTTTTCGGCGGCTTTTATTACCTTTTGAGCATTTTTTGACCACTTATCGCGTTGCCAATCTAACCCACCTATATTTAAGGTGATTTTTGATTTGACTTTCTTAGTTAAAAAAGGCATCATAAAACCTGCGCCAAACCCTAAAAATAAAATCTTATCAAATTTATAGACAGCTTTTAGCAATGATACGCTGTCATATAAAATACCTAATGCCCCATGCGAGGTGATAGGAACGTACTTTAGCCTGGCGCCCTTATAGTCCGATTGTTTGTTGGGCATGTCTGTAGAAGAACAGAATACAGTTATGTCAAAATCATTGGCTAAATATTCAACCAGGTATTCTGCAAGTGTTTCAAAACCACCATAATTGTTTGGCAAGCCTCTTATTCCTACAATAGCTAATGTTGTTTTATGCATATTATGATAATTGCCTTATCGGTAGCTTTTCTATTATATTTTCAAGTATCTCCCAATGTGTATCGAAATTTACTTTGTTGTAAGCATACTCTCTTCCGTTGGCACCAAATTCTACTGCTAATTCGGGGTTTTGCCAAAGGGTTAACAGCTTATCCTTCAATTCTACGGCGTTACCCGGTTCAAACAAAAAGCCGGTTTGGTTATCTATCACTAATTCTGGTATCCCGCCTATGCTTGCTCCAACAACAGCTTTGTGTAACAGCATGCTTTCTATCACCGAAAAAGGATAATTTTCATACCATTCGGACGGGCAAACAACACACAGCGCATCTTTGGTTAGGCGATATACGTCTCTTTTGTTTTGTAGCCCCAAAAACTCGATATTGTCAAGTTTTTGATTTCTTACGTAGTCGGTAACTTCCTCAAATAAGTTGCCGGTGCCTGCTATTTTTAGTAAAATATCGGTCCCGGCAACGGCCTCTATAAGCGTTATGATACCTTTAACTTTTTCTATTCTCCCAACGTAAAGTATATACTTTGATGGAGGCGATGGATACTCTAATTGTAATTCCTGTAATTGCCTATCTAATGAAGCAATGTCATAACAGTAATTAGTAAGCAATAACTTCGATTCAGGAAAATTAAATTGCTTATACTTTTCAAGCAAAAATTGCGATGGGCACAAAAAGTAATTAACCTTACTGTATGTTTTTGTAAAATGATAAACATAAGCATCAATACTGGCTAGCAAACTTGCCAGGAATGATTGTTTTTTGCATTTATTTAAAGCACAATTATAAAATTTATGATCATAACATTTTTCACAAACAACACCATTAGATACAAATGTATTTTCCGGGCATATTAGTTTATACTCATGCAATGTCCAAATAATCGGGATGCCCGCTTTTTTTAATTTCCAGATAATAGCGGGTGTAACATAATGCTGTATAATATGAAAGTGTGCAAAATCAATTTGATGGTCTTTTATTAACTGTTCAATTTTGTCCAGTGCATCAAAAGAAACCACGGAGTTTTTTACAGCTCTGACGCCGTTTAATAAACTCTTTTTTTGATTTAATTCTTTATAGTTAAAAGTAGAAACAAAATATTTATCGTACTCGGTCTCTAAATTATTTTCACTGTGGGTACTGAAGGGTATTACTTCATGTCCTTTATCTTCATAAAGCCTCTTAACATTCTCAACATAAGTCCAATCACCACCGATGGGATACCACGTCCAGGTGGCCAATAATATTTTCATTTGCAGAAGTAACAGTGAGTATATTAATGTTTAATTGAAAATTCACAAAGAAAACACACAATAATTAGTTATTTAGTATTGATTGTTTGTTTGCGTTGCTAAAGTACAATTTTTACTCCAAATTTATATAACAATTAACGCAACTCTTAATTATTTTTAGCCGGCTGTTTTTAGCGCAATGAGTTATTACTAATACGGAACATTTTTTTTATAAAGCAATAACTGAACAATCGCCAAGGAAATCGCTTTTAAAAATCCGCGATCAAAATTTTCAACAACATAGTGAATGAGGGCCGGGCCTGCTTTGATAATTGTTATTATAGCGATGGGTTTGAAACTCATCGCTATGAAAAAAGCCTCCAAAAAGTTTAAAAGAGATTTTCCTGAACAATCGCTGATTGCAATTAGCAGGTGGGAAAAATATAGCCTTTGGAAATTACCACTTTAATTCAAATTTGCGGCTAATAGCAGATTGCTGTTTAGTTAATGGTTTTTCGCACAGGCGATAAAACAAATTTCTGGTAATGATAGAAGTTATAACACTAAGAAAAACCGACACTCAAAATGAGTTATGGTGGTTTATTTTCATTGGCGTTGATTCGACTAGGCAAATATAAAGTATAAAAAATCAGAAGAAGATCCTGCACTAACAAACGACAATGAGTGGCTACAGTGAATTTACGTATCGCAAACACATTGCCAACGCAGGTTTAAACACCTTTTAATCGAGCTTTGCTACTGCTATTTAACTGTCAAATTTTTTATGCTTTTCACATTAACAATTGAACTGTCGCTCAAATTTCTTGAGCTTTTTATGTGATTAAAATATATGTTTTCGAACGTGAAATTTAATAGAGGGTTCTGGGCGCGCTGCCCGTGTAAAAAGAACAAAGGATGCTTGCTGGCCGTTTGAACGAAGTAGATATTTGAAAACCGGAAATTCTTATAAACCCAATTCATAGGTGCTGAAGCTGCCGAGTAGCTCGAAACATATTTTCTGTCGCCCCTGATATCAATGAAACGGAGAATAGGGGTGTCGAAATAGATATTGCTGACGGTAACATTATCAATAATTGCCGGTTGGCTTGCCTGCATATAATTCATAGCGTTTATGAAGCCAACGTTCCCCTCCGAGTCGGTATTTTTGTCGTGCAGCACGTCGCAATTTGAAATGTTAATGTCGTGCATCGTGTGCGGCGTCCAGCCCAATTGAAACACGCTGCCTTGCAGTTGCCAAAAAACGCAGCCTGTAACCGTTAAATTCGTAGCTGTAGTTAACACAATAGCATCATCGTTGGACCGTACAAAACAATCAATAATTTTATCTCCGTCACCAATCAGGGCAATACCGTCGTTATTATACCTAAAACCGTTTATTTTAACATTCTTAATAGTGATGTTGTTCCCCATAGCGAGTATATTAAAGCCGGTGGCTTCTATTATAGTAATACCTTCTATGAGGTGGTTTTGGCCCTTCTTAATTGTTATACAACGGTACCAGTCTTTAGCATCGTTGTTGTGAAGGTTCCCCGTCATGGGGTAGTGGTAAGGGTAACCCTCATTAGATAATATGCCCCGGCCATTTATAATTATGCTATTGGGTGATTGTCTGTTTAAGTACCCCTTTACGTAAGCCCCTCCCGCCAGGTAAACATGGTTAACATTAGCCGGGATGGTCCAAAAACCAATTTTATAAATGCCCGGTTTAAAGTAAACCGTTTGGGCCGTTATCGGTACGTTATAAAGGCCTGCGGAATCTTTCACCACGTATGTACTTGCAGCAAAGGAGTCTGGTACATTCTTTTTGTTTTCTAAACTATCGGCGAATAATACAAGGGCGTTCCTGTTGCCTTTATCATCACTAAATTCAACAGAAACTTTAGCGGGCTTAGTTAAAGTGAAGTTCACTTTCCTGTTTGCGTTGCCCAAGGTAGTCCTGAGCGCCCCAATACCCAATCTCGTAGGGCGTATAATGGCTGTATCGGCAGTTGAGTTTAGTTTTTCAACTTCAACAGATACACTGCCAGAGAATGAAAAATTGGTAAAATGAAAACTGTTGTTTTGCTCCTGGCCCCATTCGCGCAAGGTGCCGTTTTGGGCGGAGGTTTTATAGACAATACTTTTCTTTACCGTGTTATTCTGTTTAATTGTGACAATAAACTTGTCAGATATTTTATTGAAATTTTTGTCGGGGCTTGGATAAACAATAATTTGCTGCGCGATACAATTATTAATTAGCATTAATAATTGGCATAATAAAACGACTTTTTTCATGGCGACGATTTTTTACCTGTACGCCTATATAACTATTTATATCTACAATTGTTATCCGGTAATTCTTTTTTTCAGGTACGCCAACCTAAAAATTAACCTGTTCATGCGTTCTTTATTAAAAAACGAAAGAAAATAATGAGATGAAAAACCGGCAGGGTAGGCTTTCAGCAAGGCTGTTTTCTTCAGCAGATCCACATCTTTAGCGTAATAGAATTTCTGCATGGTATGTGCCACCTTAATATCTTCGGCATTGGTTTTATTTAATTGGGTTTTTTGCTGCAGGTAGTCTAATACGGCAATGGAAGAGTTTATCATTTCGCCTTTATTGTTACTGTAATTGGTGGAATGCAGGCAATATACAAACAGTGGAGTACTAATATATTTTTGCGACACGGAATCGTTTAAGTCGATCAATAAATTCAAGTATGCAGCCCAATCATCACAACCTTTATATTGTTCAGACGTATCGATAAATAAATTGTTAGGAGCAACAAATTTAGAATTCAAAATAAGCAACCCAGGGGTATAAATAAATGTGTTCTTCAAAATCAGGCTTCGGAAACTGAACTTGGGAGCAAAGAAATAAATTGGTACCTCAATATTGTTGCCTATGTACAAAATTGTACCGTTTATTATATGAATGGCTGTGTTACTATCCAGTTCTTTTTCTAAAACTGAAAAATAATCCTCCTTCACATAGTCGTCCTGGTCTATAACTGTATAAAACTGATATCTTATTTCATTTAATGCAACATTACGCGATGCGGAAACCCCTAAGTTTTTCGCGTTTTTTAAAATACGCAAGGGGCGCGCATCGTATTTTTCTTTTAATAAACCTTCAATCCGTTCGGCATCGCCCATAGAATCTATAATAAGGACAACCTCGTTTTGCAAAATCTTGTTAGACTTATCGTAAGATTGAAAAATAGAGTCAAGGCATTTAAAAATAAAACTTTCGCCTTTATAGTAAGTAACAATTATTGAAAGTCCATCCATAATATCCGGTAATATAAATTACAGCTTTTAAGAAGTATATATTTTCTCGCGAATGTGCATCAACTTATCATAAGACGAATTTTCGCGTATTAACGATTGCGAGTTGCTTATAAACGTTTTCTGCAGGTTTTCAGAATTTACCAATTCGAGGGTTTTGGCTGTGAACTCCTCAGGAGAATCTGCAATGAAACAATCCGTATCGGTTTTAAAATCCAGGCCCTCTACACCAATTGTTGTGGTTACAAACGGCACGCCATAGTTTACGGCATCAATTATTTTCATCCGCATACCGCTGCCAATTCTCATTGGTACAACCAATATCCCGTTTTTAAACACTGTTTTTAAATCGTCTACAAAACCCAAAAACTCAATGCCGCTTTTACCAGTCGCTGCGGTGGCTTTCTTAATATCCCAGGAACCTATCACAATAAGTTTAAGATCCTTTTTAGCTGAAGATAGTGCCGGCCAACAGTTCTCTAAAAACCAGTTTAACGCATTTACGTTAGGGGAGTGGTCTGAGCCACCCAAAAAAAACAGAGAATTTTGAAAGTTGTAATTGATGTTATCAGCCCCCGCTGATTTTATTACCAATGGCGAAGAGTAAAGTTTTAACGGATCGATGTATTCCGACAATATGGTTTTATCGGTATCTGATACCGTGACAACTTTTTTATAGCGCTTTAACAGTTCAATTTCCTGCCCTTTACCCGATGCTAAAATGAAATTTGTTAAGATGGAGTTATCGCCCGAGGCCTCAACACCGCGTTGATTGCGGACGTAACGTATTTCGTGATGAATAAAAATACTGTTGATTGTCCCAGGCAAAAAGCAAACAAGTGGCAGGTATTCATAAAATTCTACCTGCACATAATCAAAGCTATCGGCGTTTATTATGCCATTAACAAACCCTATAAAATCGGCGCTAATTTCAAAAAAATAATTGCTGCTGAGGTCTACGCTGCTGCTGGCTGTTTTATATAACGAACTGTATAATTTTTGAAAAGCGTTTAAGGTAAGTATTGATATCTTTTTTATCACCTTAGTTTGCACGGCTGGCGTAAAGGGGTGTATAACAACATCAGGCCAAATTTTACCAAGTTCGTTTAAAGCCTGGCCTTGAGGAACTATAATTGAAATTTGGAACTTGCTGCGCAAGTAGTTTATCATTTCGAAAACAGCTATTTGGCCGCCCGACTGTAATGGATAGGGCACGTACGGTAATATGATCAATATTTTTTTCATCAAAAATTAAGCCCTGGCTTTTATTGCAAAAAAGGTAAAGAAGAAAAAAAATGGTAATATCTCTAAGGAAAACGGGGACCACCCCGTTAGGCCGTAAAACGAAATTGTTACAAGTACCCCAATAAAACTTAGCGAGAGTATTTGATTCCTGCTTGATTTTATTTGACGGGCGCTGAGGTATATGTTCCTTAAAATAAAGGTGATCCAGGCGATAAACCCTAAGAGACCGGTTTCGGCAAGTATTATTAAATGGATATTATGTATGGGATTCTTTTTATAAAAATCGCTTTTCGCATCGTAAAGAAATGGCCCCAGAATTGCAGGATGTTTGTTGATGTATGCCACATGTGCGTTTAAACCAACTCCTACTACAGGGGAAGTTTGAAATATTTTATACCCTATTTTATAGTGAATAGTGCGGTTTAATACTTGTGTTTGCGAATCACCTTTTAGAAATATATCGCTCATAGGAGAAAGGAAGATGACATATCCTATAAGTAAACTGCTGGGTAACATGAATTTTAATATGTTTTGAAGCGCGAAAACATTTTTATGTTCATTTTTTTTGATAAATCCCAGAAGTACAACAAGTATTACAATGCCAACGTAGGATGTTCTGGAATAAGTAAGAAAAAGGGTTATTGCATTAATTATCAATAAAATTAAACTAATTTGCTTTTTGTAATTATAAAGATACGTTGACAGAAAATAACTGGACGCAATAAGAGTAAAGATGGCCAGGCGGCCCGGGTGATTAAAGAAGCCTACTGCACCTTCCCTTGTACCCGCCCTGGTAGCCCCGATAGCTGCATCTGCAGCGTGGAACATAGAGGTTACTTGTACAATATTAAGTACGGGGAAACATATAGCTAAACCAAGCTGAATGATGCAAAGGACCGCCAAGCCATCGAATAATCCCTTAAGCAGTTGTATTGCGCTTATATAGCTACCTATAACGATCAAAAATAAAATGTTGGATACGAAGAAGATTCCATAAGAAATGGATGCGGCATAATCTTCGTTATAAGGGTTAAATACTGATATAATTATAAATAATGATGTTATGACCATCCAATTTTTAAAACTGAATTTAAACACATTTTTAAAGTTACTTTTAAAAACCAGCAACGCAGCTAACAACAATGGGATGGTAAACCTGAATGATGCCGGTAATGTACCGGTTGCCGCTATATCTGCTTCGTTACCGATTACCTTTGAAAACGTTAATGGCGTTGTTATTAAATAGAAACTTACCCATAAATATGTTATATCTCGACCTTTTAAGTAAACAAAAAGACCTCTCGCCGTTTGAAATGCAACTATTACTGCTATAATAATTAAAAGATTCATGGAGATATATTAAGTAATATTTACAGAAAAATTAAGCTTGGTGTTAAAGCTGTTGCAATGCATAAAATATCTGTTAGATATCCTGTTATAATTAAACTATTTATTAACAGCTAATTCATTTTTTAAAATTTGAATTTCGTTGCCGATCTCGTCATCAATTTCTTTTACAATATTGTCGTCAGAAAGAAAGAAATTATTTATTGCAGAAAGCGACTTGAGAATTTCCTTTTTTACAACATTTTTAATTAAAAATTCCGCATTGATGACACTTGAGCTAAATTTTAAAATGTATTCGTTAAGAAATGATTTCCGGTAGAACTTTATGAATGTGGTATCTATATTGCCTAATTGTACGGAATGCAACCAATCCATCCACTTAAATTCGGAAACCATCGAACCCTCCGTAAATGGGGTGGATAACACGTATCGATTCCATGGCACCCTCAATATATCAGCAACTATAGCACCGTGCATCGCTTCGGTAATTAAAACTTTACATGAAGCTATCTCATCTATGGTATGTTGTACACCTAATTCGGAATGCGGGGATATAAAATGAAAACCGAGCTCGGAACATATGCTTTTCCAATCGAAATAATCCATTGATTTAAAGTAAGGCATAAGCCCAACTTCGTGTTTTTTGGGTGTATTTACGCTTGCATTAAAGCCGGTGGTTAAGCGCATAGCATAGGCCGCATCGGCAATATATTTAAACTTGTTTTTTAAAGTAGCGGATGATAAGGGGCCTCTTAAAAATCGTATATCCCAAGTATCATCAACTTTGAAATTATTGTAACTTGGTCTAACACCAGAACCGAAAACGATTTTTTTTTGGTTTTTTTGAAGCGATTGTATTAATGGAATATCGTTATGCAATATTGAGCCTATCCCTAAAAATGCAATTGAATCATTTTCATTATTTTCACCAAAGAACTGCTTCCAAAGCCACGGGTTTAAATCGTCACCAAAATTTCCCCTGACGGACTCATAGTAAATATACTTCATTGCGTGATGATATTAGGTTAATACAACGTCCTTTTTTTTGAACTTATTAATTATTGATGATAATGCGGTAGTAACTAAGCTCTTTTCATCTCTATCTATTCCTGTTAGATATATACCTAAACAAAAAATAAATACAGAACTGATGATTGTAAACACAAATCTGAAATTAAATGTTAAATAATGGGTACAGATGAAACAGTAAACTACTACGATAAGCGTTGGAGCAATTTCACGTAAGATCACGTTTTTAAAATACAGGTTAATGGATAGACCTGCTATTTTGTTTGTGAAATATAGCCGGAATATACACGCAATAAGTTCTACTACAGAAAAGGTAATAATAGCAGTGTAAGCGGGGTAGCCAAGCTTTAATATAATATAGGCGATGGGGATGTTGAGCAGTATAATTGTACCAACCACTATTTGATACGATTTAATTTTCCCGGTGGCTTGTATTGCCGATTGCAGGCCAATAGTTAATTGATTGATAAGGATACCGACTAATATAAGATCACAGAATATAATAGTATGGTTAGGTACTTCTTTTAACCAAAATTTCAAAATAGCCGGCATCTCAAAAATGCATGGGATAGATACCATGGCCATCAGGAAAAAGCTAAACTTACTTGCTATCATTGATAAGCGCAGCATTCTTTCGGTATCACCGCCCCCCTGGCTTTTCATAATTTGAGGATTGATCGCCTGTAATAACGCAGCAGACAAAAAATTTAACTGTGCGGCTACTTGGTTGGCGATACCGTATGCAGCATTTATAATTGTGCCAAAAAATAAATTTAGTATAACGGCAATTCCTTGTGTTTTACCCAAAACGCATAAGGAACCAAACAAATTCCAACCTGCAAATGATGCCAATTGCTGTATTAACGATTTGTTTGCTAATTTCCAGTTCTTTAAAGATGCTTCATTGTATTTAACTAAGCAATAGGAAGCATAAAGCAAAAAGCTAAATACAGTTATACAGGGGTTCATAATGCCGTACAGTATTAATTTATCGTAGGCGGTTGCATGCGCAATAAATATTGCAAGGCATAATTTTAAAATAACCTCTATTATGCCTACAATAGCCAACCACAATATATTTTCATTGGAATTTAACGTGCCTGTAAACGGGGCTTCAAGTATGGTAAAAAAGACGGTGGCCGCCATAAAATGATATACCGCTTTTGCTGCATCCAACCTGTCGGCAGGGATTTTTAAAAACCCCTTAAAAAGAAATTGCCCTGCGGTTTCTAGGGCGAGCACAATTGAAAACCCAATTATAAGGTGTAATATTAAGCTATTAGTAAAAACAGTTTTCTGCATTGTCAGATCCTTCTTACCCTGGTAAACGGACAAAAACCGCTGAGTAGAAGTACTCATTGCTGCATTTAGGAACGACAGCATGGCTATTATGCCAGCTATTAAATTAAATATACCATAATCTCTACTACCCAAACCATTTAATACAAGCCTCGTGGAATACAAGGTAATACCCATAGTTAATATTATTCTGCCATAAAGAATAATTGTATTTAAGAGTACACGCTTAGATGAATTCATTAGGAATTAAAGTAAAAATAGGTAAAGTCTTTTTCGAATTATAGGTTATTGCTCTCCTATAGTATATTATAGTACACAAAATAATTCATCAGAATACTTCTAATGAATTATTTTGTGTATAGTTAAGATGCAGCAAATATTTGTACAATTTACTTTCCAATAGTGTACACCTTGAACCCAATCGCCGTTAGCTTTTTTCTGTCTACCACATTCCTGCCGTCAAATAAAAAGGCTGGTTTAATCATATTAACAAAAATCTGCTCCCAATCGTAGGTTTTAAATTCATCCCACTCAGTCATAATAGCTATGGCATGGGCGCCTTTGCAACAGTCGTAAGCATTTTCAGTAACGCTTACTAACTCAGCATTTTTAGTTTCGGGACGAGTGTGCAGGTAATTAAGATCACCAAGTATTTGTTGCTCAGATACCTTAGGGTCATATACGGCAACCATTGCCTCTTCATTCAGCAAATCATCAGCAACAAATATTGCCGGCGATTCGCGCGTATCATTGGTGTCTTTTTTAAACGCCCAACCTAAAAACGCTATTTTTTTCCCGGATACGGTGTTGTAAAGTGTTTTTACGATTTTATTGCCGAAGCGCCTTTTCTGATGGTCGTTCATGATAATCACCTGTTCCCAATAATCTGCAACTTGCTGTAATCCATAAGAACGTGCTATATAAACCAGGTTAAGAATATCTTTCTGAAAGCATGAACCACCAAACCCAACCGAGGCATTTAAGAATTTAGGGCCAATGCGGCTATCGGTGCCAATAGAGCGGGCAACTTCTGATATATCTGCGCCTGTATGCTCACACAGTTCAGATAAAGCATTGATGGACGACACCCGTTGCGCTAAAAATGCGTTTGCTGTAAGTTTTGACAACTCTGACGACCACAGGTTAGTAGTTAATATTCTTTCTTTGGGCACCCAGTTGGCGTAAACGTCAACCAGGGCTTGCAGTGCTTCCTGCCCTTCCTCAGTAGGGTCGCCACCTATAAGTATCCTATCGGGGGCATGCAAATCTGCTACGGCGGTACCCTCCGCTAAAAATTCCGGGTTTGATAATATTTGAAATTGGACTCCGTTACCGGTGTTTTGCAATATGTTTTTTACAGCTTCAGCGGTTCTTACCGGTAGCGTGGATTTTTCAACAATAATCTTGTCTGTGGTTGATACCCTTGCAATTTGGCGGGCGCATAATTCAATATACTTTAAGTCGGCCGCCATACCTTTGCCCGTACCATATGTTTTAGTGGGGGTGTTAACCGATATGAAGATCATTTCAGCATCGGCGATGGCTTCGTCAACTTTTGTGGAAAAAAACAAATTCCTACCCCGTGCTTCTGCCACTACCTCCGGCAAGCCGGGCTCGTAAACAGGTATATTATTGGTATCTGGGTCGTTCCATGCATCAATCCTGGCCTGGTTCAAATCAACCACCGTCACTGTAATTCCAGGGCATTTTTGCGCTATTACAGACATAGTAGGCCCGCCAACGTATCCTGCGCCAATACAACAAATTTTAGTTATTTTTTTACTCATTATATTTTACTTTTTAACCTATACGGATTTTTAGCCTATATAGAAATTCGCTATTATATGTTCTATACAAAGGTTTTAAGTGCGCAATATTTAATATAAATTGTAACCCAATTTATATTCACTAAAACCTCCGTAAGAACGTACGGATTTTTGAGCCTATCGTTTCTTTTTCTTTATCGGTGTAAGTGTTGTAAGAACTATAATAGCTATTTGTATAGCCATAGCCATAGTTAAATTGATCGCGCTTTATACCGTTAAATACCAATGTGAATTTAGGGAAACGTTTAGCTTCATCAACGCCATTAATAAATTCAAGCTCATCTTTAAGCGTATGCCCTTGCCTTATCATGTAAACAACTGCGCCAGCGGTTCGTGCAATAATATAGGCATCGGTTACCAGGTGTATTGGCGGCGAATCGATGAGAACATCATCATAGGTTTCTTTCAACGTATTTATTAATTCGTCCAGTTTGTTTTTCTCAAGTAACTCCGACGGGTTGGGTTGTATCGGGCCGCAGCCTAATACATCGAGCCCTGGTATGCCCGAAGGCTGTATCAGTTTCGAGATATCCTTATGGGTTTCTACGAGGTAATCGCTGATGCCGGGGTGCTCCGGCGATAAATTAAATACGCCTGATATCTTCGGCTTGCGAAGGTCCATTTCCAAAATGATGGTTTTTCTGGATGCGTAAGCGAGTGTAACGGCGAGGTTAGAGCTTACAAAGCTTTTGCCCTCACTGCCAATGCTTGATGTAAACAACGTTACGCGGCCCTTATCGCTATTGCCATGCAAATGCGATAAGTTGGTACGTAAAACCCTGAACTGCTCTCCGATAGCGAATTTTCCGCGGCCCTGTGTAACTACAATAGGGGTGGTGTCTTCCTGGTAAGAAAGCTCTCCCAAGATTGGTACGTTCACGGCGTCCTCAATTTGTTTACGGTTGCTTATGCGCTCATTCATGCTTTCACGTGCATACAGCAACCCTATCGGCGAGGCTAAACCTAGCAGTAATGCGATAGCATAAACTATAGCGGGTTTTGGCCATTTTGCTTTGCCTGCATGGGCATCATCCACTATTTCAGAATCTGAAACGGTAGAAGCGTACCGTAATGATATTTGCTCGCGTTTTTCAAGTAAAAAAGTATATATCTTTTCTTTACTTTCCTGTTTTCGTTTCATCGAGGTGTACAAACGGTCTTGCTCAGGTATCTTTTTCAGGCCTGTTTGAATTCCCGATTGAAATTTAGCTATCTGATCTTTAATAGCAAGTTGCGACGCTTTCATCGCTGAAATTTTATCTTTGAACGCCTTTTGCAATGCGGCTAACTGTTGGTTTACAGGATCGAACATCGGGTTAGTTTCCGGCGTAGTGGCTAGCAATTGCGCCTTTTGCAACTGAACAGCGGTAAGTTTCTCATACAAAGCCATTAAACTCGGGTCTTCCAAATGCGCGCTTGTTGGCGGTAAGGCCCCGGCATTTTTGGGATTGTTCATGGTTTTTTCTATGTCATTCAGGATTTTTAACTGCACATCAGCTTCGTTCGTAGCTTTTATATTGGCTTGGCTGATATCCCTGAAACCCTGGCTTTGCGAGTTGATGTCTGTCATGCTTTGAGCGCTTTTGAACTGCTCTATTTGCCTTTCATCAATATTTAGATCATTGTCGAGCGAATCAAGCCTCACAGTAATAAAATCGATGGCCTTTTGCGCGTCCCTGTTTTTGGATGACATTGCGTCTTCTTTATATTGCGCCATCAACTCGTTCAGTATGTCTTTGCCGCGGCTAGGCACTTGATCGGAAGTAGAAATATTTACGAACGGTGCGTCTTTATTTTCAAGTTCGACTTTTACTCTGGTTTGGTAATCATCGGCAACCTGATCGGGATCGTTAACCGTTATATCAATGGTTTTGGATTTAAACGAATTAAAATTAGCTGCGGTAGTTAATTTCCATGTTCCGAATGGGCTTTTAATCACGCTGCCATAAGCATAGTCTTTATCGCCGTTTTCATTGTCAACAAGGGTGAAGGAGTTTGCGTCTTTTAAGATTACCTCTATTTTTTCGCCTTTGCCGTCAATTGTACCTAAAGCTTTTACAAATTCAAATTTTACAGGTGTTTCTTTATAAAGGTCTTTCCCGCTCTCCTTTGCTTTATAAGTAACCCAAAGTTGAAGATCGTTTACAACTTTGTACATTAACTTTTTAGATTGCATTACCTCTATTTCGTTTTCCACGATAACGGGGGTACTTATAGGGTCTAAGTTCTGGTCCTGTCCGTTTTTGCCGATTACAGTACCTTCAGAGCTTGTTGGCCCCTTAAATTCAAGTGTAGCTAATATTGGGTAAGTAGGTTTTGTTACCTGTAGATAAAAAAAAGCCAGAATAATAAACAGGATTACCCCCAATACAAACAAGGGCCAGTGGAAAAGATATTTCTTTATGACATCTGATGATGCAGACGATTCGGCATCTCCTGTAGGTAAAGTAAACGTTGTTAATTGAGATTTTTGCTTGCTCATACGAAATAATTATCTGGTTAAAAGGACAGCAATAATTGATAAAACAGAAATGACTAAACTAGCTCTTTGAAACGTCGAGCCATCATTTGCTGCGCGTTGCTCATTGGGCTGCACATAAATAAGATCGTTTTTTCTAACGTAGTAATACGGCGAACTAAATATTTTTTTGGAGGTAAGGTCTATTGGGATATACTGGCGCTTTCCATCAATTTCTCTTACCAATATCACATTTCTTATGCCGGTAATATTTAAATCTCCAGACATGCTTAGTACTTCAGTTAAGGTAGTCCTTTCGTTATATATGTTAAATACATTGGGGCTCCTTACGTCGCCCAGAACCGATACTTTAAAATTTTGATACCTTACATTTACAGTTGGCTTACTTAAATAAGGCTGCACTTTGGCTTCAATCACTCTCGCTAATTCGGTTGTAGTATAGCCTTGTGCTTTAACAACGCCTACAAGTGGTAACGTAATGTTGCCGTCTGTATCTACATAATAACCCACTACAGCGTTTTGCTCGCTCCTGTCTAAGTTACCACCGCCGGCCGGCCGTTCTAGATTGTAATTAAATATAGCAGATGCCTCAACATTTAAACTGGTAAAATGAATACCCAGCTGATCGCCCGGTTGCACAGTTAACGGCGTGTAATTTGTGATATCTTCCGTGGTGATACTGTCTCTTCTTAAATCCTGGAAATATGGGATGTTTTTGTAAGGAGTACAAGACAGATTGAAAAGAACTAAAGCAGCAATAAAGATGGCGAATAAGTGTTTCAATTTCATATTTAGTAATTTAACGATAGATTTAAACGGTAGTAATCTGTTTGCATAAGGAAGGTGGTATGGGTGGTTGTTTTTGCGCTGAACATATTAAAATTAAGGGCGATGAAAGATATGATTTTTAACGGAACCAAATATAATGGGGCTAATTTAAAGGTGTGGGGGGGGTAAATCTCTTTAAAACAGCCAGCCATTCTTGTTGCTTATAAATTTCCTATGTCGTCGATATAATTAATGCGAAAATAACAAAAAATATGAAAAGGTGAATTTTAAAAGATTTTTTTTGCTTAAATTATAGTTTATGTACCTATATGTTTACGAATTTTTAATTTTAGCTGTTTTTTTGATCCCTGCTTTTCTTCAGTAAATATATAATTTTATGCCTTTAGACTCAAGTATCATTGCCAACGCCGACGATTTTGGCCTCAATGCCTCGGTAAACAAAGCTATATTATTTTGCTTCGAAAAAGAATATATAAATAGCGCCACCTTGTTAACCAATACTCCCGGTTTTGAGGAGGCTGTACAAATAATTAAAGAAAATGTCTGCATCAGCAATATTGGGGTGCACGTTAACCTGGCCGAAGGCCGACCGTTAACCAACGTGCCCAAGCGCCTGTTGAATGAAGATGGAACCTGGTGCCTGGGCCAAACGAACAATATACTTGCGCGATTTACCAGGCACGAACAACAGGCGCTGCTACAGGAGATACATGCACAAATAAATAAAGCTTTGCAGTATGGCGTGCCGGTAAGCCATATCGATTCGCATTATCACCTCCACACCTTGCCCTGGCTAAGCAGGTTGTTTTTGCAGATTGCCCGTCATTATAATTTAAGGGTAAGGCTGGCGCAAACCTACCGCGAAGGGAGCTACCTTAAATACTGGTATCGCAGGTATATCAATCAAAGGCTTATAGATGGCCATTTAAATTATACCGATAAATTCGAAACCGTGGGCTATTTTTTAGGCAATAGGCAAACCCGCCCTGGCCATGAAACCGTAGAAGTGATGCTGCACCCCGATTTCGACGCTGCCGGCGCCCTTACCGATCACTACGATAAGCCAACTATGGAAAATTGGATAAATTATATAAAGCAACTGCAAAACGCTTAATTTCGTAAATATATTCGAAGGCCAATTTATCGTATTTAAAGATTTGCGTTTTTAACTTATTATTTGAGGGCATAGTAAATTTATATTAAATTGTTACATTAACTGTGCGATAAAACGCCATTAATGTAAGCTATTGATTGATAATCTATTAAAAATAAATAATGTTAAATTAAAAATGAAAATTCATTTTTGTTATAAAATTTATAATTTTAACGCCGTATAAGCTGTTAATTTTAATTAATATCTTGCGGGAGGTTGATAAAAATCAAATATTTGATAATTGCCAGGCAATAAGCTGGGTGTTAATTTAAGTTTATTAGGGATATATAAAGCATTTTTCATATGTTTATCGGATGTGTTTTATATGAAAGGTATTAAACTCCATTGCATCTCAGATTTATTTACTTTTTAATGAAATAATGGATAAATACCGCACTTTAAAATTATTCGACTACAATATTTTTACCTCGAGCTTAAGCGATTTAGATCTTAAACAAGAGTCTAAGTGTGTTATTAATACGCTAAACCAATATTCTTACGTAATTGCAGAGAAAGACCCGGAGTTCAAAACGGTTCTTACAGCATCAACTCTGTTGCTCCCTGATGGGGTTGGCATAGTTGGCGCCGTAAAAATATTAGTTGGCGCAAATATCAAGAAAATAGCCGGGGCAGATTTGCACAACCATCTCCTTAAATCGTTACAGCAAGTTGGCGGCAGGTGCTTTTATCTGGGTTCTTCCCATGAAACGCTTGCCGGCATACGCGAGCGGCTGTCTATCGAGTACCCGGCTATAAAGGTTGGTGTTTATTCGCCCCCTTTCAAGGAAAAATTCAGCGATGCCGATAATGCCGATATGGTAAAGCACATCAACGAGTTTAAGCCCGATGTGCTTTTTGTGGGCATGACCGCGCCAAAGCAGGAGAAATGGGTGTACGAGCACAAAGAAGAGCTAAACGTTGATATAATTTGTTCCATCGGCGCCGTTTTCGATTTCTACTCAGAAACGGTTAAGCGCCCGGGCAAGTTCTGGATAAACCTTGGCTTGGAATGGTTCATCCGCTTATTGCACGAACCCAACCACTTATGGCGCAGGTACCTGGTTTATGGCCCGGTGTTTCTTTACCTGGTGTTCAAAGAAAAAATCGGCCTGATGACCAAAGGACAAAAGTATTTATCTGATAAATGACTGATCCTGGCCCTGGTTGGATCTTGTGTTTAAACAGGCAGGCCGCCCCCCTCGGCCATTAGCCTAAAAGCCCGCACTGTTGGGTTTATCCCCAAGCATTGTTGTACCTTCGGTTATAAATAAACGCACCTACTATGTATATTATTTGCAGATTTAAGGCGGCGTATAGTTTTGCCGCAACCTTGTTGATGATATCCTTATTGCTTGCCTGCAACGGCGCTACGCCCCCATTGGTAAGCTACCGCCCCTCAAAACCTATTAAGTTGAACGGCGCACATGATAGGGTGATAAGCGGGTTGGATATAAAAGGCGATACGCTTGATTGCCTGGAGCTGAACAACTGCTATAACATCACCGTAAAAAATTGCCGCTTCCGTTTTTCCAAAAAAAATGGCATCATACTGCTTAGTTCCCGCAATATAAAGGTGGTGAATTGTTATTTCGAGAAGCTGGCATCGGGCGTGTACGCAGTAGAGTGCCATCAGATAGATGTAAGCTACAATAATTTCAGGAATATGCAGGGGCCCTTTCCGCGTGGCCAGATGGTACAGTTTGAGGAGGTAACCGGCCCCGGCAGCAAAATAGACTACAACAATGGCGAAAATCTGCCCGGCCAAAGCGCCCCCGAAGATGCCATAAACGTATTCAAAAGCTCGGGCACTGCCGCCAGCCCTATACAAGTTATAGGCAACAGAATAAGGGGCGGCGGCCCTAGTACCATAGGCGGCGGCATTATGCTGGGCGATAACGGTGGCGCATACATCGTGGCCAAAAACAATATCCTGGTAGATCCGGGGCAGTACGGCATGGCCATAGCGGGGGGCACCCATATCAGCATCATCAACAATACCATATATGGTAAGCAGCAAAAGTTTACCAATGTGGGGCTTTATATATGGAACCAGCACACCTCCGGCTGCTCATTAAATACCATTACCAATAACAAGGTTAATTTTACCAACGCCGCAGGTGAGCCAAACGCTGGCTGGAACCAGGGCAACTGCGGTAAAGTGGCCGGTTGGGATACCAATATTTTCAATGCCAAAATCAATGCTTCCGTGTTGCCGAAAGAGATTATCCCTGCGCAACCCCAATAATTTGTGGCCGCCGGATGATGGACTTATCCAAATGGAGCCAAATAATACGCACTTTAAAGCCATAATGTTATCTGTTTATATAAATTTGCGGGAGCGGCAAACAGCTATGCAAACAAAAAAAAGCATCCGAATAAATTATCCCCTATAAAATGCTCTCCTTTATCAAAAATAAGGCGCAGGCATTCTGGAGCGCGGGCAGCGAGCGCAGCCTGAAGGTTAAAAGGAATATCGTATATACTTTCATGATACGCGGGCTAAGCGTGCTTATCGGTTTTATGCTGCTGCCCTTAACTATCAACTACCTCAACGCCACGCAGTATGGCATTTGGGTAACCATAGCATCGTTGGTGGCCTGGATAAACACCTTCGATATAGGGTTGAGCAACGGCCTGCGCAATAAGCTGGCGCACTCCCTTGCCCTGGGCGAACATGATGCCGTGCAGCACGACATCAGCACCACTTATGCCTTGCTTTGCGGCATTGCTGCCGCAGTATTTGTGGTGTTTTACGGCGTCGGCCTGTTTTTCAACTGGAACTGGATGCTGCGGGTGCCTGCTACCGTGCAATTCGATATTTGGCCGGTGCTGGTTATAACCCTCGCATCGTTCTGCATACAATTTATACTGCAGCCTGTAAACAGCATCCTTATTGCCATGCACCAGCCCTTTAAGGCATCGTTGATACTGCTGTTCGGGCAGGTGCTTACTTATGTGTTGATATGGGTGCTCTCTATTTTCACGAAGGGTAGCTTGTACCTGCTGGTGCTTGTAGCTTCGGGCTCGCCGGTGCTGGTGTTGTTGCTGGCAAATATTTACCTGTTTGCTACCAGTCTCAAGGCTTTTGTACCCCGGCTTAAGAACGTGTTGCTGCAAAATGCCAAAAGCCTGATGAACGTGAGCGCAGCGTTCTTCTTTATACAGATAGGCGCGCTGATTTTGTACGAAACAGATAATATTGTCATCAGCCGTATACTTGGCCCGCACGAGGTTACTACCTTTAATATACCGTTCAAATATTTCTCGGTTATCAATATCGTATTCTACATTATCATCACCCCGTATTGGAGCGCGTTTACAGATGCTTATGCCCGTGAAGATTTTGGGTGGATACGCGGCTCTATCCGCAAGATGCGCAAGCTTTGGGCCGCTGCTGCTGTATTGGCTTTTGTGCTGTACCTGTTTTCGGACATGGTTTACAGGCTTTGGATAGGCAAAGGTATAGTAGTACCCAACATGCTATCGTTAAGTATGGCGGTGTATGCCATATTGCAAACCTGGATGGTGATACACGCCTACCTGCTCAACGGCGTAGGCAAGCTGCGCGTTCAGCTGATTTTGGTAATTGCAACCGGTATTATCAACGTGCCCTTGTCTATATTCCTTATTAAACAGGTAGGTTTACCAGGCACCGTGCTGGCCAATATCATCGTAATGCTGGTAACCAACGTATTCATCACCTGGCAATGCAAGCTGATAATGGCTAACAAAGCAACCGGTATCTGGGCCAAATAAAGCCCTTGAATAAACTTGGGCTGTAAAGGCAATCTTATGCCACTTCCACGCTTCTCTCTGCTTTGATGTTGCGTATTTGGTAAACTACGCCCATTACGAACGCTATGATGAGCACGGTAAGGCAGCTGATTATGGCCGGAGAACTGGGGTCGGTAGCGATGGGGGAGGAGATGGGCAAGCGCGTTAATGTTTCTACTATAGCCGGTATCATCGAGAAAAAGAGCGTGCCGCTCATGAGCACGGTTTCTACATACCTGGCATTTTTGCCCAGTATGCGGAACGATTTTGCATAAATAGCCAGCGGCAGCATAATCAATATCATCACCCCCAAACCATGCGCCCCAGTGAAATGCCCCGTCTTCATGATAGGGAAGGCTGTAAGGCAGGTGAGTACCGTTAATATAGTGTACCATTTGCCCACGCCCTTAAGCGGGTTGATTTTTCCGTAACGGAACGACGTGTAGAACCCGGTAATCAAAGCTAATACACTAATAGACGTGTGGATGATGCCCAGCGTGGTAAGATGGTTTGACATGGTTGTGATGTTTAAGGTGGATGATGTAGTTAATTAATTATAGCTAAGATAGTTATAATTAATTCTATATATTAAATATATAACCACAACCCCGCTTAATCTCCGGTACGGCAATCCTTTACCTCAACAGCGCATTAAAATCGCCATAAGGGACGGTGCTGTTTGCGAAACCAAATGTGCCGCTGCCTTGTACTTCTGCCGCAGCCTTGATAAAAGCCCCATAAGCCGCCCTTGCTAAGGACGATCCCAGGCTCACTCTTTTCACGCCCAGATCCTCCAGTTGGTTGAGCGAAAAACCGCTGCCCGAAAGCCCCATTACCACATTAAGCGGCTTTGGCGATACCGCTTTTACAACCGTCGCTATATCTTCGGCCGTTTTCAGTCCCGGGGCGAAAAGCACATCGGCCCCGGCTTCGGCATAAGCTTGCAGGCGTTTGATAGTATCGTTAAGGTCTACAGCACCACGTATCAGGTTCTCGGCCCTTGCGGTAAGCATAAAAGGGAAAGGGAGGCTTCGGGCCGCTTCAACCGCCGCGCGGATGCGTTCTACAGATAATTCGAAAGGGTAGATAGGCGCATCGGCTTTGCCGGTAGCGTCTTCTATAGAGCCGCCTACCACACCGGCTTTTGCAGCAAGCAGGATGGCGTTTGCACAACCTTCCGGCGCATCGCTATAGCCGTTCTCAAGATCGGCGGCAACAGGTAGGTTAACCGCTGCGCTGATGGCCGCGCAGTTGGCCAGCGTATCATCCAAAGTCACCGCGCCCTCGCCATCTGGTTTAGCCAGGGAATAGGCAAGCCCGGCGCTTGTGGTAGCCAGTGCCTCAAAACCTAAGTTGGCCAGCATCCGTGCCGATCCCGCATCCCAGGGGTTGGGCACTACGAATATCCCGCTGCGGCTGTGCAGGGCTTTAAAGGTTTCGGCTTTTTGGTGTTGGGTGGCTGGGGACATATTTTTCTTCTTTTTGATATACATTATATATAAAGCGATATATAAAGCGGTGGCCTGTGCGACTCCGTGCCATTGGGAGGAAATTCGCGCCTTGCCCCTGCTTTTTTCGAATTTAAAACTCCCTCCCAGCGGGAGGGGTGCGGCTGGCTGAGCGTAAAGGCGGGGAGGGGTTCACGAACTATGCCTCACAAACTCAATAATCAACTATCCAAAACTTCCAAAGGAAAATTCTTCGGAAGCCTTATTGATTTGTCTTTTTTGATAATGTCGATAATAATCCCTTCTATTCCACGCAAAACATTCTGCATATCGTATTTTATTTCAGCCTCGCTGAACCGTAGAAAAGTACCCCGAACCTTCCAGTTTTTTCTGCCTTATTTCGTCCTTGTTAAAAGCTTCCTCGCCATTATGCGACATGCCGTCGATTTCTACAGCCAGCATTAGTTCCTTACAATAAAAATCTACAATGTAATTATCTATACATCGTTGCCTATCGAAATCCAAACCCCATAATTTATCTTCTCTTAGCTCGTTCCAAAGCAAAGCCTCGCCGAAAGTGATATTCTTCCTTAGCTTCCGAGCCAGGATTTTTAAGTTTGGATTGTATGGGATAATTTTAGCCATTTAATGGAGTACTTTACTTACTGCGTCGCGAAACCCCTCCCTGCACCCTCCCGTTGGGAGGGAATCGCACGAGGCCGCCGCTTTTTTGTTTGTCATCAATTCCCAAATCCGAAATCCTACAACGGAATATTCCCATGCTTTTTCCTGGGGTTGTTTACTACCTTATTCTCCAGCATCTTAAAGGCCTGGATAAGCTTGATGCGGGTTTCGGCGGGCTCAATTACTTCATCTATAAAACCACGTTCGGCGGCGCGATAAGGGTTGGCGAAAATCTCGGCGTATTGCTGCTCTTTTTCGCGCCATTTGGCTTCGGGGTCCTCAGCCGTGGTTATTTCGCGTTTAAAGATGATTTCGGCCGCGCCTTTGGCACCCATTACGGCAATCTCGGCCGTTGGCCACGCAAAGTTCATATCGGCACCAATGTGCTTGGAGTTCATTACATCGTAAGCACCGCCATAGGCTTTGCGTGTGATAACGGTAATACGCGGCACGGTGGCCTCGCAAAAGGCGTAAAGCAGTTTGGCGCCGTTGGTGATAATGGCGTTCCACTCCTGGTCGGTACCCGGCAAAAAGCCCGGCACATCTTCAAAAACCAGCAGGGGGATATTGAAGCTATCGCAAAAGCGCACGAAACGGGCCGCTTTTTGCGAAGAGTGGATATCCAACACGCCTGCAAGGAACGCAGGCTGATTAGCAACAATGCCGATACTGCGCCCGCCCAGCCGACCAAAGCCAACAACGATATTCTCGGCAAAACTTTTATGTACTTCTAAAAACGAGCTGCCGTCTATCACTTCTTCAATCACCTCGCGAATATCGTAAGGTTGCGAGTTATTCTCGGGCAGTAGGGTGGTTAGCTTGGGGCGGCTTTCGTTGCCTATGTCATACGGTAGGGCAGGAGCCTTTTCTTCGCAGTTTTGCGGCATATAGCTCAGTAGCTTTTTTACGTGCTGTATGGCATCTATCTCGTTGCTGCAGGCAAAGTGGGTTACGCCGCTTTTGGTTGCGTGGGTATTTGCCCCGCCAAGCTCCTCGGAAGTTACTACTTCGTGCGTTACGGTCTTCACTACGTTGGGGCCGGTTACAAACATGTAACTGGTATGCTCTACCATCAAGATGAAATCGGTAATAGCGGGTGAGTAAACCGCGCCGCCCGCGCAGGGGCCCATGATGGCAGATATTTGCGGAACCACGCCGCTGGCCATGGTGTTGCGGTAAAATATATCGGCATAGCCGCCAAGTGAAACCACACCTTCCTGTATACGCGCCCCGCCCGAATCGTTAAGGCCTATGACAGGGGCGCCGTTCTTAAGTGCCAGATCCATTATCTTGCATATTTTTTCGGCATGGGTTTCTGATAAGGAGCCGCCGAACACGGTAAAATCCTGCGAGAAAACGTACACCAGCCTGCCGTTTACCGTGCCGTAGCCGGTAACCACGCCATCGCCCGGGTACTTTTCTTTTTCCATCCCAAAATCGGTTGAGCGGTGCGAAACCAGCATGCCGATCTCCTGGAAGCTACCTTCATCAAGCAAAAAGTGAAGCCGCTCGCGTGCAGTGAGTTTGCCTTTTTTATGCTGGCTTTCTATACGGGCAAGGCCACCGCCTTCCATGGCCTTTTCGCGTTTTTGCTGTAAAATTTCTAACTTTTTATTCACTACGAGGGTTTATTAGGTGTGGCGTTAAAATTAGTAATTAAAATGTAAGATTGTGATCGGCTTGTTTTCGGTATCCATATTTTACTATATTTGCAACGCATGAAAGCAAGAGAGTTTAAACTTTCGGTAGTAATTTTGTTTATGAGCATCTTTGTTGCAAAGATGGCCATATCCATAGCGCCTGCTTTTTTGTGCCTGGATAATAAAGCAGTGAACGCGGTTATTATGCAGCTGGAGCACGAATCCAAGACCGAAAAAGAGGATCCGGAAAAGGACACCTTTAAAGAGAAAAAGGTTTTTGACGAAAGCTTTATGCATTTTGTGGCACACAAAACCTTTGTTGTTGAAACCAATGTGCTGCACAACCAGGAAAATACCCTTTACACGCAGGTTTATCACCCGGTAGTACCTACCCCTCCTCCCAACGCATAATTCTTTTCGCCGGTTAGCCATGCTGACCGGGTAAATAGCTGTATGCTTTTACGCATACGCTCAATTGGCATGCCCTGTACGCATTGGCTCCGGCTTGGCTACATGGCTGTTTAGTCCCCAACACATCTAAAAATTCTATTATGCAAATTAATCAAGGAGGCATCGCCGGCGGCGATCTTAACCTGAAAAAGTATTTCCTGTCTAAAAATCTAAAAAAAGACCTACCCGCAAGTATCGTGGTATTCCTGGTGGCATTGCCCTTATGTTTGGGCATAGCGCTGGCATCGGGTGCACCGCTTTTCTCCGGCTTATTGGCTGGCATCGTAGGCGGGGTGGTAGTTGGTATGCTTAGCGGCTCGCAACTGAGCGTGGCCGGCCCGGCAGCGGGCTTAACCGTTATCGTATTGAATTCTATAACCAAATTAGGCTCTTTCGAGGCTTTTTTGCTGGCGCTGATTATTGCTGGTGCCTTGCAAATGATTTTAGGCATAATTAAAGCCGGTACCATCGCTAATTACTTCCCTTCCTCTGTAATAGAGGGGATGTTAGCGGCCATCGGTATTATATTGATTATGAAGCAGCTGCCCCATGCTGTTGGTTACGATAAGGACTTTGAAGGCGATGAAGGTTTTGCGCAGCTAGACACCCACAACACCTTTTCTGGTGTGTACAGGGCCCTCGCGAGGGTGAATTATGGTGCCATCATCATCAGTACTGTATCGTTGCTATTGCTTATTTACTGGCCGAAAATTAAAAAGCTGGCCGTTGTACCTGCGCCCTTATTGGTGGTAGTAACCGGGGTGTTGCTGGCCGTTGCCTTTAAAGGCACCAGCCTTGCCCTGGATGCCGACCAATTGGTAAACATTCCGGTGGTAGCCAGCGGTGGCGACTTCTTTGGGTTGTTCAAAACGCCCGACTTCTCTATGCTTAGCAAGATTGACCTTGTGCAGCTACTAATAACCGCCGGTACTATTGCTGTAGTGGCAAGTTTAGAGACATTGCTCAGCTTAGAAGCTGTCGACAAAATAGATCCTATTAAAAGAATATCACCTACAAACCGCGAGCTGGTTGCTCAGGGGGCTGGCAATTTAGTGAGCGGTTTGCTTGGTGGTTTACCTATGACGGCGGTTATCGTGCGATCATCGGCAAACGTTAACGCGGGTGCGCGCACCAAGGTGAGCGCTGTTGTGCATGGCGTATTGTTATTACTGAGTTTGCTATTCATACCCAAACTCATCAATTTAATACCATACTCCTCGCTTGCTGCAATCTTATTATTAACCGGTTATAAGTTAACCCGCATAAGTTTGTTCAAGCAAATGTGGCATAAAGGGTTGAACCAGTTTATACCCTTCGTGGTAACTATCATAGCGGTGTACTTTACCGATTTGCTGATAGGCGTGGGCATAGGGATGCTGGTAGGCGTATTTTATATACTGCGCACCAACCTGCGCAACCCATACTTTTACCAGATAACCACCCGGGGCGATAAGAAAACAATCAACATCAGGCTTGCCGAAGAGGTTTCTTTTCTGAACAAGGCCGCCATACAGGTAACATTAACCAGCCTGCCCAAGGGCAGCGATGTTATTATAGATGGCTCTAACTCCAGGTATATAGACCCCGACGTGCTGGAAACTATCCACAATTATAAACACAATGCTTACACCAAGGGCATCATCGTTCAGCTGATTGATATTAAAGACAGGTACGATGTGCCGCCCTTCGAAGAATTGATTTACAAACCTTAATTAAAAACATCAATATGTCAACCATAGAAAACAAAAACGGCAACGGCCAAAGCCTGAAGCCAACCATAGATGTAAGCCAGATAAAGCTTGCGCAAAAACATAGCTACGAAAAATTGAAAGAGGGTAACGCCAAATGGGTAGATGCGCGCCTGCAGGAAGACCCTGAGTACTTCACCAACCTGGCGAAGGGCCAAAGCCCCGAGGTATTATGGATAGGCTGCTCAGACAGCCGCGTGCCTGCCAACGAAGTTACCGGCACCAAGCCCGGACAAGTGTTTGTGCACCGCAACATTGCCAACGTATGCAACCATACCGATATGAACATGCTGAGCGTGCTTGATTATGCCGTAAACGTGTTGAAGGTAAAGCATGTAATTGTTGCCGGCCACTATGGCTGCGGCGGCGTTGCAGCAGCGCTTACCCACAAGCAATTCGGTATTATTGATAACTGGCTGCGCCACATTAAAGATGTGTACCGCCTGCACAGCAACGAACTTGACCGTATTACCGATCAAACCCAAAAGGTGAACCGCCTGGTAGAGCTGAACGTAACCGAGCAGGTTTACAACCTGTGCAAAACATCTATCATACAAAACGCCTGGATGGAACGCCATGACCTGGAAGTACACGGTTGGGTGATAGATTTAGGCAGCGGCAAGGTTAAAGACCTGGGCCTAAGCAGCAGCAGCCCCAATAACCTGGGCTATGTTTACGAGTTTGACAGCGCAGAAGCAATTGCCGCGCATTAACGATTCTCATTGTGAGAGGTTTAAGTTTAACCCCTGGATTGCGCGATGCAACCGGGGGTTTTTTGTTTGTCTGTGACATGAATAATAGATTTTGAGATTACGCCGATTATTGCGCATCACGTAATCCTTTCATCAGGAAAATCAAGGTTCAGATATCCGGCATAATTTATATATGTTTATGGGGCACAATGCTTACTAGTCAATAGCCCTCAAAACATGCTCCGCCAATCGAAAACAGAACGTACCCTGCGCGGGAATTTGTTGCTAGCTTCGTCCACAGCAATGGTGTCGGGCATTACCAATGTGGCCGGCGTAGTAGCCTTTTTGGCTTTTACCTCCAATATTACCGGGCATGTGGCCAATTTGGCAAGGCACATGGTAGAGCAGAATTTTTGGGAGATACTCATCTTCGCCATCTGGCTGGGGATGTTCTTCTTCGGTGCATTTTTGGCCACCTATATAGTGCGTACCTATGAGGGTAAAAGCTATTATAGAGCGCATTCTATCCCCATCATCATCGAAACTGTTATCCTGCTTTTCGTGGCCATTTATGGGCATAACTTTTATAAGGAAACGCAAACCGAGCGCGAAATTGTAATAGCGGCCATCCTGTTTGCTATGGGTTTGCAGAATAGTTTGGTATCTACCATATCGGGCGGGCTCATCAAATCATCGCACCTCACCGGGTTGTTTACCGACCTTGGCGGCGACATTGCCGACTGGGTGCATGCCCGGAAAAACGTTACCGAAACTACCCGCCACAAGGTGTACATCCGCACTACGGTGCTGGGGTTTTATTTTGTGGGATGCCTGGCAGGCGGCTACCTGTTCGACTTGTTTGATTTTGCTATATTTTATTTTTTACCTGCAATACTTTTAACAATTTTGTACTACGATCTTTCGCCTATCGCGCTGCATAAACTGATGCGGCTATTTTCGCGAAGCAAAGCATCGGCATAAATAAAAACAAAAAACTACCTATTATATCATACTATGTGCGCTAAAAACCTGATACACGATACCAGCCATATCACCTACGAAAGCCTGCTGGAGGGCAACCGCCGCTTTGTTGAAGAAACCCTGCAGGAAGACCCTGATTATTTTACTACCCTGGCCAATGGCCAAAAGCCGCCAATTTTGTGGATTGGCTGCGCAGATAGCCGCGTACCGGCCAACCAGATAACCAATACCAATCCGGGTGAGATATTCGTGCACCGCAATATTGCCAATATGGTGATACATACCGATATGAACATGCTGAGCGTATTGGATTATGCCGTTAACGTATTGCAGGTGCGCCACGTAATTGTAACCGGGCACTACGGCTGCGGCGGCGTTATCGCCAGCATGAGCAACAAACAATTTGGACTTATAGACAACTGGTTGCGGCACATTAAGGATGTTTACCGCGTGCACGCCCGCGAATTAGATGCTATTAAAGACGAAACCGACCGTGCCGACCGCCTGGTTGAGCTGAACGTAATAGAAAACGTAAGTAATCTCTGCAAAACCTCCATCGTGCAAAACGCCTGGCAAAACGGGCAGGAGTTGAACGTGCATGGTTGGGTGTATAGCCTGGCTACCGGTATCATCACCGACATGAAAGTTAGCGCCAACAACAACTCAAAGCTGGATGAGGTGTTTAGGTTCGAGAAGTAGAAGCAAGAGTCAAGAGATAAGAATCAAGAGACAAGAAATAATAATCAAGACTGATTTTATTTATTGAAGATATCTTTGCTCCAGCCCCTGAATTCGTAGTATTTGGCTTTGGGTTCGCCCGTCCAGCCGTTGATGCCTTTTTTGGGGAGGACTATGCCATGAATATAAATAACCGGTATTAATGCCAATCCCATTAGTCCGAAAGCATAAATTCGCCCGGCATAATTGGAAATACAAATGATGATGGCTAAAGTGATAATATACTTTAGCAGCTTACGCCACTTGGGGCTGCGCTCTTCAAAATGCCCGAAATAAATATGCCCGAGGAGGAAAAATGTAGTCACAACGGCTACTTCTACCCAAAGTGTATCTGTATTCCACATAATTAAGGTTTGGCTTTTATGTGGTAAAGATAAATATGTTTAAAGCCAAAAGCCCAATTCCTTACCAGAATTGGGCTTTTGGTTTTTATCTTGTCTCTTGATTCTTGACCTCTTGTCTCTATGAAGACTAAACTTCTTTTTCCAAAAACGGATACCTGTAATCCTTCGGCGAATCAAAGGTTTCTTTAATCGTCCTCGGTGATACCCAGCGCAACAGGTTGATCATCGAGCCTGCTTTATCATTAGTACCGCTTCCGCGGGCACCGCCGAATGGCTGCTGGCCTACTACGGCACCGGTTGGCTTATCGTTGATGTAGAAGTTACCCGCAGCATTGCGCAGCTTGTAGGTAGCATCGGCAGTGGCATAACGATCTTGCGACAACACTGCACCGGTAAGGGCGTAGATGGATGTTTTATCGATGATGCTCAGCGTCTCGTCCCATTTGTCATCTTCGTAAACGTAGATGGTGAGTACCGGGCCGAAGAGTTCTTCGCACATGGTCACATAAAACGGGTCCTGTACCTGCAGCACGGTTGGCTGCACGAACCAGCCCTGGCTCTTATCGTAACTGCCGCCGGCGATAATTTCTACGCCATCGTCCTTTTTGGCAGCGTCGATGTATTTAGCCAGCTTATCAAAGCTTGCTTCGCTGATAACGGCATTGATGAAATTCTCAAAATCTTCGGTAGGGCCCATTTTAAAGGTGGCCATTTCGCGCTGCATGTGCTCTTTTACCGCTGGCCAAATGCTTGCCGGGATGTAAGCACGGGATGCGGCCGAGCATTTCTGTCCCTGGTATTCGAACGCGCCGCGTAACAGCGCAACGGCAACCGCATCGGCATTGGCGCTGGGGTGAGCCAGCACAAAATCTTTACCGCCGGTTTCGCCTACTATCCGCGGGTAAGTTTTGTATTTGTGGATATTGGTACCGATAGTTTGCCAGATATGCTGGAAAACCTTTGTAGAACCGGTGAAGTGGATGCCCGCAAAATCGGGGTGGTTGAATACTACCTCACCTACTTCGGGGCCGTCAGCATAAATGAGGTTGATCACACCATCCGGCACACCGGCTTCTTTAAAAATCTGCATAATAACGTTGGCTGCGTACACCTGCGTATCGGCAGGTTTCCAAACCACAACGTTACCCATCATGGCGGCACTGGCCGGCAGGTTGCCCGCAATAGCCGTAAAGTTGAACGGCGTAAGCGCAAAAACAAAGCCCTCCAAAGGCCTTTGCTCCAAGCGGTTCCAAACGCCTTTGCCCGATACGGGGGGCTGCTGAGCGTAAATCTCCGTCATGTATTGCACGTTGAAGCGCAGGAAATCTATCAGTTCGCAAGCCGAATCAATCTCTGCCTGGTAAGCATTCTTGCTTTGGCCAAGCATGGTGGCGGCGTTCAGTTTATAGCGGTAGGGGCCGCCAATCAGGTCGGCGGCTTTTAAAAATATAGCAGCACGCTGCTCCCATGGCAGTTTTTCCCAGTCGGCTTTAGCGGCAAGGGCTGCATCGATAGCGGCGGTAACGTGTGTTTTATCACCATAGTGGAACACGCCCAAAAGGTGTTTATGATCATGCGGCGGGCGAAGCTCTACCAGTTTCCCGGTGCGCACTTCATTCGCGCCAATGTACATAGGTATATCCAGTTGCTGTGCGCGGGCATCGGCAAGGGCGGCTTTAAGCGCCGCACGTTCCACGCTGCGCGGGCCGTAGTTCAAAACAGGCTCGTTTACCGGCGCCGGAACATTAAAAAATCCTTTTAACATAGGTAATAATTTAAAGGTGCAAAGATAGGGGGAAATGTGCAGATGTGCGAATATGTGCCAAATGTTCGCGTAGCAGAAAGCTTTTGTGACGGGCGAATGATAGGAACAGTTTTGCCGTAAGTGTTCCACTTCGCAAGTGGGACACTTATTTTCAAATTAGTGTTGATAATCAGATAGTTGCAGTTTTTCGTGGAACACTTTGGAACACCCCTATTGTTGATATAAACCTTGTAATTTGTTTATTATTAATAGGTTAAGCAAATGCTGCTTTGTTCGCTTTTTTGAGGTGGAACACCTTTTTGGAACAGGTAACTGTATCGTCCTGAAATAAGTTGACCCTTTTGATGAATAATCCTGATAAGGGTTTACACTTTAAATTTAGTCCGGCATTGGGTTTACAGTGTTCTACATGGACGCAACGCTCAGCACATCGTTCATTGCGGGCGATAGCGCGGCAACCGCGAATAGGATAAGTGGCCGTAAGGCGCAGTGTCTGAACCTTGATTCGCATGATTATTTGATTCCCTTGATGGCGGTACATCAGGCTAATCCTTAAATCAGGCTCATCAACGTTCAGACGTTTAGAAAAGCAAGGGCTGTGGTTCTTTTGATGCGCCGGCCCCGCTATCCACTCCAAGCCGCTGATAGAAGCGGGCTTTCCGCTGCTATCGGGTTTAGGTAACGCGGGCTTGTGCTCAGAAATCCTTGTCATGCTGAGGAACGAAGCATCTATTCGCCGCAATGCTCACCATATCGTCTTTGCAAGGCACGAAGCAATCATCGGCAAGCCAAGCCTTGCAATTGGCAAGCTTGCATACGGACCACAAAGCGGGAATTGAGAAAATCCTCCACAGTTAGGGAGAATCGGCCTATGCTCGGCGTTATCATTTCCATCACCCCTCAGAAATTTTTCCCTACCTTGCATCAACCAATCCGCCCTGTTATGGATATCGAAACCCTGCAAACTATTTGCCATAGCCTGCCCGGCGTAACCGAAGATATTAAGCTGGAAAACCACCTGTGTTTTAACGTTGGTGATAAAACCTTCCTGTTCACCTCGCCGGATAGTTCTCCGCCCTCGGCATCGTTTAAAGTACCCGATGAAGATTTTGAAGCCATTATTGCTAAGGACGGACTGGAGCCACAGCCCTACATTGCCCGCTATAAATGGGTGCTGGCAAAAGATATCAGCACGCTGAGCCACCAGGAATGGGAGCATTATATCAAACAATCGTACAGGCTGATAGCGGCGAAGCTTCCGGCAAAAATAAAAAAGGGGCTGGGTTTATAAAACACCCCGCAGCAGCGGCCAAGCCAACTCTGCCGTGTAAACCTACAGCAGGATTAATCATTAAAAGTGTAAACCGATAGCCGGATTTTGTTTCTCACTCGCGAAGCGAAACACTTACAGCAGCCCGGAGGTAGCGATTACTACTCACGGAGTTTCCGCTCCCATTCTTCTAAGGGCAAAAATGTCAAGATGAAGTTAGCCAGGCATATAACTACCCCCCAGGGCCGTGTGCGGAGTTCAGTGTCTTTATCAAATACGTAATCTTTCCGCTCCGAATAGTAAAGATTTGGTAAAATGCCCTTATCTATCTTATCATAATTAGCAGGTAGGAGGCCAACCAGATACACACTATCCTTATAGAGGATCTTCACGTCGGTGTGGTGGCCCCTGCCAGCATTCAGTACTTTTGTTACGAACGTATAGGATATCCTTTTAGATATGCTGTCTGATGATGCCCTTAACTCTAAATACGCTATGATACAATAAATAGTGCCTGCTACTGCAACCAGCCTCAAAGCCCATGTGAGCGTTTTTTTTCCCATAGGTTTATCCCGCCGCCTTTTGCTGCCCGGCAACCTGTTTAATTTCCTGCAGTTCCAGTTCATAGGCGCGCATGCGGGCGTGGAGGATATCTACCTCGGTGCGTAGCATCTGTATTTCGGTGATGAGCTTGGCCGATTCGGGCTTGTGGATATTTTTTTCGCCGGTACCCAGGATGAGCCACTCGGGAGAGTATTTAAGTTGGAAACACAGTTTGCGGATGAGGTAGTAGCTGATGTCCTGCTTTTTGTTGATTACCTTGCTGATGAACCCTTGGTCGACTCCAATAGCGTTTGCAAGTGCAAGCTGCCCGCCATGCTCCTTCACAATAACCTTAATCCGTTTTACAACTGCGTCGTCCGACATAATCTTCGGCTGCAATTATAGTAAATAGTCCATAGTCTATGGTCAATAGTCCATAGAAAAATAAAAATTGATGTTTGGCTATCGCGAAGTCCATAGTCTATGGTCGATAGTCCATGGAAAAATGAAAATTGATGTTTGGTTATAGTATAGTCCATAGTCTATGGTCGATAGTCCATGGAAAAATGAAAATTGATGTTTGGCTACAATAAACAGTCCATAGCGGAAAATGGTTTTTTGCTATGGACTATGGACCATCGACTAAATAAACTCCTTCACCGCTTCGCTTAAATCATAAACCGGTACGGCCTTTATTTTGGCGGCGATGATGCTGGCTGCGGCGGCAGAGCGATAGCCGGCGGCGCAATGCACCACGATGGGTTTGCCGGTCGGGATTTCGCTTAGCCGTTCGCGTAATTCGGGCAGGGGAATGGTCAGCGCATCGGCAAACAGCATGCCTGCATTAATCTCGGCGCGGTTGCGGGCATCGATAATGGTGTATTTAGAGGTGTCGGCCTTAAATGCTGCTTCGTCGAAAGAAGCAGATTTCTCAATAGCATCCTCCGGCATGAGCAGGGCCGCTTTGATGTTTCGTTCGTAGCCTATCTTTGCCGCCTTGCGGATCATCGTATCCAGGTCCTCATCCGTATTGGCAATCAGGTAAAAAGGTTCGTTCGGCGCAACTATGGAGCCCAGCCAGGTCTCGAATTTTTCGCCATCCTGCAGGTTGATGCTGCCTTTTACATGGCGCTTGCGGAACAATGCGTTAGCGCGGGTATCTATGATGACGATGCCTTTCTCTAATTCGGTATTGCTGTCCACCTTTTTAACATGATTTATGCTCTCCTCAAAGCCTGGTGCGCCGGTTTTGTTCAACTCAACGTCGTAACCGAAGTATTTGGGCATAAAAGGCTGGTCGGCCAAAAGGGTCTGCACAAATTTCAGTTCGTCCATCAGTTGCAGGGCGTAGTTTTCGCGCAGCTCCTTGCCAATGGTGGTCTGCAGATCAGGACTCATGCTTTTGCCGCAGAGCGAGCCGGGGCCGTGCGCCGGGTAAACGGTAACGTCTTTGGGTAGCACCATAAGCTTTTCGCGGGTGCTGTGGTACATATCGCGGGCAAGTTCTTCTTTTTTGGCGGTGATGTTGCCTGCGGTCTCGCGCAGGTCGGGGCGACCGACATCGCCGGCAAAGAGGGTGTCGCCGGTAAATACGGCGCAGTCGCGGCCTTTCTCATCCTCCAGCAAAATGCAGATAGAATCGGGTGAGTGGCCGGGGGTGTTGATGGCCTTCAGCTTGATATCGTCCAGTTGTATTACGTCGCCATCGTCGAAAGTTTGGTGCGGAAAAGTGCCGCCTGCCAGCTTGCTTACGTAGATAACCGCGCCGGTGGTTTGGTGAATCTCCAGGTGCGAGCTCACGAAATCGGCATGGGGGTGGGTTTCTATCACGCCCAAAATATCGGCGCCGTGTATGCTGGCAAAATCGTAGTAAGGCTGCGGATCGCGGGCAGGGTCTATCACCACCATGCGGCCATTGCGTATGATGGCGTATGATGCATGGGCCAAACCCTTATCGTAAAACTGGTTAACTATCATAGCGAATAATGGCCGCAAAGATAATGTTTAGCGCGAAATGATAGGGGAGGGGAATGTTGGATGGAGGTAAAGATATTTGTTACAGCAAGGCAATTCAATGGCAAAAGCGTACGATGTTGCTAATAGAGGATACTTACATACCCGCTTAGCAACTGCTTGCTATCTTTGATATTGATAACGTAATAATAAACGCCGGCCGGCAGCTTTTTGCCTTTATAGGTGCCATTCCAGGGCGTTACATAAGAATTTTGTTCAAAAACGGTACTGCCCAGGCGATTGTAAACCCTTACTGATATGGCTAAATAGCCCTCCAGTCCTGCTATTGTCCAGGCATCGTTTGTTCCGTCGCCATTGGGTGTGAAGGTGTTTGGAATATGTATATCGGTACAATTGCTGCTGATATTGATGGTTTGCGTGGCCTGGCAGCCGTTATTATCGGTTACCGTTAGGGTTACCGGCCCCAGTTTATTGGTAGAAAAAGTGCCGGTACCGGGTTGGCCATTCCAGTTATAAGTGGAAAAACCCGCCGGGGCGGTAAGCGTAACACTTTTATCAGTAAACTGGCAAAATGCGGCATCGGGCACAGAAAGCTCCGGAAGCGGAAAAAATTGGACAGGGAACAAAGCCGTGTTTGTGCAACCTGCTGCGGTTGTAGTAGTAGCCGTGTAGGTACCGCTTTGGGTAACGCTTATCTTATCGGTGGTTTGCCCGCTTGCCCAGGTAATTTTGCTGCCGGAATAGCTCGCCTGTAGTGTAACGGTTTGGCCGGAGCAAAGAGACGATCCCGATATCTGCCTGATGGTTATTGCAGGAGGCTGCTCAAATGCTAAGTTGAAAATACCTGAAGTTTTGCTGCAGGTAGTCAAATTACTGCTTATCCCAACAGTATAGTTGCCGGCTTCGGAAACTATAATAGCGGTTTTGTTGGTACTGGCGCTTATCGGTACGCCATCCTTGTACCATTGTATGGTGTAATTACCGTCGTTATTGAAATTGATGGAGAGGGTAGCATTATCGCCCGCACAGTATACAGGTTTATTGGCTGTTATCACCGGCTGGGCTATGGTAATAAAATTCACTTCCACCTCGTTGGTGCCCACCCAGTTATTGTTGCAGGCGCTTACCTCCAGTTTGTATTTACCGTTTTGGGTTACATTTAAAATAGCGGTTTGGTTGCCGTTTAATGTACCGTTGGTGTACCAGCGGTATTGATAAACCGGGTTATCATCAGTTTTTAGCGTAGCTGTGTTGCCTTCGCAAAAATCGATATGGTTGGCATAGTTAAATGCAAAAACAGGCGACGATACTACTTTTACCTTTAGCCGGTTACTTTCAAAATGTACGGTCGAGCATGGGTCGTACAAAACGGCATAGTACTCGCCGGATTGCGTTATTGTTAATTTGTTATGGCTCTCATTTGGTAGTTCCTGCCCGTTTCTGTACCACTGGAGCGCTTCACCGCTAAAGGTGTAGGGGGCTATATAGGCGGTTATAGTTGTATTATCGCATATTTCCATTTCATGCACTTGAAACGATTGCCCCTCAAACTGTGCGGCGTTTAATGTTGTAGCCGGATCTACGTAAGGGCCAAAATCGGGCGTTAATAAGTACAGTCCGTTTACGGCTGCAACCCAAATGCCATCTTCGCAAACCGGTTTTGTGTAAGAGGTAGCATTAACACATATATCGTTTATAACAGTGTTGCCCAGCGCATCGTAATGAAAAAAGGAATATTTGTTTAGCGGCCCCGGCGTAAATTTTTGATACCCGGAATTACTAAAGTACAAGCCCTCATCGGTACCTACCAATAAGTTTTCTTTAATCAAGCCGGCATCATAGCTGGTACCAAAGGCGCGCAAACCTAAAATAGAAGTTATCTTATTGGTTTTGATGCCATCCAGGTAATGCATCTGCGCCATAGAGGAATGCCTTGAATACACCCTGTTGTTTTGAAAAAGCCCATTCTCGGTACCCCAGTATTGGTTTATGAAAATCCCTATGAGGGAAGTGTATAGCTGATCATCTTTTACAACGCCGTCGGTATAATAGGCTGCGTAAAGGTTGTTGCCGTAATTGTTGTGCGGGCCGTACCATAGAAAGCCCCCGTAGGTATTGTCAGTGAGCTCAATAGCCGGGTATTGTATGGCATCATCGTCATAAGTGCCAAATTCCAGATCGCTAAACATCTCTGACCGGTAGGTGGTTTCGAAAACCCGGGCGGGCACATGCGAAGAGTAAGGCAACATCAGGCCTGTTTTATAATCGTAATGGCACATGCCGTTGTTAGTGCCTATTAATAAGGAATTTGCCTCCCATCTTCCGCCCATACCCACACTGTTATCAGCCAGATAACTTCCGGTATAATCTATACCTATCGAATTAACAATGCCGGGTACCCCATCGGCCGGGCCAATTTTTCTGAATACGCCCTTTTTATATTCTATAATATCCGGCGAGTTGGTTGCAATATAAACGGTATCGGCGCTGCGCCCTGCAATATCTATAAACTGGTATGCGTTGTAAGCGCTAAACGTGCTTGTGAAATCATCTACCGTTTTAGTGATGCTATTAATCCGATACACCTCGTTATGTTCGGCCAGCACCCACAAATACGGATCGTAGAAATTGCGCTTTACCTTGATTATATTTTTGCCGGATAAAAAAGTAGAGGTTAGGTGCAGATCCATATCCTGCTGCCCGCGCACATCAAAAAAAGAGATAAGGCATATAGCCAATAAAAGATAGCGCAACACGGGTGATAAAGTTTGTGCGCCGAATTTAAACAATTAATAGAACATAATGTGGAATTTCGACGGTTTTAGACAGCCCCCAGGAAGCGGAAATTACTTATTAAACCACCTCACCACTACCGATAACCTCGATAATTTAAGCAAAGCTGCCAGGAAACGATTTAACGGGATTGTTTTCATATCTGTGCTGCGGTATATTTTATAAACTGCCTTGCAGGTAAATTATTATCGCTGAGGTTTATAAATACTCATTCTTAATAGTGATGAGCGCCGAATGTCGAGTGTTTCAAACCATTAAAAAGCGCGGGAGTGTGCGATTCCCCTCTTGAGAGGGGTGGCTGTTGCACAACTCGACCAAGTGGGAACGGATAGCATTTTGTGAGTATTTGACCCGCTGAGATTAGCATATAGACGAACAAGCCTTCGTTGATTTTTGCATATCCAAACCTCAGGGAGTTGATCCGCATTTTTTTGAACTTTATAATTTACTCCATTAGTTGTGCAACAGCCACAGGGGTGGAGGGGTGTGTTTTACGCTATGCATTAAGCCGTTTGCATGGTGGCGAACACACCCCTGCTCTCGCTCAACCCCGCCCGCCCCCTCTCGAGAGGGGAATTAAAACCTAAAAGCCCCCTCAAACTCAATCTGCATTAAGCCCTAACAATTTGGCGCAAATACGTATTTTTGCGGGCTATGATTATTGCTAAAACATACTCCCCAAAAGAAGCCGAAGAAAAGTGGTACAGTTACTGGTTGCAACACAATTTTTTCCGCTCGGTGCCCGATGAGCGCGAGCCGTACACCATTGTGATACCGCCGCCAAATGTTACCGGCGTGCTGCACATGGGGCATATGCTAAACAATACCATACAGGATGTACTCATCCGCCGCGCCCGTATGAAGGGCAAGAATGCTTGCTGGGTACCGGGTACGGATCACGCCAGCATCGCTACCGAAGCTAAAGTGGTAGCCATGCTGAAAGAGCGCGGCATCAACAAAAAAGACATCACCCGCGAGGAGTTCCTGAAATATGCCTGGGAATGGAAAGATAAATACGGCGGCATCATACTGGAGCAGTTGAAGAAACTCGGCGCATCCTGCGATTGGGAACGTACCAGGTTTACCATGGACGATGACATGAGCGAAGCTGTTATCGATTACTTCATCCGCCTGCACAAACAGGGTTTGATATACCGCGGCGTGCGCATGATCAACTGGGACCCGCAAGGCAAAACCGCCGTTAGCGACGAGGAAGTTATCCGTAAGGAGGTAAATCAGAAGCTTTATTATATACGATATTATCTTGCCGGAGTCGAGTCTGAATATCTCACTATCGCCACCACCCGCCCCGAAACCATTATGGCGGATGCGGCTATCTGCGTAAACCCTAACGACGAGCGTTACACGCACCTGCATGGCAAAACGGTATTCATTCCGCTCATCAACCGCGAGATACCGGTGATACTGGACGAATACGTTACCATGGATTTTGGTACCGGCTGTTTAAAGGTTACCCCCGCGCACGATCTGAACGACTACGCCCTGGGCCAAAAGCATAACCTGCCTATCATCGATATTTTGAATGATGATGGCACCCTGAACGAAAAAGCGCAGATACTTATAGGCGAGGACCGCTTTGCCGCCCGCAAAAAAATTGCGGTATTGCTGGAAGATGCCGGCGCCTTAGCCAAAACCGAGGATTACACCTCGCAGATTGGCGTGAGCGAGCGCACCAGCGCGGTAATAGAACCTAAGCTGAGCATGCAATGGTTCTGCAAGATGCAGGAGATGGCAAAGCCCGCGTTGGATTACGTTTTGGATGGCGATGTAAAACTCATCCCCGAGAAATTCATCAACACCTACCGCCATTGGATGGAGAACGTGCGCGACTGGAACATCAGCCGCCAGCTTTGGTGGGGTCAGCAAATACCGGCCTACTACCTGCCCACCGGCGAGTACGTTGTGGCTAAAACTATTGAGGAGGCTTTGGAGGAGGCTAAATTAAAGAACCCTGCTTACACCCTTGCCGATTTGCGTCAGGAAGATGACGTACTGGATACCTGGTTCTCATCGGGCCTATGGCCTATTTCGGTGTTCGATGGCGTGCGCAACCCTGATAATGCCGAGATAAACTATTACTACCCAACCAACGACCTGGTTACCGCGCCGGAGATATTATTCTTCTGGGTGGCCAGGATGATTATGTCGGGCCACGAATTGAGGGGGCAAAAGCCTTTCAGCAACGTGTACCTAACGGGCATTGTAAGGGATAAGCTGGGCCGCAAAATGTCCAAATCCCTGGGCAACTCGCCCGATCCTTTGGAGCTGATGGCTAAATACGGTGCCGATGGCGTGCGCGTGGGTATGCTGCTTTGCTCGCCCGCAGGTAACGATTTGATGTTCGACGAAAGCTATTGCGAACAGGGCCGCAACTTCGCCAATAAAATATGGAACTCGTTTAAACTGATACAAGGTTGGGCGGTAGATACAAGCCTGCCGAATAAAAATCAGATTGCCATAGAATGGTTCGAGAGCCGCTTTAACCAGGCCCTGGTACAGATAGAAGACGACTTTAAGCAATACCGCCTGTCTGAAGCGTTGATGGCTACCTACAAATTGGTTTGGGACGATTACTGCGCTTGGTACCTGGAGATGGTGAAACCTGTTTACCAACCCGGTGCCGAAAAGCAAAGCATCGATGCCGAAACGTACGCAGCTACTATCAATTTTTTCCAAAACATCCTAAAGGTGCTTCACCCTTTTATGCCTTTCTTGACCGAGGAGCTATGGCATGATGAGCTTTTTGGCGAACGCGAGGCTTTAGATTGCTGTATTGTGGCGCAATTACCCAGCATTGGGGAAATAAATACGCAGCTGGTTGCCGAGATAGAAGTAATCCAGCAGGCAATTGCACAAATACGTAACGTGCGCAACGCTAAACAGCTTTCGCCAAAAGAAGCTTTGCCGCTTGCGGTTAAAATTAATTCGGCAATCGATTATAAAAAATACGAGCCGGTTATTAAGCATTTAGGGAATATCGTAGAACTATCGGTTGTAAATGAGGCCTTGGCCGGAGCCGTAAACTTCATTGCAGGTACTGATGAGTTTTACGTTGCTTTGAATATAGAAATAGATGTTGAGGCAGAAAAAGAACGCCTCGAAAAGGAGCGGGAATACCTTATCGGTTTCTTAAAATCGGTAAACGCCAAACTAAGTAACGAACGTTTCATGGCGAACGCCAAACCAGAGATAATAGAAAATGAATTGAAAAAGAAAGCGGATGCAGAATCGAAACTGAAAACGGTGGAAGATAACTTGCGCGGATTGGCAGGTTAATTGTATGAAGTTAAGGCTGTTTATGATTTATGATTGGAATATTTCGTATCTTAAAACGCCGAAAATCTAACATCAATTAATTGAGCCAAACGCCCGTAAAGTATTGAATGTGAATTTCTTTAATTTCTCTATTGATAAAATACTTACACGAGACCTGTCGATCCTCGATCAGGCGCGTATCCGTTTGCTTTATTATGGTTTTATTTTAGTGTTCGTAGCGCTTTGCGCCTTGTTCCTGAGCGTGTACCTGCAGGGCTTGCCGCTCCTAAGCGCAACATCGGGCATATTGATGTTCTGCGTGGCGGCTTTATTTAAATACCTCACCTTTAAGCCCCATTGGCAGCGGATATCGCACATACTGCTTATCCTGGGCACCATCGTAAATTTATCTACGGTATTTGTGGTGATGCAGGAGGTAAACATCATCGTTATCCAGATTATCATCCTGGTGGTTGTGTTTAGCTTTTATATGCTGGGACAAAACTGGGGCATGTTTTATTCGCTGCTTAACCTGTTGCCGGTGCTTATTTTCCTGGTAATGGTTTACGATCATAACTATTACATCGATTTTAAACCCGAAAAGGTAGACGAGGCCACCATCATCATCGGTGTTTTTGCCAACTTCATCCTCATTATATTTATACAGAGCCACTTTTATACGGCCTTCCTCAAGAATATCCAGGAGCTTAAAGCCACGGGCGAGGAGCAGGCGGCACTGAACATCAAATTCGAGAAAGCGATAGAGAAGGCCGAGAAATCAAGCCAGGTGCAGTCGGATTTCCTCTCCACCATGTCGCATGAGATACGCACGCCGCTTAACGCCGTTATTGGCATGAGCAACCTGCTGATGATGAATAACCCGCGGCCAGATCAGGGCGAGAACCTGGATATATTGAAATTTTCGGCCAATAATCTGCTCGCCATCGTAAACGACGTGCTCGATTTCAACAAGATTGAATCGGGAAAAATCGTATTCGAGAAGATAAAGTTCAACCTGGTAGATCTGTTGCATAACATCTGCGGCGGCCAGATTATGAAGGCCGAAGAAAAAGGCTTGCTGTTTAAGCTGGATATAGATAGCGCGCTGCGCCGCAAGGTGGTTTTTGGCGACCCTACCCGGCTAACGCAAATCATCTTCAACCTTACCAGCAATGCCATCAAGTTTACTTCTGCAGGCAGTGTATGGGTTAGGGTAACCTGCATAGAAGACCGCCACAACAACATTACCGTAAGCTTTTCGGTAAAAGATACAGGCATAGGCATCAAGAAAGAAAACCTCCAGAGCATCTTCGAGCCCTTTACGCAGGAATCTATCACCACTACCCGTCAATATGGAGGTACCGGCCTGGGTCTGGCTATCGTCAAACGTCTGCTGGAACTGCAGGGCGTTAAAATGCATGTGCATAGTGTAATTAACCAGGGCTCGGAATTTTCATTCAATATAGAATTCCCGGTATCTACCGAAGCGATTGCAGCACCGGTGCAAAAACAACAAATAACGCAGGCAGCAATAGATGGCGATACGTTTGAATATGAAAGCCTGCGCGTGCTGATAGCCGAAGACAACCCGGTTAACGTAATGTTGATGAAGAAGCTGTTCAGCAAGTGGAAGATAGTACCCACTATTGCCGAGAATGGCGAACGCGCCGTAGAGATTATGCAATACGGCAACTTCGATATCATCCTGATGGATTTGCAGATGCCTATAATGAACGGCTTCGATGCAACTATAGAGATACGCAAAATGCCCGATCCTACTAAGGCAAATATCCCTATCATCGCGCTTACCGCATCGGCCCTGTTCGATATTAAGGACCAGGTAACCGCCGCAGGTATGGATGATTATGTAGCCAAGCCGTTTAAGCCCGATGAACTGATGGAAAAAATACAGAACCTGGTTGCCAAAACAGCCGTGTAATCCCCTATAATTCTTTATAAGAAGGCAACTCCTCTAAAAAACGGTAAGATTGGTTTTCACGATCGATACGGCAATAATAGTGGCTGAGGCCATTGGTTACCACCAATAAACCTACCTTATGCACCATATTATATCGCGCCGCCTGGTCGAACGTGGCCTGGCTAATAGCTACCGAAGGTGCCTTGCATTCTACCAGTAAAATTTTCTCGCCCGATGAATTGTGCACCACGATGTCCGATCGTTTGGCCATGCCATGCAATTTTAGGCCCCCCTCCAGTTTGATAAGCGATTTTGGGTACAGCTTATGCTTGATAAGGTATTGCACAAAATGTTGCCGCACCCACTCTTCGGGCGTGAGGACGATGCTGCGCTTGCGCAACTCGTCGAAAACGCTCAGTTGCCCCGCATGTTCGGTAAGCTTAAAGGGGTAGGGCGGCAGATTGAGCGGTAGCAGCAATTCCATAGGAAAGTTAAACGTCAAAATTAAAAAGTAAAAATTTAAAAGGTGATTGGTGGCCTGTTTATCTTTCCACAAACAAGGGCTTTTAAATTTTTCGCTTATTATTATTTTCGTTTTGGTGCTCAAGAGTGCTTCGCAGTTTTTACTTTTGACTTTTAACTTAGAATGACTGCTCCCGAAATTATAAAAGACCTTAAGGCCCGCAAATTTAAGCCGCTGTACCTGCTGCACGGCGAGGAGCCGTATTTTATAGACCTGGTGAGCAACTACATCGAGCATCATGTACTATCTGATGGGGAGAAAGGTTTTAACCAAACCGTATTGTATGGCAAGGATACCGATGTGATGACCGCCATCAACGCTGCCAAGCGTTACCCCATGATGAGCGATTACCAGGTGGTGATGGTGAAAGAGGCCCAGGATATGAAATGGGGCCGGGATGACGATGACAAAAAGAGTATAAACCCCTTGCTGGCCTATCTGGAGAATCCGCTGCCAAGCACCATATTGGTTTTTTGCTACAAATACGGCAAATTCGACAAACGCAAGAAGACTTATAAAGCCATAGATAAAAAGGGGCTGATATTCGAATCTGCTGCTTTGTATGATAACAAAATACCGGGCTGGATAGAGGGTTACATTGCGGATAGGAAATACCGCATCAACACGCAGGCTTCGGCCATGCTGGCAGAGTACCTGGGCAACGACCTATCTAAAATAGCCAACGAACTGGATAAGCTGATGCTGAACATCGCCGCGGGCGATGAGATTACCCTAAAACACATCCACGATAACATCGGCATTAGTAAGGAGTATAACGTATTCGAGCTGCAGGCGGCACTCACCAAAAAGGATGCCTACAAGGTAAACCAAATTGTAAACTACTTTGAGGCCAACCCCAAAGCCAACCCCATAGTACTGGTTTTAGGCAACCTCAACAACTTTTTCAGCAAGGTGCTGGCCTATCATTACGTAAAAGATAAATCGCCGCAGAACCTTGCACGCGAGCTTGGCGTAAACCCTTATTTTTTAAAAGACTATGAACAGGCCGCCCGTGGCTACAACCTCGGCAAAACCTTTCAGGTGATTAGCTACCTGCGCGAGTACGACCTCAAGAGTAAAGGGGTAGAATCTAACACCGGCGCCGGCGGGCTGATGAAAGAACTAATGTTTAAGATATTGCATTAACCTGCTTCACCAATTATTAAATATGACCGAGGCAAAACCGACCGCAGCACCCGATCCATTGAAGCTGAAATATGTAGATGCGCTGCGTGGCCTGGCCATTTTGGGGGTGATAATGGTACATTGCGGGCAAAACGGCAATAATCAGCATTTAACTACATTCGTAAAATACGTCATCCTGAACGGCAGCAGCGGCGTGGCCCTGTTTTACTTTGTGAGCGCTTATACACTAATGCATTCCATGCACGCGCGCGCAAGGGCGCAGCATGAGCCGTTGAGTAATTTTTACCTGAGACGCTTTTTTAGGATTGCCCCCATGTTTTACGTGGCCATTATATATTACCTGTGGCAAGATACCGACGGCCACCTGGGCAACAGTTTGCAGGCATACACCCCGGGCAACATCATCTCGCATTTCGCATTGTTGCATGGCTTTCATTCCTGGTGGATGAACACGTTGGTGCCCGGCGGCTGGTCCGTTGCCAACGAGGTGCTGTTCTACGCCTTGTTGCCGCTGTTGTTCCGCCTGATAAACAGTACGCAAAAAGCCGCCTGGTTTTTCCTGATAACGCTATACCTGAGGTACGTGCTTGATTTTGCCCTGCGGAAATATGTTGTTGGGCACGATGATATACTGCTGGAGTACACCCGCCTTTATTTGCCGACTCAAATGCCTGTTTTTGCCCTCGGGATATTATACTATTTCGTAATAAACGATGGCTATAAACTTAAGGTTAGCCCGGCAGTTATTTTGGCGATGGCAATCACCTTGCTCATGAATATTTTAGGCGTGGTTATACTGCCGGGTAACGTATTGTGTACCATTGCTTTTTTTGTATTGGCTATAGCCCTAAGCAAAAAAGAGTTTAGGTTTATAGTGAACCCGGTAATTATCTACCTGGGCAAGGTAAGCTATAGCGTGTATCTGTGCCACTTTGCAGTGCTGTACTGGCTTGGGAAATATAACCTTGTAGATTATTTTGCCGCCACCAACCTGCCCAGCGCGCTGGCCAATTTTGCGGTGCGGTACGTTGTGGTGGGCCTGTTGGCAGTGGCAATATCATCCATAACCTATAAACTGATAGAGGTGCCCATGCAACGGCTAGGTTATCGCATCATCAAAAACCGTAAAAAATCATCAGCTGAACTGCTTTGACAGCAAACTATACGAATGGTGTAAGTAATAAGCAAAAAATCCTGCACTATTATGCAACTACTTTTTTGTTTATTCGTATAAAGAATAAGTATTATATTAGAGAAATCATCATAGCAGTAATCATGAGCGCAGGAGTTACCATCATCATAATTTTATTTTCGCTTGCAGCGTTGCTGATATTAGGCGTAATATTCTTCAGCATCCTTAAATACATTAAGCGGCAGTATTACCCCAACTGGAAATTCCCCGATTATTTCAGCGTGGGGTACGCCGAATACTTATATCATAAGTTTATCAAAAAAGACCTGAAATAAGGGCTTTTAAGGCCGCTCGCATTTCCGTTTATCGGGCCTTTTTAGCATTTTTACTGCATAATACTTCTACGATATGCAGTACTGGCTCGTAAAATCGGAACCATTTAAATACAGTTGGGATAAGTTCAATCAAGAGGGCCGCACCTTTTGGGATGGCGTGCGCAATTACCAGGCGCGTAACAATCTCAGGGCCATGGCCACCGGCGATTTGGTGCTGTGGTACCACAGCAACGAAGGCAAGGAGATCGTAGGCATAGCCCGCGTAGCAAAAGAGGCCTACCAGGACCCCACCACAGAAGACCCGAACTGGGTAGTGGTTGACCTTGAACCCGTAGAGAGCCTTAAACGCCCCGTAACCCTCGAAGAAATAAAAGCCGATGAGCCTTTGAAAGATATAGGCCTGGTGCGCCAGGGGAGGCTATCGGTAATGGGCCTTAAACGCGAAGAGTTCGACCGCATACTGGAGCTGGCCGAAAAATGAAGCATCAGACTGCCTATACCTCCAAATCATTAATCATATCACTTGTAGCAGCTTGCCTGTTCACCATACCGCAATTTGCAAAGGCGCAGGATGCTTTTGGCCGGTTTGCTAACTTATTTACCGTGCCCGCCCATTATGTGGTAAAGCATGTAGATAAAGCGCCGGTGATAGATGGCAACATAAGCAAAGACGAATGGCAACAGGCCGCGTGGACTACCGATTTTGTAGACATAGAAGGCGACCTGAAGCCGAAGCCATTTTTGCAAACCAACCTCAAGATGCTTTGGGATGATAGCTGCCTGTACATAGCCGCCCGCATACGCGATCCGCACGTGTGGGCCACCCTTAAAAAGCACGACGATATTATCTACCTCAACAATGATTTCGAGCTGTTTATAGATCCGCTGAATACTATGCACCATTATTATGAGGTAGAGGTAAACGCTTACAACACTATATTCGATTTATTGCTGACCAAGCCCTACCGCAACGGGGGCAAGGCGGTTATCAGTTGGGATGCAAAGGGCCTGCGCTCCGCTGTGCAGATTCAGGGAACATTAAACAATCCTGCCGATCGCGACACGGGTTGGACGGTGGAAATGGCCATCCCTTTTAAGGCCTTGAATGCCACGGCGCAGCAAATCAAGCCGGGCAACGGTTCCATGTGGCGCATCAATTTCTCGCGCGTGCAATACGATACCGAAATTTTTGGCGGCGATTACCGCAAATTGAAAGACAGCACCGGCCGCACGCTGCCCGAGCGTAATTGGGTATGGAGCCCGCAAGGCGTTGTCAATATGCATTGCCCCGAGCGCTGGGGTTACCTGCTCTTTAGTAAGGGAAAGAAAGCAGCTCAATTTAAGATGCCCGATGCCGAATTGCAGAAAAAATACCTTTGGCTGGTATATTACAAGCAGAAAGAATGGCTGAAAGGCAAGGGTAACTATGCGCCAACGCTTGCCGATTTGCAACTGGATGGCGCGGTTAAGGTGGCGGGGGCCATCAATGCCTTAAGCCTGGAAGCCAGGGGGCAAACTTTTATTGCCCGTATCAGCGGCGGTAGCAATAAAACTGTTTATACAATAGATCAGGACGGTTTGATACAACGAGAAACTGCTAAATAAAATGAATAAACGGGAATTTTTAAAAGTGGGCATGCTTACTGCCGCCGCAGCGCAGTTGCCTTTAGGAAGCTTTGCCACAAGCAAAAAGAAAAAAGGCATGAAAAACTGGGTATGGACCAACCCAAACACCAAAGATACCGACGAGGAACTGCCGGCCCGCTACGCCGCTTATAAAGCCGCAGGCATTACCGGGATATTTTTCGAGGCGGATAGCGAGCGGCATTTCCGTGCGGCAAAGGCGCAGGGGCTGGAAACGCACCGCTGGATATGGACCTTTAACCGCGCCGAACTGGTGAGCCAACACCCCGAGTGGTATAGTATAAGCCGCAAAGGCGATTCCTGCGCGGATAAGCCGCCATATGTAACTTACTACCGCTGGCTGTGCCCATCGCGCCCCGAGGTGCAGGAGTATCTGGAAAAGACTGTTACCGATATTTTAGCCTTGGATTATGTAGACGGCATTCACCTGGATTATGTAAGATACTGCGACGTAATTTTACCGGTAAACCTGTGGGACCATTACAAGCTTGACCAAACCCGAGAAATCCCCGAATACGACTTTTGCTATTGCAACGTATGCAAGGCCAAATTTAAAGAGAAATACAACTACGATATCGACCAGGTACAATACCCCGATGCCAGCTTATCCTGGCGCTTGTTCAGGTACGGAAACATCACGCGCGTGGTAAATAGCATTGCAAATATTGCACATCGCAATAAAAAACAGATTACCGCGGCCGTGTTCCCCACGCCGGAGATTGCCCGCCGCAACGTAAGGCAAGACTGGACGAATTGGAACCTGGATGGCATCTGCCCCATGATATACCACGGCTTTTACAAGGAAGGCGTAGGATGGATAGGCGATGCAGTGGCCGAAGGCGTACACTTTTTAGCAGGCAAATTTCCAATTTATGCAGGCGTGTACCTGCCCGATTTCAAGAACGACGACGAAGTGAAAACAGGTATCCAAAACGCGCTCAAGAACGGCGCAGCGGGTATATCTTTCTTCGGCAATGTTACGCCGGGCGTATTGGATGCCTTAAAAGGGGAGATTGCCAATAGCAAACGAGCGTAGCTAAAATTTCCCGAAAAAACTCGAGATATCGAAATAGACATCCAGCTTAGTACCTTCGCTGGTGATGATATGGATGATGTCGTAAGGTTTTTTGTCGTGGCTGCTTAGCGCCTGCCCCTGTGTTTTGGCCCCGGGGTATTTTACTTTTATCCACGCATATTCGGCATCTACGCCCTGGCGCTCGTGCGTTTCTGTGGTGATGACGGCGGTTTCAAAGGATTTGCCGTCTTGTACTGCGCTGGTACCGGCCAACTTTTTGGTGCTTGCGCAGGACGCAAAAATTAACAGGGAAAGGGCAAAAGCAACAGGTAATCTTTTCATAACGATATTGATTCAGGTATCTATAAATGTAATAAATTTTTATAGATACCTAAATTTTCATCGTCGAAGCAGATAAAAATCACTTCGTCTATCCCGTGGTTATCCGCCAGGAATTTATCCACGGTTTCGGTTGCTATTTCTGCGGCCCGCTGTTTAGGGAAACGATATACGCCCGTACTAATGTTGGGGAAGGCGATTGTTTTGATGCCGTTTTCAATTGCCAGGTTAAGGCTGTTGGTATAGCAGTTGGCCAGTTGTTCTTCCTCTTTAGTTATGTTCTTCCCGCCGTTGTAAACCGGGCCAACGGTGTGGATAACATATTTAGCGGGCAGGTTACCGCCCGAGGTGATGACCGCCTTGCCTGTTTTACAACGGCCTTGCCTGTCGACAATCTTTATACACTCTTCCAATATCTGCTTGCCGCCGGCGCGATGTATGGCGCCATCCACGCCACCGCCGCCCATCAGGCTGCTGTTGGCCGCGTTTACGATGGCATCCACGGCTAACTTAGTAATATCGCCCTGCTGTAATTTTATCCTTACATCCATAATAGTATAACGGCTGTTTAATGCAGCTGTTTGCGTGGGAAATTACTCCAAATAAAGCAAATTCCGTTTATAATCTATGGTGAATTTATACTGTTTTAAAATGCCGCCGCCGATGCTGCCATCTATACTGGTATCAGCAAAGCCACCGGTTTTTGCCATGGGGATGCGGGAAGCTACGTTGGCTATTTGTTTGTTCCCGATGCCGATCTGCTTTAAAGTAAACGTTCGCGCGTAAATTGGTCCGCCAATGCCATAGCCGGTAATGCTGGTATCAGATAATGGGTAGCGATTTTTGATGCCTGTACTTTCGGCATAATGGTTAAATACCGTGAGCGCGGTGCGGTCGCCGGTATCCATAATGAGGGTGGCGGGTTTGTCGTCGATAGTTGCTTTTATCCTGGGGATATGGTAATACATGCCGAATTGAATTCCACCTGTACCGGCGTATGAATTATAAAAGTTGATGGTTCGGTTGGGATAGTCGAACTGTACCGCATAATCTTTCATGAAGTTATAGCCGATGGCGCCATCCAGATAGGGCAAGTGCAGCTTGTTTTTGATTTCCGACAGGTCGACCACGTTAAAATCACCTTTTATGATGATAGCTTTGCCGATGCGCGTGGTATCTACAGTAGTTTCCCAGCTCGATGCCCGTTTGGCCCCTGCGCCGCTGGTGGTGCTTTCGTTTTCGAGTTTAAGGTGCAGGGCACGCGCCGTAGCCACATCTATCACATCCGTTGCACCGCAATCTAATATAAAGTGTAGGGTTTTATTATGAATCTTCACCTCGATGAACGGGCGGTTATCTACCAATGTAAATGGGATGCTGAACTGCAATTTATTTTGAGCCGATGCGGTATTGCAGCAAAGCAAAAATATGGCAAAGGCAAGCAGGCAAGTATTCCTCATCATCCAGGTTTTTAGTTGGATGGTTGAGAGAGACGAAAGTTACAGGGGCCACGATTTACTTCTTCTGCGCAGCAAAAAACAAAGCCTTCAACTCCGTAGCGTCATCCGGTTTCATCTTGCCGCCCAGTATCAGTCTCAGCTGCCGACGACGCAGTGCACCCTCGTACAATTCTATCTCATCTTCGGTTACGGGGAGCAGGGCGGGGACAGCTACCTTGCTGCCGTCTTTATCCAGGGCCACGAAGGTGTAGTAGGCTTCATTGCTTTTATGGCGGGTGCCTTGGGGGATGTTCTCGGCATACACATCCATCCGCACCTCAACCGAAGTGGTGAAAGCACGCGTAACCCTGGCTTCGATGGTAATTACATCGCCCAGTTTGATGGGGTGGTGGAAGGAAACATTATCTACCGATGCGGTTACCACCACGCGGTTGCAATGCTTTTGTGCGGATATGGCAGCCGCTATATCCATCCAGTGCAGCAGGCGCCCGCCCATTAAATTATTGAGGGTGTTGGTATCGTTGGGCAATACCAATTCGTTCATAATGGTGAATGATTCTTTAGGCGCTTTTCCTGTCATAATTGCAAAGATAGTTTTTACGGGTTAAAACTACGGCCTCACCGTCCTCAACAAACTATAGCCCACCAGTTCCTCCCAGCGGGCACCGGCGGGCCGGGCGTAAACCAATAGCTGGTACTCGTTCTCGGTTTCGAAATAAGTGCCCTCCAGCGCAGCGTAATCGGGTTGTTTGGTGGCGTTGTTTACCCACACGTACATATAATCGTAAACGCCTTGCTTTAGCAGCAAATCGGTGTAGAAGCGGCCACGGGCATCAAATTGCATGCGGCTTTGCTCATTTATCTTAAAATCATTAAACTGACCAATGATATAGGGCGTGCCCTCGGCTTCAGATTTATTGGTGCCCACATTGAAATATACATGCGCGTAATCGGCGTCCGTGCGTGCATCGCGGCCGTCCTGGTTTATCACATAGTATTTGCCGTCGTTATCGTAAAGCAAGGTGTAATTGGGCAGGTTGCGGTTCGGGTCGCCCAGCAGCATTACGGTGTTGGCCGTATCGCGGTATATCCTGGCAATACGCTCGGAATTTAGTTTCAACGAGCGCGTATCAAAATGCCGAAACTCGTTACCGCCGGCAAAATCGTTGATGTTTACATCGTTATACACCAGCTGCGTGCCGCGGATGTAGGTAGGCACGGTGTTCATCCTGCCGGTTTCGGGCCGGGCGTTTTGCATTACCAGCACGCGGATATCGCGATTGGGGTTCTGAACGTTCAGGCCGCCATAATCTACGGTGAAATTCAACTTTTGATTAGTTCGCCTCGCCAAAACATTGTTGGATGAAGTAATGGTGCCCCCAACACCAACGCGACTGTTCAGCACATACATGCGGCGTGTGAGTATCAGTTTAGTCGGGTCGCCATCTTCATAAATCTTCAAAACATAATTGCCCGCTATTTTTGGTGCAATGTTTTGATTGGGCAAGGTGAGCTCGTAATGGGTGTATTTTTGGAACGTGGCAGATGAGTAGGTGTAATTGAAAAGCCTGTCGTCCATAAAAGTTTGTAGGTATTCGGCAGGGGAGAGGTTAGATGATTTCCAGTTGGCATCGCAATGCTCTATAGTGTACGAGAAGTTGCGGCTGCCGCCGCTGAGGTCGTCAAAGCCTAACCTTACTTTTTCGTCGCTGTTTAGCGAAATTACCGGGAAGGCTGCGGCTTGTTTATCTACTTTGTAAAACTCTACGCTTTTTATTTCGGGGCGGAAGATATTGTTGCCGTAGGGGGATTGGGCGAAGGCGGTGCTTCCGAAAAAAAGGAGAAGTGTGGTGAGCAATGTTGTTGGTGACAACACCAACAACGGCGATAGGAAAACTCTCCACGCGTCGTTGCTAGGAACGACGCAATCCCCTATAGGCAGGTCGACCTGCAATGTGGCCTTGCGCGCCGATGATTGCCGCGCTGTCGCTCGCAAGGACGTGGTGACTATTTCCCGCCCGTCATTGCGAGGCGCGAAGCAATCCCCGATTTGCAGGTCGTCAAGGCTAAGTTCAGAGATTGCTTCGTTCCTCGCAATGACGTTTCTCATACTATCTTATCTACTAGGCTTCCAGCTCCATTATTTGCTCGGCCAGAGCTTCCCATTTTTGCTGCAGGCCGCCAAGCTCCATTTTTTTAAGCTGATAGCTGTTGTTTATCTGCTTCAACTTTTCGGCCTGGTTAAAGATGGCGTTATCAGCCAGTTGGGCCTCTAAGGCTTTTATCTCTTTTTCTACCAATGCAACGTTATCCTCCAGCTTTGTCAAATCCTGGTTAAGCTTTTTCAGCTGCTGGTGTTTGTTATCGCCACCGGCCTGTTGTTTAACCGGGGCAGATTCCTTCTTCTCTTCCTTTTTAGGCTGAGGAGCAGGTGTAGCTGCAACCGGCTCCAAAACGCGTTTGGCGTTCCATACGTCGTACTCGGCGTAGGTGCCGGGGTATTGTTTTATCTTTTGATTTTCGATGAACCAGATTTTATTCGCCACATTATCCAGGAAGTACCTATCGTGCGATACCACGATAACCGTACCTTCGTACTGTTGCAGCGCCTGTATTAGTATATTCACCGAAGCCATATCCAGGTGATTGGTAGGCTCATCCAGTACCAGGAAGTTAGCATCCGCAGTAAGTGCTTTGGCCAATGCCACGCGCGATTTCTCGCCACCCGATAGCACTTTTATCTTTTTGAAAACATCATCGCCGGTAAACAGGAACGAACCTAATATCGAGCGCAGCTCGGTATCGGTATGTTTTGGAGCGAACGCCTGCAGTTCCTGCAATATCTGGTGCTCCAGGTGCAACGACTCTAACTGATGCTGCGCAAAGAAAGTTTGCGTAACGTTATGGCCTGTTTGTGATGTGCCCTCAAACTCAGTATCGGCCCCTGCAACAATGCGCAGCAGGGTAGATTTACCTTTACCGTTGGCACCGATCAGGGCAATTTTATCACCTTTTTCGATGATGGCTTCGGCATCATCCAAAATATCGATGGTTGGATATTTTTTGGTGATATGCTCCATAGTAACCACGTGCCTGCCACTTTGCTTGCTGAAACGGAAGCTGAAGTTCACTTCTGGGTTATCATCATCCACATCATCAACGCGCTCCATTTTATCCAGCATTTTTATACGCGACTGGGCCATTTTAGCCTTGGAAGCCTTCGCACGGAAACGCTCTATCAAGCGCTCCTCCTGCTTTATTTTTGATTGCTGGTTTTTAAACTCGCCACGCTGTATCTCGGCACGTAGGGCTTTCTCTTCCAGATAGAAAGTGTAGTTGCCTGCGTAAACGTTCAGTTTGCCCTTGCGGCTTTCTACCGTGCGGTTGATAACTTTATCCAAAAACCACCTATCGTGCGATACGATGATGATGGCGCCATTAAAAGCCTTCAAATAATCTTCCAGCCATTGGATGGAGGGTAAGTCCAGGTGGTTGGTAGGCTCATCCAGCAGCAGGATATCCGGTGCCTGCAACAGTATTTTTGCAAGCATCACGCGCATGCGCCATCCACCCGAGAAGGTGCTTAACTTGCGTTGGCACTCGGCTTCGCTAAAACCAAGACCGGCCAAAATTTCGTGTGCTTTGTACTCGATGTTGTAACCATCAAGCAGTTCAAACTCGTGCTGTTTATCGCTAAGTTTATGTAAAAGGTCTTCGGTATAATCTGTTTCCAGTTTTTTTAGGAGGGCCTCAATCTCGTCGTGCAATTGGTTCTGGCGCTCAAAGGCTTCCATAGCAACGTGTACGATGTTCTTGTCGGATGAGTAAGAGAGCAGATCCTGGTTAAGGTAACCCATGGTGAGGTCCTTAGCCATAGATATGGTACCCGATGTGGGTTTGTAATCGCCTACGATTATCTTCAGGAGGGTGGTTTTACCGGTGCCATTGGCCCCTATAAGGCCAATTTTTTCTCCCGGTTTTATATGCCAGTTAGCTTCATCATACAGCGCCCGGGCACCAATCTCAAACGTAAGGTTATTTATAGCGATCATTTGCCGCAAAGATACGCTTTTGCGGCGACGCCTCAAAAGAGAGATTAGAGATAGGGAGACAGAGGTTAAAGATTAGAGGTCGGAGGCTAGTTGGTAGGTTGTTGTTGTTTTATAGATTAAATAGTCTTTGTACAGTTAATTTCTAATTTCTTGCCTAAAGTCTGTCCTTCAATAATGGCACCCCCTGCGGGCCGGGCTTTTCGGGGCTGCGCTTTGCTTCGGCCCCGTTGCCCCGCTCTTGCCCGTTGCACCGTGGCTTCCCCCTACAATCCCTGGTGCGGAGGAATGGCATTTAAATATATTTTCCTAACCTCTAATCTCTAGCCTCTACCCTCTAACAGTGCTTAACCATCCCTCTGCCATCAGCCTTGATCCTGCTACGCTGGGGTGTACGCCATCGAGCGTCCAATAATTGGCAGAGCCTGTTTCCAACGCCTTATCGAATATCTTTTGCAACAGTATCAGCGGCGCATCGAATTGCCCGGCCAGATCTTTCGCCGCCTTTTGGAATAGCGGGAACGTAGGGTACCACTTATCATCTACGAATTTGGTGCCCTTTAAAGCAAATGGCTCGCCGATGATGAATTTTACGCCGGGCAATGCTTTTTGGGTACGCTCAAGCAAGGTCCTGTAGTCAGCAATATAGGTGTCTATGGTGCCTTTGTAGCCGTTGGTAAGGCTGTGCCAAAAATCGTTCACGCCGATGTGGATGCTCACCACGTTTGGTTTTAGGGCCAGGCAATCGGCCTCCCAACGTTCGGCTAATTGGTACACCTTGTTGCCGCTTACGCCGCGGTTATATATTTTGAAGTTTTTTTGAGGATGTTTCAATAGCAGTTCGCTGGCGGCATAGGTGGTATAGCCGGTGCCCAGCATGTCTGTAGTGTTGGGTTCAGTTGCGGCATGGTTGCGGCCCCAGTCGGTTATGGAATCGCCCTGGAAAAGGATCACGTCGCCATCATTCAGCTCCACTTTTTTTGCAGATGATGTGCCAACGGCGGCCGATACGATTTGCGGGATTGACAAGGTGGCAACGGTGCCTATAGCGGCGCTTTTAATAAAACTGCGGCGGGAGTTTTGCAGGAAATTCTTCATTATTGGCAGGTGTCTGTTATAAATGGACAGCAACTAAATTACAATTTTCCGGCTGATGTTAACCCTTAAATATTAAAAACGGTAAATTCGCGGCATGTATCAACTGCTTAAGCCCCTGCTGTTCAAATTCGACCCGGAGAACGTGCATTATTTCGTTACCCGCAACCTAAAGCGTTTCAATAAAGCGCCGGGTGGTACGGCCATCAGCAAAGCCATATGGGCAAGCGATGATAAACGTTTGGAGCGGGAAGTCTTCGGCTTGAAATTCAAGAACCCGGTGGGATTAGCAGCTGGTTTCGATAAAAACGCAGAGCTGATAGCCGAGATGGGCAACCTTGGCTTCGGGTTTATAGAAGTGGGTACGGTTACACCTTTGCCGCAGCCGGGTAACGATAAGCCACGTATGTTTCGCCTGCCGGCAGATGAAGCGCTCATCAACCGGATGGGTTTTAATAATTTAGGGGTGGATGTTGCAGCGGAGCGTATTGCCGCCTACCGCAAAAGCCTTAAACCGGGCGAAACGGCCCTCATCATAGGCGGCAACATCGGCAAAAATAAAGTTACTCCGAACGAAGATGCCGTGAGCGATTACATCAAATGTTTCGACCGGCTATTTGATGTGGTGGATTATTTTGTGGTGAACGTAAGTTCGCCCAATACGCCCGGTCTGCGGGCCTTGCAGGAAAAGGAACCATTGATGCATATCCTGAACACGCTGCAGCAGCGTAATAGCAAGGATGGTATCAGCAGGCCAATCTTATTGAAAATAGCCCCGGATCTTATCGATTCGCAGTTGGATGATATTGCCGATATTGTAAAGCAAACGGGCATAGCGGGCATTATAGCAACCAATACTACTATCAGCCGCGATGGTTTGGTGTCGCCGCATAAAGGCGAAACGGGCGGTTTAAGTGGCAAGCCTTTAACCAAACGTTCCACTGAAGTTATCAGCTATCTACATAAAGTATCGGGCGGCTCGTTTCCGATCATAGGGGTGGGCGGTATCCATTCGGCAGAGGATGCGTTGGAGAAGATTGCCGCCGGCGCGGTGTTGGTGCAGTTGTACACCGGGTTTATTTATGAGGGGCCGGGGTTGATCAAGCGTATATTGACACGATTGAAGGATTAATAGATTAAAACGATTTTATTGTAGAGACGCAATATTTTGCGTCTCTAATCATGTAATCTTAAAATCAAGCAAATCATGGTTCAGACAAAATCTTCCCCAACAAAAAAAGGCGTACCGAACCTCGGTACACCTTCAAATCTTTTGTGTAGATAGGAATTACTTGCCTGCAGCAATAGCTAAAACAGCATTGTTTTTTGCTATCTGGCTATCTTTTTTCTCTGCCGAACGGCTGCCCAACTCAATGTTGGTAGCTAACTTTAAAAACTGTACTTCTAAACGAGAGAAAGTTTTGTTTCTTCTATCTTTTCTTTTTAAACGAGTAACGCCCATGATCTTTTATTTTATAAAATATATTAACCCTGAGGTCGGAAGCGGATTCGAACCGCTGTAGGAGGTTTTGCAGACCTCTGCCTAGCCACTCGGCCATCCGACCTTTTTTAAGGACTGCAAAAATAGTAATTATTATTTGCTAATCAATTTTTATTGAAATGATTTTGCTGCAAGTTTTGCACAAAATATAGCGGTAGCTATCGCCACGTTCAACGATTCGGCACCGCCCACGCGTGGGATGGTTACCGGATGCTGTATCACCTGCTGAATTTCGGGCCGAATGCCGTTGCCCTCATTCCCCATAACAATCAATGCTTCCTTTCCAAAATCGGTTTGGTAGATGCTTTCGCCATTGAGTAAAGCACCATATATGGGCAGATTTGCCGATCGCAGGAATTCCTTCAAATTGGTATAACTGATATTCATGCGAGCAAGGCTGCCCATGGTGGCCTGCACCACTTTGGGGTTGTATGCATCAACGGTATCTTCGCTGCAGATGATATTGGTAATGCCAAACCAATCTGCCGTCCGGATGATTGTCCCCATGTTGCCGGGATCCTGCACGCCATCAAGTACCAGGCTATGTTTATTTTTCAGGTCGGCATCGCTAAAACCCGCCCATTGCGGTATATTGACGGCTGCAACAGCATCGGCAGGGTTCTTCAGTACGCTTATTTTTTGCAGCTCGGCAGGTGAAATCTCCTGAAAGTTTATTTTTCGGGATAAATTGAGCAATTTTGAGGCAATGCCCGGCGTGTGGTAAATTGTTTGGATACGGTATGGGGAGTTTGCAAATTCGATGATGGATTTATAACCCTCCACCAGAAACAAACCACTTTGCTGGCGAAACTTTTTGTGTTGTAGAGACGTTAGTAAACTGATTTGAGATTTTGAAAGCATATTTAACACCCGGCCCTTACCGTCTTGCAATATTAAGTATTTTGGTGGTTATTATCTCCGGTTGCAGCGTTACGCGCGGAATAAAGCCCAACCAGGTCATTGTGCGCAAGGTTACATTAAAGAATTTCGACAAGGAGTTCTCCGAAGCGGCCTTAAATTATGTTGACAAAGAACAGCAGCCCAACAACTGGCTAAACCTGCAATTCTATTACACTTTCAGCAAAAAAGGCAAACGTAACATCGGCGAGGCTCCGGCTTTATTGGATAGCAACCTGGTGGAGTTCTCGCGCCTGCAGCTGCAAAAATACCTGCAGAACAAAGGATACCTTAAAGCAAAAGTGGCCGATTCCATCGTGATAAAAAAGCAGAAAGCGGAGTTGATTTTTACAGCCACCGAAGGCCCGATGTTTCACATCAGAAATTACAAGGACAGTATTGCCGACCCCAACGTACGCAACCTTTATCGCAGCACCAAGAAGCAATACTCGCATGTTAACCCCGGAAGCCGCTTCGATACGGATAGCCTGGCTTATGATCGCGACCAGTTTTTCCAGGTGATGAAACGGAACGGTTACTTCGATTTTTATCGCCAGTACATCAACTTCGAACCCGACAGCAGTTACCGCCAAAGCGTAGTAGATCTGGTGATGATTATAGATAACCCTACCGGCAAAGCCGCCCACCCAACTTATACCATCAATAATACGCTCATAACTATTTCCACCAGCAATGGCCGCAAAATGGGCAAGGCCGATACCATACAGGTAGACTCGCAGTTCAGGTACGTAGATTACTCGGGCCGCTTTAAGCCTAAAACGGTAACCGATTATATCTTTCAGAAAAAGGGGCGGATGTTTGATATAGATATGCAAACGCTTACCACTACGCGCTTATCGGAATTGAACGTTTTTAGGAACGTACCCAGTCCCATTTACGACAAGTTGCCCGATAGCACAAACCGGTTGAATACCAGGCTGGAGATAGTGCCACTCAAAAGGATGTCTGACAGGGTGGAGGCGGAGTTTCTGTTCAACGGCGGGCGTTATGGCTATAACCTGGGCAACACTTTTACCAACCGCAATATTTTTAAACAGGCTGCTGCCTTGCAGGTGAAGATTAACTGGAGCATATTGTTCGATAGTGGGCGCAACGCAGGCGATAACAAAGGCATCCAGAACCAGGAGTTCAAAACGGGCGTTAGCCTTATTTACCCGCGCATCGTTTCTCCCTTCGATTTCCCCAACCTGGCCAAATTCGGTGTGCCGCATACTACGTTCTCTACTAACTTCTCGTTGTTTTACCAGAAAGGCCTGGTACAACGCCGCAGTTGGGTAAACTCCATCACTTACGATTTCTTCGATACCCGTACCAAGCAGCACTCTATTACGCCCATCAACATCGAATTTTCCAGTGGTAGTATAGATCCGGTTGCCAAGGCCGAGTTGCTTAAACAGAATCGCTATTCGTATGTGTACCTTATCGGTCGCACCACATTTACATCCGGCTCGCAGTACACCTTTCAGTATAACACCATCAAGCTGAATACCTACGAGAATTTCTACTATTTCCGCGGTAGCCTGGATTTGGGCGGCGGCACGCTCAACCTGCTTAGCCGGGCCTTTAATACCCCGAGGGACACCCTGGGGCAGCGCACCATTTTTGGCAACGCTTTTTCGCAATACATCAAAACCGAGATCGATTACCGCCTGTATAAAAGTCTCGGCGGCGAAAAGCAGTTCATTTTCCGCTTTAGCCCAGGTATTGGCGTGCCTTATGGCAATAGCAGCCAGCTGATATTCGAAAAGAACTTTTATACCGGTGGTGCAAACGATATGCGTGCCTGGTTGCCGCGTACGCTTGGCCCTGGCCAGTTTAACCGCGCCAGCTACGGTGTTGGCGGCGCTGCCGATACCACGCGCGCCCGCCTCAAATACCTCGATCAATTTGGCGAGATAAAGATGGTTGCCAACCTGGAGTACCGATACAAACTGATGGATAACTTCTTCGGCACGAAGCTTAAAGGCGCTCTGTTTATGGATATGGGCAACGTTTGGCGCCTGCACAAAACGGCCGACAACCCTAACGGAGAGTTTAGGCTGAATAACATTTTCAATTCTACCGCCATAGGCATAGGTACGGGTCTGCGTTTCGACCTTAGCTTCTTTATCTTCAGGCTTGATGCTGCGTTTAAATTCAAAGACCCACAGTTTAGCGGATCTGATCAGTGGGTGCTCATTAAACACCCGGGTGAGTTATTCAAAGCCGGCGAATTTAAAAAGGCCTACCTTAAAGCCAACAGCACCGGAACGGATGGCAATGGCAATTATGTGGGCGATAGCTACAACTTTATGCAGTTGAACTTTGGTATCGGGCTACCTTTTTAGGCGCCACTGGCTGAATCGGGATTTTAGACAACGTTTACATCAGCAACACCTTCCAGGCATCAGCAACCAGGCCGTTATCCAGCAAATGTTTGGCGTGCAGGTGCAGCTGCAATTCGCGAGTTTGGCTGTCGCCGATGGTAGCATCGAATAATTCTTTTATCTCATCGCTTTGGGCAAATACTTCGATTTCTTCATCAGTAGGTAAAGCTTCCACATTGCCCAGCTGCCCCAGGTTATTCCCTGTGAGTACTTTAGAATTGCGGATGGCATATGGAATAGCATCCACGCCGATACCTATCGTACGCACGGGCTTTGCTACCTTAAACAGGTTATCGGCAGTAACGCGGCAGTACCAGTCGCCGCCAAGGCGGGCCACAAGGTCTATCTTCTCCTGGTCTATCTTGCCGGTAGCATCCAGTATGTCCTCAATAATGTGGATGAGCTTAATTTCTGCGATAACCAAATTCCCAGCGCCCGGGCCATCGCCAAGGCTTATTACCTCTTTAATCAGGCATTCAAACTGTACCGGAGATTCGGCAACGCGGGGTGGTTTTACCAGTACCGATGGTAGCGGTGTCAACCCCGATTTAACGAACTCGTCAACCCCCGCCGGGTACTCCACGCTGGATAGCGACACCTGCTGTACGATATCGTAATTCACGATATTGATTACGCACTCGGGCACTGCCAGTATATTCTCCAGCGTGTGCTTGGTGGTATTGTCCCTCACCCTCCGCGCAGGCGAAAACACGCAAATGGGTGGGTTGGTGCTGAACATATTAAAAAAACTGAAGGGGCTTAAATTGACATTCCCCTCCGCATCCATGGTTGATGCCAAACAGATAGGGCGCGGCGCTATAGCGTAATGCAGGTAGTTCTGCAATTCCAGCGGGGAGAGGTCGGAGGTATCAAGTGTTAACATAGCTATTATACCTCCACCACGTCATTGCGAGGAACGAAGCAATCTCCCGGCTAGGCGTACCACTTAGCGTAGCGGCTTGTCCTATGTAGAGATTGCTTCGTTCCTCGCAATGACGTGATGGTTATTTTTTTAGTTTTAGTATCGAAAACTCACTCTCACTTTTCTTGATAATATTGCCCAGCATCCCCAATCCTGTTATTTCCATTTCTACCAAATCGTTGGGTTGCAGCCATTGGGTTTGATAGTCAGGGTCGTTCAATAAACCGGTACCGTTCAGCTCCAGGAAACAGCCCGTACCTACTGTGCCGGAGCCGATGACATCGCCGGGCAGCACATCGCAGCCGTAGGCGCAGCGTTCTATTATTTCGGCAAAGGTCCAGTCCATATCAGCCATATTGCCGCTGCTTACTTCTTTGCCGTTTACCACGCACTTCATCTGCAGGTTGTAGGCGTTACCTGTGTGGCCCGGTTTGGGCGCAGCTTTGTATTGCTCTAATTCATCGGGTGTTACCAGCCATGGGCCAATTACGGTAGAAAAATCCTTTCCCTTTGCCGGACCAAGGTTCAACAGCATTTCTTCCATTTGCAGGGTGCGGGCGCTCATATCGTTCATGATCATGTAGCCTGCGATATAGCTATCTGCATCAGCTGCTTTTATGTTACGTCCTTTTTTGTTGAGTACTACGGCTACTTCCAGTTCAAAATCGAGCTTTTGGAAATGATCCGGCATGCATTCTATTTCGCCGGGGCCTTGTATGGCATTGTGATTGGTAAAATAAAAAATCGGGTACTGGTCAAATTCGGGTATCATATCCACCTTGCGGTTGCGGCGGGCAGCAGCCACATGCTGGCGGAAAGCGTAGCCATCGCGGCAGCTTGTAGGGTGGGGCACGGGTGCTATCAATTCGTAAAACAGTTCTTCTTTACCTTGCATCTTGCCCTTGCGCAAATCCTCGTCTACACGTTTGGCGTGCTGCATTAACTCATCGCCGCCCCATAAAAACTCATTCATGCTATCGGGGATAAGCTTATCGCAGGAGTTGAGGTTGTAGATATGTCCTTTGATGTACACACCTAAATGCTCGCGGTCTTCGGTTTTATACGATACTAGTTTCATAAATATGGTGGTTTGTTTGGTTCTTGTTTTTTGAGGTTGCGCTGCAGGAATATGTTCGCGCCGTAGATAAAGGCGGCTAAGGAGGAAAGATCTAATATGAAGTTGCTGAAATTAAAACCCAACTGGCTTTGGTCAACATAGGCCAGCCTCCCGCCCGTGTAACGGTAAAATTGCCAGGGAAAACCAATAGCAGTAAAACCATCAATAGCGGCTTTATTCTCCATAAACAAAAAAGTTAAAATAACCCAAACGACTATCCCGATTACTATGGCGTCTTTTCTGATCATGCCCGGTTTAATTGGAAACCAAACATAAAACTTTTTTATAATAAACAGTATCGATAATATTATGCTTGCATATTAAAACAACTAGTCCTACATTTGTTTACCAAATATGAGCATCATCAAACAGTTTTACTTTTCCCTGGGCCTCACCTCTATGAGTGATGCTTCTTCCTTCAGGGATGCTGTGCTCGCTACTGCTGTTTTAGCACAGTATTAACTTCGTTGTTTTAAGGTTTTAATATTGAAAGCTTAGAAGGTTGTCTTTCTCCTGGCTATTAAAACTATTCCCCCGTTTCAATCGTTTAATAACTAATGATTTAAGTTAAGGTTTTCACAACTTTTCAACCTTAAAGCATTCCAACATTTAAACCAATTTTAATGCCTATTTACCATACTTTGGGGACTATCCCGCATAAGCGGCATACCCAGTTCCGTAAACCCGATGGCACTTTATACGCCGAAGAGTTGGTTTCTACCGAGGGTTTCTCCAGCCTCTACTCGCTGGTTTACCATGCCTACCCGCCAACCATTGTAAAGGAGCTGGGCGAGCCATACTCCGTAGAACCGAAAATTGCCCGCGAAAAGCACCTTAAACATACCAGCCTCATCGGTTTCAATATTGAACCGGTTGACGATTACCTGCAAAGCCGTAAACCGATGCTGGTGAATGCCGACCTGCATATTTCGCTAGCCGCCCCGCGCCAAAGCATGACGGATTATTTTTACAAGAACAGCCAGGCCGACGAGGTGATATTTATCCACGTAGGTAGCGGCACGCTAAAGACGGGCTTCGGGAAAATCAAATTTGCTTACGGCGATTATCTGGTGATACCCCGCGGGACCATCTACCAACTGGAATTCGATACGCCCGATAACCGCCTGTTTATCGTAGAGAGTTTTAGTCCCATCCGTTCGCCCAAACGCTACCGCAATGCCTACGGGCAACTAATGGAGCACTCGCCCTATTGCGAACGCGATATCAAACGCCCAACCGATTTGCAAACAATCGACGAGAAAGGCGATTTCAAGATACTCATCAAAAAACAAGGGCTTATTTACCCCTACATCTATGGCACTCACCCCTTCGATTTCATCGGCTGGGATGGCTTCCATTACCCCTGGGCATTTTCGATACATGATTTTGAACCCATAACCGGTCGGGTACACCAGCCACCACCTGTGCACCAAACCTTTGAGGGTAACAACTTCGTTATCTGCTCTTTCGTGCCGAGGAAATTCGACTACCACCCGTTATCTATCCCCGCACCCTACAACCACAGCAATGTGGATAGCGATGAGGTGCTGTATTACGTAGACGGCGATTTTATGAGCCGCAAGAGCGTGGTAAAAGGGCAGATAACTCTGCACCCCGGCGGCATTCCGCATGGCCCTGCGCCGGGCTCGGTAGAGAAATCTATCGGTAAGGAGTTTACCGATGAATTGGCCGTGATGATAGACCCCTTCCGCCCGCTGATGTTGACGGAAGATGCGGTAAGGATAGAGGACGAGAATTATTATAAGAGCTGGGTTATTTAGGATTTGTTGGAAGGTTGAAATGTTTGAAGGTTGGAAAGTTAGAATTCCGCCGAAAGCAAATCAACCAACTTTACAACCTTTCAACCTTAAAACATTACAACACTATGGAAACACTAACATTAGATAAAAAACCAACCACAACAGATTTCCTGCCGCTTAACGGTACCGATTATGTGGAATTTTACGTGGGCAATGCCAAGCAGGCGGCGCATTATTACAAAACCGCTTTCGGCTTTCAGGACCTGGCTTATGCAGGCCCGGAGACCGGCATGCGCGACCGTGCATCGTACGTGTTGCAGCAGGGCAAGATACGCCTGGTGCTTACCACGCCCTTGCATTCGGAGCATCCCATTGCCGAGCATATCAAAAAGCATGGCGATGGCGTAAAGATATTGGCCCTTTGGGTGGATGATGCCTTCGATGCCTTTAAGCAAACCGTTGCCCGTGGTGCCGAGCCGTACCAGGAGCCAAAGTCTATCACGGACGAGCATGGCGAAGTACGTACCAGCGGCATTAAACTTTATGGCGAAACCGTGCACCTTTTTGTGGAACGCAAAAATTATAATGGGCCGTTTTTACCAGGTTATAAAGCTATGCAAACCACCTATCAGCCAAGCGATACGGGCCTGCTATATGTAGACCATTGCGTGGGCAATGTGGGCTGGCATAAAATGAACCAATGGGTTAATTTTTATGAGGATATTATGGGCTTCCGCAACATCCTAACCTTTGATGATAAGATGATATCTACCGAATACAGTGCCCTGATGAGCAAGGTGATGAGCAACGGGAACGGCTACGTAAAGTTCCCGATAAACGAGCCCGCCGAGGGCAAAAAGAAAAGCCAGATAGAAGAATACCTGGAGTTTTACGAAGGCGAAGGCGTGCAGCACATGGCATTGGCCACTGCCGATATCGTTAAAACCGTAACCGACCTGCAAAGTCGCGGTATAGAGTTTTTAACCGTGCCCACCACTTATTACGATGAACTGACCGACCGCGTGGGCCACATAGACGAGGACCTGGGCCCCTTAAAGGAACTCGGCATCCTGGTAGACCGTGACGACGAAGGCTACTTGCTACAGATATTCACCAAACCGGTGGAGGATAGGCCTACTTTGTTCTTCGAGATTATCCAGCGCAAGGGTGCCAAATCATTCGGTGCGGGTAATTTTAAGGCCCTTTTTGAAGCGATTGAAAGAGAGCAGGAATTGAGGGGGAATCTATAGTTAGATGTGAGATTTTAGATATGAGATTTGAGACAGAAGCCGGGCCGAATAGTCCGGCTTTTTGTTTGGGTAATAGCCAAAGAGATTTTCTATCTTTATTCCACAACCCAAAAAAACCTGTATGATGTTACGATTAAAACTCCTGCTGCCCTTGCTGTTCATTGGCATGGCTTGTTTTGCGCAAGATAAACCTGTTTATGATGCCGCCCTGGCCAAAAAGCTGGGGGCCGACCAGTACGGCATGAAGAAATACGTAATGGCTTTCCTGAAAGAAGGCCCCACCAAAATTACCGACCCTAAAGCCGCGCAGGAGCTGCAAATGGCGCACCTGCGTAACATTATGAAACTTGCCGCCGAAGGCAAACTGGTGCTTGCCGGGCCGTTTATGGACGACCAGCCCATCCGGGGCATCTTTATTTTCAATGTAGAAAGCGTGGCCGAGGCCGAACAACTCACCGCTACCGATCCGGCCATAAAAGCCGGTACGCTGGTGATGGAACTGCATCCCTGGTACGGCTCGGCGGCCTTGATGCAGGTGGTACCCATCCACAACACCCTCCAAAAAAAGAGCGTTGCCGACTAAACCTCTCAGTGATGCGGATAGCATCATAGTCCAGCTAAAAGAGCATGCCGATGCTAAATACCTTGCCGGTATGCTGCGCTTTGGTGTGGATAACACACGCGCCCTTGGCGTAAGGATACCTGAGGTGCGTAGAATAGCGAAAGCCTACAAAAAGAATCACCAGCTGGCTTTACAGCTTTGGGATACAGGCATCCACGAGGCACGTATAATGGCGTCGATGGTTGATGACCCCGCACAGGTTACCGAAGAACAGTTTGATGCCTGGGCGATGGATTTTTACTCATGGGACCTGTGCGACCAGGTTTGCGGGAACCTGTTCGACCGTACGCCATTTGCCATAGCTAAAGCCATAGCGTACAGCGAACGCCCCGAAGAATACGTAAAACGCGCCGGCTTTGTGCTGATGGCCGAATACGCCATGCATCAAAAAAAGGCCGCAGACGAGGTGTTCTTGCAATTCTTCCCCCTCATGGAGCGCGAAGCATACGATGGCCGCAATTTTGTGAAGAAAGCCGTGAACTGGGCCTTGCGGCAAATTGGCAAGCGAAATGCCATCCTGAAGGCCGAAGCAATTGCAACGGCAAACCGTATAATTTTACAAGATAGCAAGGCGGCGAAATGGATAGCCCAGGATGCTCTAAAAGAGCTTTCAAGCCGACCTTAATTTATGCTTGAATTATAAACTTTTTAATTCTGAAGCTGTTGTGCTAATACCATGAAAGCCGATACTTCCGTTGACAAATTCCAGCCAATACCTTTTACCATTAGCCTGGCTATTACGCTCGTTATTGGTTTTGTTGCCTCGCTGTTTACCCGGCCCGAAATTGCGGGTTGGTACACCACATTAAAAAAGCCCGGCTACACGCCGCCGAACTGGGCATTCCCTGTAGCATGGACCACCCTTTACATCCTCATTGCCACTGCCGCCTACCTGGTTTGGAAACGTAGGGACGGTACTTCGGTTTACAAAACCGCCGTGTTTATTTATATCGTTCAACTGCTGTTAAATTTCTCCTGGTCGATTGTGTTCTTCGGGATGCATGCGGTGCTGGGCGGGTTGGTCGTTATTATCCTGTTGCTGGTATCTATCGTGCTCAACATCGCATGGTTTGCACGCTTCAAAAACACGGCAGCCTGGCTGCTGGTGCCATACCTGCTTTGGGTGGGTTATGCCACGCTGCTCAACATCGGTATTTATATATTTAACAAGTGATAGAAAAAACATTATTTTTATTGCAGGCTTATAGCCATAAAAACGCCCCATGAAAAAAATACTTTTTGCCTGCTGCCTGTTATTCGTTGCATCGGGTTACGCTTTTGCAGATACCGTAAGCATCAAACATTTCGTGGTAAAGGAAAACCCTTTCGCCAAGGATGAGATAGCCATAGTGGCTGTAGATACCGCCAGCAATATACAGGAAAACGTAAACGGCACCTTCAATTTTACGATAAACGGATTTTCGGAGGAACTGAAATTCGAAAAGGGTACGGCCTTCTACCGACATAAACTCGATAAATCGAGCTTTATATTTGCCCGCCATCAGAACGACGAGGGCACCACCTCGATGCTCTACTACGTTTACCGGCACGATAGCAAACTTACCCCGGTAAAAATCAGCTGGATACTGCTTGTAGCCATCCCCTTAGGGCTGGTATTATTGGGCTACCTGTTTAAGCGCTTCATCATCATCGCGCTCATCATCTTCTGTATATTCCTATATTTTAACCACAGCAACGGGCTCAGCATACCTACCTTTTTCCAAAGCGTGCTCGACGGATTGAAGGGGATATTCAGTCATTAATGAGTGAATTAGTGAGGGATTGAATGAGTGAATTAATGAATTGGCGAGGGGGTGCTAATCTGCTTCTAAAAGCTATACGCTTTCCTTAGCACTTTGGCGGTTGCAGGTATGTGCTTTTTCTCAAATAAATCGTATCCCGGTTTCAGGGTTGTCCAAAAGGGTAGGTAGGGCGATGCCGTGAATAACTGCATATGGGTTGCATCCATCGCAAAAGGATAGATATCCAGGTTTATTTTTTCCTGCCCGGCGCCGAGGGCTTTGTAAATCAGCGTGTAAATTTCTTCGATACGCGCGTCCGTCATGGCGTAGCAGCCGATAGAGGCGCAATTCCCGTGTATCATGATGGCGCTGCCGGTGTAGCCTTTTTGCTGTTCCAGTCTGTTAGGGTAACCTATGTTGATAGCGAGGTGGTAATTGCTTGCGGGGTTAAGCTGTTTAGCCGTAATAGTGTAAAAGCCTTCCGGACTTTTGCCGTCGCCCTGTTTGGTTTTGGTGCCCAACCCGCCCGAGTAATAGCAAATCTCATAGCGTTTAAACAAAGCATACTTCGAGCCTTTTTTCGCCCACACTTCAAGCTGGTTGTTTTGTTTAAAAATGCGCAGGTAGATGCGGTAATTGCTATCGAAACCGCCATCGGCAATTTCCTTTTGAAGCCTGGGCCAAAGCGTTGTACGCACATCGCTGGCGCGTTTGCTGTCGGGGAGTTCGGCAGTTTTTTTGAACGTTAATAAGGATAGGAAAAGGATAAAGAATAGCTTAGGCATTGCTGGTAATTTGATTGATCAAATATACCTAAGTTTGTAGTTGATTCGGAATAAAATTTTAATATATTTTATTATTTAGCTTTTAATTCTTTTAAAATGTATTTTAAAGATATTAAAAGTTGTTTTTATTGAGTTTTGTTCCCGGGCTTAAGCTGGAAGCTTAAGCCATGTCAGCCACGAGATACGCTTCGCTAATCTCGCGGCAGCGGAGGAAATTTTGAGGAAAACTATTTCTTTGGAAATTGTTATATTTGTTAAAATGAAATTCTACGAAAAATATCCGCAACTAAAAGACAGGGCCTTTTTGACGAAGGTGCTAACGGATACAATTTATTCAACTATGGCGCTCGAAGATCAAACAATTGAGGAAACTCGTGTTGAAGAACTTGTTGAATCGCTACTACATGATGCCGAATTAAAGGGGCCGCAGTTCTTTAGTAATCCAAATAATTAACCATTCGAATTGCTCGTCTACAACGAGGGGCGGATTGCTAATCTCACGGCAACTTCGTAACTAAATCCGAAATCGAAAATCCGAAATCCCAGCTTATATCCCCAACACCTGTTTCAACTTCACATACCCGGTTTTGCTTACCGGTATCTTCGCGCCCGACTTCAGGATGGCCAGGTGGCTGTCTTTCTCGTAAGGATCTAAGCGGGTGATTTGCTGTATGGCGATGATGTAGGAGCGGTGTACGCGCACGAAGTAACGCGGGTCGAGGGTTTTCTCGAAGAAGGCCATGGTTTTGTTCTTCAGGAAGGCACCTTCGGCCGTTATTACGCTTACGTAATCATCGTCGGCTTGCAGGTATTCCACATCCTGTACCGATATAATCTTCACTTTGGTGCCTGTTTTTACCACGATGCGCTCGTTTTGCGCGGGCGATTGAGCGGCTATCTCCAATAAAGTTTCCGTAGTTTTTGCGTTAGCGGCAGGGCCGGCAGCGGCGTGCGACAAGTATTTATCAATTGCTTTTACGAAACGCTCCTTGCTGAATGGCTTGAGCAGGTAATCTACCGCATGCGCTTCAAAGGCTTTTATGGCAAATTCATCAAAAGCGGTAGCAAATATTACGGCAGGTGGGTTCTCTACCAGCTCCAGCATCTCAAAGCCGTTTATTTTTGGCATCTGCACATCCAGGAAAATCAGGTCGGGCTGGTGCTGCTGGATAGCCTTGAGGCCCTCGAAGCCGTCGCCGCATTCCTGCAAAACTTCAATCTGCGGGAATGCCTGCAGGTATTCCAGTACAACCATACGTGCCAGGGGCTCGTCGTCAATAATCAAAACGCGTGTCATAACTGCGGTATTTTTATAATGGTTGTAAATATATTATCATTTGCATGGGTTTCCATCAAATCGTTGCGGGCAAATATCAAATATAATCTGCGTTGTACCCCACTGAGGCCGAAACCGGTGCCCTTGCGGGGCCTTGATGTTTGCGAATCGTAGGGGTTTTGTATGGTCATGATGAGGTAGTTATCCTCCAGTTCGCCACTGATGCTGATAGTTACTTCGCCCGTGGTATCGTACAAGCCAAATTTTATCGCATTTTCTACCAAAGGCTGTAAAAGCATAGAGGGCAGCAGCGCCTTGCCACATTTTTCGTAGCAGCTTATTTCGGTTTGCAGGCGGTGGCCAAAGCGTACCTTCTCAATCTCCAGGTATAAGTTCAAATGCGTCAGCTCATCGCTCAGGGGCACCAGCAGTTGGTCGTCCTTTTTGAGCGTGCCGCGAAGGAAGTCTGATAGCTGGTGTATCATCTTACGCGCCTCATCGGGCTTAAAGCCAATGAGCGCATTGATAGAGTTTAGGCTATTGAACAAAAAGTGGGGCTGCAATTGCTGGCGAAGGTTGTAAAGCTCGGCATCGCGGGCCAGTTTTTCGGCCTCGGTTTTGCGTTCTTCTGTTTTCTTATGGTCCAGCTGCGAGTAGAACAGGGCGCTGATCATGGCCATCCAGCCGATGGCCAGGAAATCGGTAAAGAGACGGATAATGAACGATTGTTTCAAAAAGTTATCATACACTACGCCGAAGTTAAAGAAAGGCAGTAGGTACCTGCATGCTGCTGTACAGCCTGCCGCCAGGGCACCGCACCATACCAGCAGGTAAATGTAGCTGCCACGGTCGGGTTGGTAGTAGCGCAGGTTGTTGTTGATGAGCCAGCAGGCCATGGAGAGCAAAAGGGCGCTCATGGCGCTATCGGCCAGGGCTACCATCCAAACAAAGCCGAAACTATGCAGGATATAAGCCTGCAGCGCGGCCCAAACCACCCCGCAGATAGCAAATGCCCCAAATAATTTCCCTCCTGATAATTGTGATGATGCCAAAACCTATGGTTTAATATTTTATTTAACGTTTAACGTTGCGTTTTTAATTCCCCTCTTGAGAGGGGGCGGGCCGGATAGGTGCAATGGCAGGGGTGTGTTGGCGACGCGGACTAACACACCCCTAACCCCTCTCAAGAGGGGAACCTTTTCGGCCTTCCCTAATTCCTAACCCCCAAAAGGGCCGATTTATGATGCGCCCAGGCGATGTACAGATCCGGGTCGGGAGCTTCGTGGATATTGTAGTAAAGTTCTGCGCCGTCTGTCGGCGTGCCTATGGCGTTCAGTTCGGCAACATCTATAAACTGCCATTTTACGGTTTGCTTTTGCACGTTTACAAAGCTATCCTGGTTGGCGTGGCCTATGTTGCTGGCTTTTTCGAAGGCGTGCTGCTCGGTGTCGGCGTTTATCAGCCTAAGTTGTTCGTCAAACTGTGGGTTATGGTCGCCGTTGCCGCTTATCACCCTAAAAACTAATTTCGCTACGTACCAATTCATGTTGTTGGGTATTATAGGTTATCGGATATATTAATGGGTATCGATTAGTAGCTGCGTATCTCCAGCCCGGCGAATAATGATACGCCTTTGATAATCAAAACCTTGTCGCTTTTCATGGCCTGCATGGTCTTCATGCGTTTATCGTCGGTGCCGGCAAAAATCGCGCTCATATCTACTATTACCTGCCAGTTGGCCGGTACGATAATTTTGGTTCCGCCAAATACCTGCGTAAGATCTATGATGGCGCGGTTGCCGATATCGGCATGGGTAAAATCAATTTCGGTACCACCGAAGATGTTGGTAATATCGCCACCCCTGAAGTTTTTGGAGAAGATGGTTTTATTTACCCCGCCGAAGATGGCGGTAGCATCTAAAATATCATCGTGCGATGGGGGAGGCGTAGTGCCGCTGTTTGTACCGCCATCGGTTGGAGGCACACCGGTTGAGGCACTGTATGGGGCAGCGTCACCAAAATCGGCTAACGGTTTTTCGCCGCTAACGCTACCTGCCTGGTATTTTTTATCCCAAAAGTCGCCGTCGTTTAATTGCCCGGCGGTTTTTTTCTTCTTCATAATGATCCACAAGCCCATGGCTATGAAGGCTGCGGGCCAAACGATGCCGCTGGCGTTATTGATGTTCTCTGTTAAAAGGGTTATAACGCCCAGACCAGTGATAATAACCCAGGTAGCGTTTTGGAAGTTGCTGCGCGAACCTATCCACAGGCCGATGAATACCAGCCATAGCGGTTTAAGATCTATATAATCGGGCAGGAGGAAAAGGTTGAGTTGCCTGAGCAGCATATAGCTGCCTATGAGGAGCAGTATTGCCCCGGCCATAACTGCGCCATTGGCTTTGTTAGGTTTTGGATTTATGTTGGTGTTCATGATATCTAAATTTTAATGTTACCCAAAACTAATGTAACATTTGGTTTATGCAAACCGCTTATTGGCGATGTAATTGAAGAAGTCGGTAAGTATGGATAAATTGTCGGTGAAAAATTTTGAGGGGCTTTAGTTTTTGATTGATATATTCGGAAGCAGAATAACGGAGATGAATAAAGAGTATAAAGTTGGAACCTACAGCAGGCTGTTTTATGGGTTCGCTGCCTCGGCAATGTTGTTTTTTTGCTTATTGCTCGTAATAACCATACGCTCCCATGGCTATGCGGTTTTATTTGTGCCGGCAATACCAAGTTTCATATGCATAGCTATTTTGTTCAACCTGTTTACCAGTAAAGTGGTGGTAACTGATGATGCAATCCGCCGCATCAGGTTGTTTTACGATAAGGAGCTTAGGCTTGCCGACATTAAAGGGTGCCGCATTGGGCAAAAAGTTATCGTTTTAGAATCTAAAACGGCATCATCGTTAAATATACAAATCAGCAACTATCATGACTTAAGCAGGTCTGAGGAGCTGGCAGCCTGGATAGCAAAAACCTTTGTCGATTTGAATAAACAAGATTTGGAAAAAAACGAATTGGAGATATTAAAGGATACCCAACTTGGGGCGACAGAAGCCGAACGCAAAGCCAAAGCAGGCAGGATAAAAGAATTCGGTATCGCTTACGTTATTTGGGGCGTTATTTTAGGGTTGATATCGTTACTTATTGATAATAAAATTGCATTGGTTTTAATGGGAATAGCGTACCCATTGTTGGCCTTCGTATTATTTAAATTCAGTTACGGCTTGCTGGTGTTTGTGACTACTAACCAAAACAGTGCATCCTTCGGAATAGCGATAGGCTTCCTGGCGCCGGCGGGTGCTATGCTGGCCGCGACACTGACAAAATTCGAACTATTAACAGTTGCAAACGCATTGCTACCCGCAATAATAATCGGTTTGGTGATAGCCGCCCTTTTCTACCTATCAGGAATTAACAAATCAGAGCGTGTAAGCGGACAAATTGCATTAATGGTATTAGCAGGGTTCGTTTACGCTTTTGGGGGCATATTGATGGTCAACTGCCGGTTTGATCAGTCCAAACCGAAAATTTACCAGACTACCGTGACCGACGAATACATCAGCAGCGGCAAGGGTCCTCATTATCATATCAGGTTAAAGCCATGGTTGGCCGGTAGGGGATACCAGGAGATTGATGTGTCTGAAAGCACTTACGAAGCGAAGCCGATTGGCACGCCCGTTACAGTTACCCAAAAAGCGGGAGCCTTGGGCATCCCGTGGTTTTATACCGATTTGTAATGCGGGTTTTCGCATTTGCCTATATTCGGGCACCTAAATAATTGGAATGGAAAAGGAGTATAAACTATCAGTATTTTGGAGAGCATTGAACGGCCTTGCGGCATTTGTTTTGATTGGTGCGGGCGTTTATGTGTATATAATTCTTCCTTTAAAATTAAGCTCACTTTGCTTGTTTCTGGTATTATTTGGCACAGGTTTGTTTATTGGAATCGATATTTTTAAACGTAGAGTCATTACATCGGATACAGCTATCCAACGAATTAATGTATTGGGGAAAAAGCAAATCCAGCTGGTTGAGATAGGATCGATAAGAATAGAAGCAACTTCGATAATTATAGTGCCGAAAGATAAATCAAGAAAAAATATACTCATTGCTTATGCTCACCTAAGCAATCATGAAGAATTTATCAATTGGCTAAAAGGGAAATTTACGTCTCGGGACGCTTAAATAAATGTAATGGAACAAGAATTTACCTTGTCAAAATACTGGAAAGCATTTTACGGAATAGTGGCCACTGGAGCGGGGAGTGCATCAATCTTTTTACTGACCAAATTATCGTCCGCGAAAAGTCCTTCCGCCTTGATTGCCTTATCTGTCGTCTTCCTGATTTTTGGAATAATAATGGCCCTGTATATATTAAGAAGAAAAGTTGTGTTATCAAAAAACTCAATATCCGTCAGCGGCATTTTGGGCACAAGAGAGTTTGCCAATAACGAAGTAAAAGGGTTCAGGCTAGAGGCGAAGGCTATCTTAATTTTTTCAAATACAGAATGCGTGCGCCGGATAATGATTAACGATTACGACAGTATAGGCAACAGCAATGCCCTGATAAACGAGCTAACCGAAAGATACCCGGACTTGGACGCTATCGATTATCAGGCCGGCCTTAGCGATATTCTGCAAAGCGATGAGCTTGGCCTGTCGGAGGATGAGCGCATGAATAGCTTAAGGTCTGCTGGGCGCTTAGCGTTTATTTATAACATTTTTGGACTCGTTGTATTTATCGGATCTATCTTTTTTGTTGATGCCCTGATAGCCAGCGACCTGTACTCTGTTGTGTTAATCATTTACCCTTTGGTGGGCTTATTGCTCATGGCCACCCAAAAGGGCTTGATAAAATTTGCGACAAAGAAAACCAGCCCGCTTTACAGTTTGTATTATTCGATGTTCATGTCCTGTGTTTTTTTGGTAGGAAAACCCTTAGTCAAATATAGTCTTATAGATTTTAGTACAGCCTGGTTTTCGATAGGTGGCGTTGCCGTGGTGTTTTTTGGATTATTGTACTGGAAAGGCAAAGCCGATGCTGCGAGCGCGGTAAAAGGACACGTAGTAGCCATGTTTTTAGTAGCCTTAGCTTATGGATTTGGGTTTGCAATAATGGTGAATTGTATGTTTGATACAACTAAACCGCAAATATTTACCGCTAAAATAGAAAAGGTATATATAACAACCGGAAAGCGGACGATATACAATGTTACCGTAGCCCCATGGGGGCCAGTACATAAATCCAAATCAATCCAGGTTGCCGAAACGGTTTTCTACAGGTTGACGGTAGGAAATGATATCGGGGTTGAGCTGAGGCCCGGTTTGTTCAGCATGCCCTGGTATCAACTCAATATTTGATTACTACACGCTCGGTTCCTGCTGGCTCAAACAGTGGAAGCTCCCCAATCCCCAAATGATATCGGTAGAATCTATCCCAACTACTTTCCTGTCGGGGAAGCAGCTCTGGATAATATCCAATGCTTTATCATCGTGCTTGCTGCGGTAAGTAGGCACTACAACCGCCGCGTTGCCGATGTAGAAGTTGGCGTAAGAGGCAGGCAGGCGCTGGTCGTCGTATATCACGGCATCGGGCATGGGCAGTTCTACAATGTTCAGTTGCTTGCCGTTTAGCAGGCGCATGGTTTTGAGGCTTTGCAGGTTCTCCTGAAGCAGGTGGTAATTCTCGTCGTTCTTGTTGTGTTCTACCACCGTAACTACGGTATCGGTATTAACAAAACGGGTAATATCGTCTATATGCCCGTCGGTATCATCGCCTACGATGCCATCGCCCAGCCAAAGTATCTGCTCTACGCCGTAGTATTTTTGCAGGTAGCCTTCTAGCTGTTGCTGGTTTAAATGCGGGTTACGGTTCGGGTTTAGCAGGCAGGCGGTGGTGGTAAGCAAGGTACCGGCACCGTTAAAATCTACCGAGCCGCCCTCCATCACTATGCCTGGATGATAAACCGGCAGGTTAAAGTGGTTGGCAATTTTGGTTGGGATAACATCGTCCAGATCATACGGAGGGTATTTGCAGCCCCAGGCGTTGTAGCCCCAGTCAACGATAGCTTTCTCTTTGGTTTCGTAGTTCACCAAAAAAGCGGGGCCATGGTCGCGGCACCAGGCATCGTTGGTTGCAAAGCGGAAGAACTCTACCTTGCTTAAATCTACGCCTACCAAATTCAATTGCATTTTGGCAAAAGCTTCCATTTGTTCATCCAAAACGTTAATTCGCACCAACTCGCCTTCGGTAAGTATCTTCACAAACTCGGCGTACTTGCCGTAAATCAAATCGATTTTTCCCGGCCAGGAAGCCTCCTTATGTGGCCAGCTAAGCCAGGTAGCGGTGTGGTGTGCCCATTCGGCGGGAAAGTGGAGTCCGGTTGGTATGTTGGTGGTGCTCATTGTGTCGTGTTATTAAAATCATAAAACCATGTCATTGCGAGGAGGAACGACGAAGCAACCTCATAGGACGCTCGGGCATGCTGAGGTTGCCGCGCTATCGCTCGCAATGACGTTAGGGTTGTAGCATTGAGAGAACTAATCGCCGTCGATCAGGCGTTTTGTAATTGGCTGATACGAATCTATACGACGATCCCTCAGGAACGGCCAGTGGCTGCGGTAGTAATCAGATTTATCCAGATCCAGTTCCATTACCACAACTTCCTCCTGATCTGGAGTGGTTTGGTGCATAATGGCGCCGAATGGATTGGCAAAGAACGATCCTCCCCAAAATTTTACGCCGGCTTCTTCGCCCACGCGGTTTACGCTTACCACGTAAACACCGTTGGCAACGGCGTGCGAGCGCTGTATGGTTTGCCATGCGTTGTATTGCTCCACGTTGGTGGCTTCGTCCTGCGTGGTGGCCCAGCCTATTGCGGTAGGGTAGAAGAGTATCTCGGCACCCATTAGTGCGGTAATGCGCGCGGCTTCGGGGTACCATTGGTCCCAGCAGATAAGCACGCCTATGGTGGCGAATTTAGTTTTGAAAACTTTGTAGCCCAGGTCGCCGGGGGTGAAGTAGAATTTCTCGTAAAAGCCCGGGTCATCGGGGATGTGCATCTTGCGGTATTTGCCCAGGTATTGGCCATCGGCATCTAAAACGGCGGTAGTATTATGGTAAACGCCCTGCGCACGTTTCTCAAACAGGGAGGCGATAATGACCACGCCAAGCTCGGCAGCGACAGCCGATAAAGCATCGCTTGACGGGCCGGGGATAGATTCCGCCAATGCAAAATTGTCGTAATCCTCTACGTCGCAAAAATAAAGCGACGTAAAAAGCTCCTGCAGGCAAACGATCTGCGCACCTTTAGCGGCAGCTTCGCGCACCTTTACGATAGCCTTATCCAGGTTTTCCTGCTTATTGGCAGTGCAGGTCATCTGCACCAGGCCTACTTGTACTTTTCCCATAGCGTTAGAAATTTGCCGCAAAACTACCGTTTTTTAAGAGATTGGAGGGAAATGATTAGAGATTAGTTATCCATCATCGCTAAAAATTACGCGGCGGTGATTAGCGGTTAAAGCAACCGAATTGAGAAAAACGCACAAGGGATAGAAAGAGGAAGTTGCGATAGGGATGGGCGCGGATACCTGCCTCGTGCGTAATGCCTGCAGGCGTATGAGCAGACAGCCCGGGCCGAAGGCATCGCCATAATAATTTGTCTGAACTCGAATTTTTATAGAATTAAACGAATTGACAGAATTTTAAAACAAAGCACTTCAATTTGCATTAACCTTTAACCTTTAACCTTTAACCTTTAACCTTTAACCTTTAACCACTTCCCTCTACCACCAATGTTAAGTTTTGTTAACTAATCGCTCACCTCAAATCAACTAATCGCTAAATTACTACCTTTGCACCCGGATGAAAGACTTGATAGAGACCGAGCTGGAAGAAACGGAGCAAGCCATAAAGCCTAAAAGCTGGAAAGATACGCTGTGGAGCGTAACCAAGGTGTTGCTTAAAGTAGGCGTAACCGTGGTATTGCTGTATCTGCTTTTCCATGGCAAGCAAGATCTGATAGACCAGGTAAAGAGCCGCCTGCTGCACGCAAACTACTGGTGGATGCTGGCCGCGCTTATCAGCTATATGTGCAGCATGGTGTTATCCTCCTGGCGTTTGCTGAGCTATTTTAAATCCATCGGCTTGAAACTCGACCCACGCTTCAACTTCCGCCTGTACCTTTTGGGCCTTTTTTATAACGTACTGTTGCCGGGCGGCATCGGCGGCGATGGTTACAAAATTTACCTGCTCAATAAAACTTACAAACTGCCGGCCCGCAAAATGTTTTGGGCCATTATGTTTGATAGGCTTAGCGGGCTTTGGGCCATAGGGCTCATTACCGTGGCGCTGATATTTTTGATACCGCAGATAGATATTCATATCGGTATCCCGCTGGGTATATTCACCCTTGCATCGGTTGTTTATTACGGCGTTGCCTATAAATTCTTCAGGGAATACACACATTACTTTTTCGAGGGGCACTTAAAGGCTGTAGGCGTGCAGGGCTTGCAGGTGATGGCGATTGTGTTTGTTTTGCTGGGGCAAAATTTTACCGGCAAGTTCTCGCCATACCTTTTATCTTTCCTGATATCGGCCCTGGCTACTATCATCCCTATCAGCATGGGCGGCGTAGGCGTACGCGAAACCGTATTCAGCTACCTGGCCAAATGGTTCCCCATGGAGAAAAGCCTTACATTGTTCTTGCCGGGTACGTTTTACCTTATATCGCTTATCGTGGCTCTGCTTGGTGTTTATTACCTCATACGCCCCAAACGTTTGGAGGAGGGTCTGACGAAAAACGATATGGAACTGCACGAGGATCAGGACCTTTAGTCCCGCGCTTTTGGATGCATTTCTCCCGGCGGCAAGCTGGAAATTCCTGGAAATCTATAGCTAAAAACTGCGCAAAAGTTGGAAAAAGCTGGAAATTTTTTTGAGGCTCAAAAAGCTGTTTTTAGTCAAAACAGCCATTCCATGCAAATTTGGCCTATTTGAGGTTTGCTAAGAAAAAGCCATAGAAACACCGAAAAAGCTAAGAAAAACACAGAAAAACTCAGATTTTTTACGGTGTTTTGCCAAATTTAAGCCCATGACAGGGGCAACTTAATGGCAGGTATGCTGGTCCCAATCCGGCCCAATTCCACTCGATTTTTCTAACATTTCTATAAAATAAAACGGGACAAGCATTTTTCAGAATCCGTAATTTAATTCGGGCATACGGGTCTCAAAAAATATTATATTCTGAATTAAAAATCTATCGAATCATAATCGGTTATTTGCTGTTTCTGTACAAGGAACCAGTTAAAACCAGCTTCCCAATGAGCCGATTTAATGATTTTAATAACCCCCAGGTTGCTGCGCTGCCCGCGCATCTTAAGCAATTCATCGTACCGCAGCACTATGAGCATTACACCCCGGTAGACCATGCCGTGTGGCGTTACGTAATGCGCCAAAACTACAGTTACCTTAAGGATGTTGCCTACTACCCCTATATCCCCGGCCTGCAAAAGGCAGGGCTTACCATAGAGAAAATACCCGATTTGCAGGACATGAACAATGCTTTGGCCAAAATTGGCTGGGGCGCGGTTACGGTTGATGGTTTTATACCGCCGGCGGCTTTTATGGAGTACCAGGCTTACCGGGTGCTGGTGATAGCTGCGGATATACGGCAGCTTAAGCACATCGAATACACCCCGGCGCCGGATATCATACATGAGTCGGCCGGGCATGCGCCCATTATTGCCGATAAGGACTACCACCAATACCTCAGCTACTTTGGTTCTATTGGAGCCAAGGCGATGTTCAGCGCACAGGATTTTGAGTTGTATGAAGCCATACGGGCATTATCGATATTGAAGGAGATGCCAGATGCTGATCTGGAAGAAATAAAAAAGGCCGAAGAATTGGTCGCCTACCGGCAGGATAACATGGGCGAGCCATCTGAAATGGCCCTGCTGAGCCGCCTGCACTGGTGGACAGTGGAATACGGATTGATAGGCACAATAGAAAATTCGAAGATATACGGAGCCGGTTTGCTATCCTCCATCGGTGAAAGCGCCAGCTGCATGATGGATGAGGTGAAAAAACTGCCTTATACCATCGATGCGGTAAAATATAGCTACGATATTACCAAAACACAACCGCAGCTTTTCGTTACACCCACGTTCCAGAATTTGATTGATGTGCTGGAACAATTTGCCGATACCATGGCATTCCGCAGAGGTGGAGCATATGGCCTGCAAAAAGCCATCGACAGCAAAAATACCTGCACGGCGGTGTATAGCTCGGGGCTACAGGTTTCGGGCACGTTTACGGCGATGTGCGCCGATGCGCAGGGCGATGTTTCGTTCCTGAAAACTACAGGCGCTACGGCTTTATCGGTAGATAATAAGCAGCTTAAGAGGCATGGCAAAAGCTATCATAAAGATGGGTTCAGCTCGCCCGTGGGTAAATTGGCAGCAAGTGAAAAAGCATTGGAGGATTTTACTGCAGATGAGCTAAAGGCCGCAGGCATAGAAATCGGCAAGGAAGCATCGCTCCGATTCGAAAGCGGCCTTAGCGTTTATGGCAAGGTGAAAAGCGTCGATGCGCAAAATGGTAAGATACAAATCATCACTTTTACCGATTGCACTGTAAAGGATAACGATGGCGAACTGCTGTTCCAACCCTCATGGGGTGTTTACGATATGGTTGTTGGTGAGCACATCGTATCTGTATTTTGCGGTGCGGCCGACAAGGATGCTTTTTTAGAAATTGCTTATAAATCAGCAACGGGAACCCATCATCCGGAATACGATCATATGACCCGCGAACTGCATAAACTTTACCAGCAAGTACGCAATCGCAGGCACAATGGCGGCGATTACGGCTACCTGGGTAATGTATGGCTGATGCTGCAAAAATACCACCACGACGACTGGCTCTGCGCATTAGAGATTTTAGAACTGCTCGACCATGAAGGTGTAGAACATGCGCTGGCTGCTGAGATACGGTCCTTCTTAGAAAATAAAGCCGTCGCCGAACCGGGGTATAAAAAGCTCATAAGCGATGGCTTGTACCTGATAAAGCATCCTGTGGAAGAAAAATTGGTGGTTTAGATACAAATACTAAATTTGCAATAACATTTATCAATTCCCCGCTAGCCAGCGGGGGTTAGGGAGCTCATGAATATCATTATAACAGGCGCAAGCAGCGGCGTAGGATTTGAAGCTGTGTTAGAACTTATTTTATCGGGCAAGCACAAAGTGATCGCGCTGGCCCGTTCGCAGGATAAACTGGAGAAACTGCTGGAGATTGCCAAAGGCCTTAATCCAGATTGCGAGCTGTATGCTATCGCTTTCGACATCGTACACGATGACTATGCCGGCCTGCAGCAATTCATTGCCGCTAACTTTGACAATAGGGTAGATGTACTGGTGAATAACGCCGGCGTTCTCATCAATAAGCCCTTTACCGAGCTTTTGGAAACGGACTTTGTAGAGATGCTGCAGAGCAACTACATAGGGCATGTGCGCATTATCCAAAGCTTGCTGGGTTTTATGGGCGAAGGCTCGCATATCCTTAACATAGGCTCAATGGGCGCTTTTCAGGGGAGTGCGAAATTCCCGGGATTGCTTGCCTACTCGGCCAGTAAAGCGGCCTTGCATACCTTAACCGAATGCCTTGCACAGGAACTAGTAGGGCAGGGCATCAAAGTAAACTGCCTGGCCCTGGGTTCGGCGCAAACCGAAATGCTGGAGCAGGCTTTTCCGGGCTACGAATCGCCGGTAATGGCATTTGAGATGGGCAAATACATTGCCGATTTCGCAGTTACCGGGCATCGGTTCTTTAACGGCAAAGTTCTACCGGTGGCGGTGACTACGCCATGAGGCATTATATGGCCGCATGATTTCTCTACCTCTGTCCGTCCCATAAATGGGACGGCAATGAAGGTGGGATTTCGGATATTATCATCTCCACTTCTCAACCTGCCAACAATCCTTAACCCACCTTCATTGCCGTCGGTTTCAACCGACGGGATAGGTCATATGCTTTCGCCAATTAGTCCTTGACCAAACTCCAACCGTAAATGGTTTTGAATTCGGTTGCTTCTTCTTCAAAGGATTTCCTCAGATGATGCTGCTCCTGGTTTTTAATGTAATTAATGACCCTCTTAACCTGAGATTCACCAACCGATACAGCGAAATAATCGTCCTGCCAGCAAAAAGGCTGTTCAATAATTTTGGTATTATTTATCCAGAAAGATGATTCGCCTTTTATAAGTTGGGCAACAGTAGAAATGCTTTGATTTTTCCCCAATGAAATTAAGCAATGCAGGTGGTCAACGTATCCATTAATCGTTTGCAGATAAATTTCCTTCTTTTTGCAGTTTCCGATAATATGTGTGCATACATCATGCCTTAATTCTTTTTTAAGCCAGGGTTGCCTGTTTTTTGTCGAAAAGACTAAATGAACCCAGATTTTAACAAACGACATTTTTTGATATTTAAATTTGTTTAATATTTTCACCAAAGCAGGATTCACTATTCCATCACATAAATGTTACGGCAATGAAGTTGTCTTACCAAACATATCCATATCCCCGCTTCATTGCCGTCGGTTTCAACCGGAATACCTCCGTCCCATAAATGGGACGGCAATGAAGGTGGGGTTTCGAATATTATCATCTCCACTTTTCTTCCTGCCAACAATCCTTAACCCACCCTCATTACCCTCGGTTTCAACCCACGGAATTCCTATTCCATCCCATAAATATGACGGCAATGAAGTTGTCTCGCCAAACATTTCCATCCTCTCACTTCATTGCCGTCGGTTTCAACCAATGGACCTAGCTCTATGCTTTAGCCCCCATCTTCACAAATTCATTTACCACAATTTCGGTAACGTAGCGTTTTACGCCCTCTTTATCGTTATACTGCCGGCTGGCCAGTTTGCCCTCAATAATTACCGAATCGCCTTTTTTTAAATAGCTCTCGGCCAGGTTTGCCTGAGCTCCCCAAAGTACGATCTGGTGCCATTGGGTTTCGGTTACTTTTTCGCCTTTGTCGTTTTTATAGCTTTCGTTAGTGGCTATAGATAGGCGCGCCAGTTTACGGTTATTGTCAAATGTTTTCACTTCAGGGTCCATGCCCAGGTTGCCGATCAGCCTTACGCTGTTTTTCAATGTTGTCATTTTTGTAGTTTTAAAATGGTATTCGATTAATTGATGATACAAAGTTGCAGCGGGCTGGGAAGGTTAGTCGGATAATAAGCGCTTATAAACGACAGTATCCGTTTGCAAGCGTTTGCAAACGGATAATTAATCATTTATCTTTATCAGGTGAATGCAGAAAGAACCTGTTTAGATTGCGGAACGCCCTTACATGGTCGTGCGGATAAAAAATTCTGTAACGACCTGTGCCGCAATAATTATAATAATCAGCTTAACAGCAACAGCTATAACCTGGTGCGCAATATCAATAATATCTTGCGCCGTAACCGCCGCGTAATAGAAGAGCTGAACCCATCGGGCAAAACCAAAACCACGCGCGAGAAACTGCTGAAGAACGGTTTCGATTTTGAATATTTCACCAGCAGCTACAAAACACAGGCAGGCGCGCGCTACTTCTTTTGTTACGAACAAGGCTACCTGCTGCTGGATAACGACGAAGTACTACTGGTAAAAAGTAAAAAGGAAACAGCCAAATTTGGAGAAGCAGGAAATTGAATTTTGCCAAAATGCTTAATATGAGAGGCTTTGTAATTCTTTTTTAGGCCTTTTCCTGGCCCTGGGTTCGGCGCAAACCGTAATGCTGGAGCAGGCTTTTCCTGGCTATGAATCACCCGTGACGGCATTTGAGATGGGCAAATAAATCGCCGATTTTGCTGTTGCCGGCCGCCGCTTTTTTAACGGGAAAGTATTGCCGGTTTCGGTTACTACGCCGTAGGTTTACTATATTGCATGCCATGAAGCTATTCTTATCCGCCGTATTTTTCCTGATGTTTTCAACCTTGGCAGCGAAGGCCCAGGAACCCGATTGCCTGAAATTCCACGATGGTAAATTTAAACTGGTTGACCCGAAGTACGGCACTTTTATCATTACCCGCAAAGGCGATACGCAAACCGAGCAAATATTGGGCGATACTACCGTTTACACTTTTAAGGTTACCTGGATAGATGAGTGCACCTACCGGTTGGATGACGGTGAAAAATTCAAGAAGGATTTCAAGCCGCTCGGCCCCAACGACGTGTTTACCGTGCACATCATTAAAACCACCGCCGATTCGTACACGCAGATTTCCAGTTCTTCATCCATTAAGAAAAAACTGGTGAAAACACTCTTCAGGATAGAGTAGTTTGATGCTGCCCATAGTTCCGTGGTAAACCGGCCAGACGCGCTTTTTTCAATAAGCCGCCGTTTATTTTCATCGCAAAGTAATATCTCCACCCCACCGCCTATTTTACAAAACACTGAGACGGCTTTGCGCTTTGCTATGCATATTTGCCAAAAAAAATATCATGCCGCATCTATTCAGTCCTATAAAAATAAAAAATGTTGAGTTAAAGAACCGTATCGTGGTATCGCCCATGTGCGAATACTCTGCCATAGATGGTTTCGCCAATAACTGGCACCTGGTACATCTGGGCAGCCGCGCCGTTGGTGGTGCCGGTCTGATCATCACCGAGGCCACAGCCGTATCGCCTGAGGGGCGTATTTCTTATGGCGATTTGGGCATCTGGAAAGATGAGCACATCGCCAAACTAAAAGAGATTACCAATTTCATCAGCGAGCAAGGCGCGGTAGCAGGTGTCCAGTTAGCACACGCCGGCCGAAAAGCCAGCCACGATTTGCCCTGGACCGGTGGCAAACAAATACCATCTGCCGAAGAAAACGGTTGGGTAACTTTCGCACCCAGCGCGCTTCCTTTCACCGAAAGCGAGGAGGCCCCACTGGAACTCGACCGCCAAGGCATTGCCAAAGTAATTGACGACTTCCGCGCTGCTGCCGTACGCGCATTGGCTGCAGGCTTTAAGGTTATAGAATTGCATGGCGCACACGGGTACCTCATCAACCAGTTTTTATCGCCCCTGAGCAACCACCGCGCCGATGCTTATGGCGGTACACTGGAGAACCGCGCCCGTTTACTATTAGAGATCATAGAAGCCGTAAAAGAAGTTTGGCCTCAGGAATACCCGCTGTTCGTTCGCATATCTGCCACTGATTGGACCGAAGGTGGCTGGACGATAGATGACTCGGTGGTCTTAGCCAAAATATTGCTTGATAAAGGCATCGACTTGATTGATACCAGCACCGGCGGCAATGTTGCCGGCGTGCGCATCCCCTTAAAACCGGGCTACCAGGTAGAATTTTCCGAAGCCATAAAAAATAGGACAGGCATACTCACCGGTGCTGTAGGTTTGATAACCACTGCGCAGCAAGCCGACGGCATCATCCAAACCGGCCAGGCCGATTTGGTGCTGCTGGCACGCGAACTACTGCGCGACCCGCATTTCCCCCTCCGCGCAGCGCATGAGTTGGGTGCTGATGTGAAATGGCCGTTGCAGTACGAACGGGCAAAGTGGTAGCCCGCTTCACACAATCATAACACCTAATATTTTCAATCAAACCAACATATTGCTACATTCGTAAAAACTAAAAAACAAAACACTACCATGAAACGCACAGCAAATGCACATTGGAACGGCACCCTGCAAGCAGGTCAGGGTGAAATTACCACCCAAAGCACCATCCTTAACAAAACACAGTATTCTTTCAAAACCCGCTTTGCCGACGGTATAGGCACTAACCCCGAAGAATTGATAGCTGCTGCACACGCAGGCTGCTTCACTATGGCAGTTGGCGCGGCATTATCGCAGGCAGGCATCACTCCCGGCGATTTAACCACCGATGCTATCCTTGATCTGGATATGCAAGCACTGGAAATAAAAGGCATCCACCTGGAATTGAAAGCATCAGTAATCGACGGCGTAGACGAAGCCAAGTTCAAAGAAGTGGCCGAAGGCGCAAAGGCCGGCTGCATCGTATCAAAAGCATTGAGCGTGCCTATTACGCTGAACGTTACCTACGCTTAAGCAAGTTAACATATTATTAAGCGGCGATGGCGCAAACCATCGCCGCTTTTTTTTGTAGCATACATAAACAATTTACATGCTTAATACCTCACGTTCTCGCATATCCATCACCGCGATTTTTTACCTGGTGATAATTGCCTCGGCAATCTTCCTGTTCTTTTATATCAAAGGGCGATTCGCTACGCGCACGGAGGTAACCGAGGATATTATGGTATCTAAGATTACAGCCATGGGCAAGTTGGAACTGGTAAAATATTCCATGAAGGACGTGGTGGAAAAGAAGGAGATTCACCCCATACTGCCCGATGAACGCGTGCTGTTCGTAGCGGTAGGGGAGGTAACCGCCTGTATCGATCTTACCAGAGTGAAGAAAGAAGACATTGTGCAGTCGAAAGACAGCGTTTGGCTAACCCTGCCCCGGCCAGAGATATGCTACGTAAAGTTGGATCATCAAAAATCGAGCGTGTACGATGTATCGGGCGTGTGGTTTGCCGATAAGGCTAAAACCATGGTAGAAGACGTGTACAAAATTGCCGAGAAAAAGATGCTGGCCACCGCCGGCGAAATGAATTTGCTGGGCAAGGCGCAGGAGAACGCCGGGCTTATATTCAAGCCTTTTTTAGAGGGTGTATCTGGTAAAAAGGTGGCCCTGAAATTTAAATGATAACTAAAGGTTAAGTTTTAAAATAATGCAATATATTTATGGTTTACAATCTACCATAAATATGGCTTCAAAATTTACCAAACAAATTGTATTGGGTACGGCTGCATTGCTTTGTACCCTTTGTGCAGCCGCGCAGCCGCGATTGCCCCTGGGATATTTCTGGAAAAAACTGCCCAATGGCCTCGAAGTGGTGGTGATAGAGAACCCCAAAGTACCTTTGGCTACCGTAGAGATAGCTGTAAAGAACGGCGCCTACACCGAGGGCCCCGAGTACAGCGGCCTCTCGCACCTGTTCGAGCATATGTTTTTTAAGGCCAACAAAGATTATCCCGACCAGGAGAAATTCCTGAAACGTACTAAAGAACTCGGGGATATTTGGAACGGCACCACCGGCAACGAGCGCGTAAACTATTATTTTACCGCTAATAAAGATAGCCTGAACGGCGTGCTGAGGCTGATGAATGCGGCCATCCGTTTCCCTATTTACCGGGAAGAAGACATGGCAAAAGAACGCCCGGTGGTAGACGGCGAGTTCCAGCGGAACGAAAGCAGCCCCTACTTCCAGCTGTATTTCGATGTGAACAAACTGATGTGGGGCGACCTCATCACCCGCAAGATGGCCATAGGCATACATGAGGTTATCAATACCGCCACGCCCGCCAAAATGATGACCATTAAGGATAGATATTACTACCCCAACAATAGCCTGCTTATCATTTGCGGCGATGTAAAGCACGAAGATGCCTTTAAGCAAGCCGAAGGCGTTTTTGGCAACTGGGCAAGCAGCGGTTTCAACCCGTTAGAAAAGTACCCTATCCCTGCTTTTACCCCTATCGCGCAAAGCCAGGCATTCGTAAAAGAAAGCACCATAGCCCAAACGCCTTATATGATGCTGGCCTGGCAAGGGCCCGCTTTCATGACCGATTCGGCGGGTACCGTTGCTGCGGATGTGTTCTCTACGGTAGTTGGGCTCAACTCTTCAAAACTGCAGCAGGCACTGGTAGATAAGGGTCTGGCATCATCGGTAGGACTAAATTATTCAACCAGCCACTATACCGGCGGTATAAGTCTGTTCGTGGTTCCTAATCCCAATAAATTAAAAGAGTGCTACGAGGTGTTACAGGCCCAGGTGAGCCAGTGGAGCAACCCCGATTATTTTACCGACGAGCAATTGAATGATGCCAAGGCCATTTTGCTGCGTAACCACAGCCGCGAAGCCGAAAAACCATCCAGCCTGCCCAGTCAGCTCAGCTACCAATGGTGCAGTACTTCGCTCAATTACTTTACCGACCTTACGGATAACTACCAAAAGGTAAGTAGGCCCGATATTGCCAAGTACATCAGCACGTATATTACCGGCAAACCATCCATAGCCGGGCTGATCATCAACCCCGAAATGAGCAAGCAAAGCGATGCCAAAACGTTTTTCGTAGTGGCCAAATAACATTTAAAAATATCTGAGATGAAAAAGAGAAACTTATTTGCGCTGCTTGTATTAGCTGTTATTTGCAGCGCCGGCACAGCAAGCGCCCAGTTAAAACCCTACGAAACCATCGTAAGCGGCGTAAAAGTAATTGTGCAGCCCAGCGGCAACGATATAGTAGAGATACAAACCGTAATAAAAGGCGGCGTGCAAAACTACCCTGCCGAAAGGATGGGCATAGAGGGTATGGCTATTAACGCGCTTACCGAGTGCGGCACCTTAAAACACGATAAAAATAGCTTTAAGAACGCCCTGGATAAGGTAAGCGCCGAGGTATGGGGCTTCGATACCAAAGAATACGCCATCATTCGCATGAATTGCATTAAAAGCGATTTCGAGACGGTTTGGCCTTTATATGCCGAGGCTATTACCCAGCCGGCTTTTGACGTGAAAGAGTTTGAACGCATAAAACAAGACGCGATAAGCACGCTGAAATCAAATGATGCCGACCCGGACGGTGCCATAGACAAATATGCCGATAAAGTAGCCTTTGCCGGCCGCGATTATGCCAAAGACCCGGATGGCACGGTAGCTATCCTCAGCAAACTTACCGCTGCCGAAACCAAAAAGTACTACCAGGGCATACTCACCAAATCGCGCATGGTGATCATCGTAGTGGCCGATTTGCCGCAGGCGGATATAGAAGCCCGTGTAGCAGCTATGCTGGCCGGGGTTAAACAAGGCTTGCCGTTCGAGGCCAAGAAGTCGTTTTTTAGGTCGTATAAAAACAGTTTCTCTTCCGAGAAACGGGACCTGGCAACCAATTACGTAGAGGGCATCAGCAGCGGCCCGGCACCCGGTACGCCCGATTTCAACGCTTTTAACGTGGCCATGCGCATATTTGCCGACAGGCACTTTTTAGAGGTGCGCACTAACAACGGCTTGTCCTACGCTCCGAGCGCATGGTTCAGCGTGGGTAATACTGCGGTAGCCAAGTTTTCGGTATCAACTACGCAGCCCGATAAATACATCGCCGTTTTTGATAAATTGGTTGATAAGGTAAAAACACAAGGCTTTAGGGCAGATGAGGTTGCCGATATGAAAGTGACCTACCTCACAGGCTTCTATTACAAAAACGAAACCAACCAGGCACAAGCCACCTCATTGGTAAACAACGAAGTGCTGCACAATAATTGGAAACGCTCTATTACTTTGGTAGACGATATCAAAAAGCTTACGCCGGAGGAAGTAACCAACGCCTTTCGCAAATACATCGGCAACATCGTGTGGGTTTACCAGGGCGACCCCAAAAAGGTTAACCCATTACTGTTCACCAACGGCACACTAAACAAAGGCGGTAGCCCGGTTAGTCATTAAGTTCATAGATGATGGTTGATAGTTCATGGTAGCTCATCGGCAGCAGCTTGAAGCTCCCTTATTTCTACTATGAACTATCATCTATTAACCATGAACTAAGAATCTACCCCTACGGCTTTCTTCCTGCGGCCGCCCCATCTATCACCAATTTGGCGGGTGGGGATATTATCGCCGAGGAGTTTGCCCCAGGGTTTGAGTGCGTCTATACGGTCGAAGATGATCTTGAGTACTGCCACAAAGGGGATGGAAAGGAACATGCCCGATAAGCCCCAAAGCTGGTTGCCCAAAAGCACCACTACGATAGACATCAGCGCATTTATTTGCACTTTAGATGATACGATGCGCGGTACCAGCACATTGTTATCGATGAATTGTATAACGATGTAGGCAATGATCACCCCCAACTGTGTGGAGTAGCCGTCTTTGGTTACGGTAGCCATCAGCACGGGCAGGCCAATGGCTATGATACCACCGAGGTAGGGTATCAGGTTCAGGATGGCGCCTATGCAACCTATCAGTATGCCGTATTTTACGCCAAGCAGCAATAAGGCCCCGGAGTTTAGGGTTGCTACGATGATCATCTCTATCAGCAAGCCTACAATATAACTTTGTATGGCCCCCTTGGTTTCGCTTAAAACCTCGCTTACCTTTTTTGAATTTTCCTCGGCAAATACCTCGTACAAGAAATTGAGGATAAGCGGCTTATAAAGCAGCATGAAAAAAATATAAACCGGCAGCAGAAAAATGATGCCGAGCGTACCTATTAAACCACCCAGGGTTTTGCCAACCATGGCCTGGCTGTTGCCGAGGGCTTCTTTTACCATTTGGTCCTGCTTGGCAACGGCTATGCCGAAGGTGGCCTGTACCCAGTCCTTTAATTGCAAACTCATCTCAGCAAACTTTCTCTTCAGCATGGGCAGCGAATCGCCGAACTGTATAATCTGAGTAGACAGGAAATAAAATACTGCAGCAACAAACAATATGGCAACCGCCATGGCAATAGCTATGGCGGCAGCACGGGGCATTTTATAACGCTGTAGGCGGTTGGCAAGCGGGTTTAGCAATATAGCCAAAAAGGCAGCGAAGGCAAGCGGCACCAAAATATCGGTAAGGGTGGCTAATGTATACACCAGCAGCACCAAACCAAACAACACGGCAGTTGCCTGTATGTAAAAGGGCTGGTCTTTAATTTTTATGGGCATGTAGGTATGTTTGCATATTTACACAGAAAAGGAAATTGCGGTGCAATTGTTTTCGGGCTATGTGCATAATATCAAAAGAAATATAAAGGAATTGGAACTCACATTAATCCTTTCGACGTGGAATTTTCGATGACGGGCTGATATCGCGATATATACCTTAGCTCATCATTTATCATCATAATGGCCAAGAGCAGAAACAACGGTAACGGTGATGACGTTATCTTCGATGAAATAAACTAACCTGTCTTTTTTATTAACCCTTCTCGACCAATATCCGGCTAATTCAAACTTTAATCTTTCGGGTTTCCCGGTGCCGGTTTCAGGATGATCGTATAATTCTGAGATAATGCGTTCAACCTTTTTTATAGATGCTTTATCGCCCGATTTCTGAATGCTCAGCAAGTCGCGTTTAGCATTTTCGGATAGTATTACCCTAAATTTTCCCATAGGGATTTACCGGGGTCAAGCGTAACGAATTTGCCCTCTTCAACTTGTTTTTTGCTTTCTTTGATTTTGGCTACAAAATCGGGGTCATAGGAACTTTTATTGGTTTCAAACTTAAGGTTGAGTGCTTTAGCGAAAGCCTTCAAAGCAGATAGCTGCTCTTTGTTTTCGGGATGTATAATCACTGATTCCATAAACAAATTTAAAAATAAAAAAAGAAACCTAACTGTTTTTCTTGCAGTTAGGTTCTGTAATATGGTATAGGGCTTGTCGGTTATCCCAGCAAATTCTTCCAGCTTACCAAATCGCCTATGATTTTTTCCAGGTCGTCGGCAGCTACGCGTTCCTGTGCCATGCTGTCGCGGTGGCGGATGGTTACGGTGTTGTCTTCTAATGTTTGATGATCTACCGTGATACAGAAAGGCGTGCCTATGGCATCCTGGCGACGGTAGCGTTTGCCTATGGCATCTTTTTCCTCGTATTGCAGGTTAAAGTCAAGCTTCAGCTTATCCATTATCTCGCGGGCCTTTTCGGGCAGGCCGTCTTTTTTGGTCAGCGGGAAAATGGCGGCTTTAACCGGTGCCAGGCAAGGGTGCAGGCGCAGCACGGTACGGCTGTCTTGTTTTTCTTCGGTGCTCAGGTCTTCTTCTTCAAAGGCGTTTATCATCGTCAGCAAGAACATCCTGTCGAGGCCTATCGAAGTTTCTATAACGTAAGGAATATAGTTACCGAAAGGTTTTCCGGTTTCCGGGTCTACCTCAGGGTCGAAGTATTGCATCTTCTTGCGCGAGAATTTCTCGTGCTGGCTCAAGTCGTAATTAGTACGGCTGTGGATACCTTCTACTTCTTTAAAGCCGAACGGGAAATCGAACTCGATGTCGTAAGCGGCATCGGCGTAGAATGCAAGTTTAGTGTGCTCGTGGTAGCGGTATTTGGCAGCATCGGTGCCCAGGGCGAGGTGCCATTTTAAACGTGCAGCCTTCCACTTCTCGAACCATTCTTTCTGCGTGCCGGGGCGTACGAAGTATTGCATCTCCATCTGCTCAAACTCACGCATGCGGATGATGAACTGGCGGGCGATAACCTCGTTACGGAAAGCCTTACCAATTTGTGCAATACCGAAAGGGATTTTCATCCTGCCCGATTTTTGCACGTTAAGGTAGTTTACGAATATCCCCTGCGCGGTTTCGGGGCGCAGGTAAATAGTGTCTGATTCATCGGCAATGGCGCCAACCTGCGTGCTGAACATCAGGTTGAACTGGCGAACGTCGGTCCAGTTAGCGGTATTGCTTATGGGGCATTTTATATTCTGTTCGATGATAAGCTCCTTCAAACGCGGCAGGTTCTCTGCTTTCAAAGCATTATCCATCTCCAGTTGCAGTTCTTCTGCTTCGCTGGTTTTGCCTTCTTCGTCGAGCTTGGCTATCCTGTCTTCCAGCAGTTGGTCGGCGCGGTAGCGTTTGTTGCTGTCCTTATTATCAATCATCGGGTCGCTAAAGCCGTCTACGTGGCCGCTTGCTTTCCAGATGGTGGGGTGCATAAATATAGCAGAATCAAGCCCAACGATATTATCGTGCATCTGCACCATGGCTTTCCACCAGTAGGTTTTGATGTTGTTCTTCAGTTCGGCACCGTTTTGGCCGTAATCGTAAACAGCGCTTAGTCCATCGTAAATCTCGCTACTCGGGAAAACAAAGCCATACTCCTTGGCGTGCGATATAACATTCTTGAAAAGTTCGTCGGTTGAATTGCTCATAATAAGGGCAAAGATAGTTTTTAGAGGCGAAGTCCGAAAGTCCGAAAGTCTGAAAAGTCCGGAAGTCGGAACCTCCAATGCCTATCTTACAAAATTTGGCATTGTGGGCGCCTCACTAGTAATCTTTCCGACTTTCGGACTTCCCAACTTTCGGACTATTTTTCAATCCGTCAACGGCACATGCTTCGCTTCCACTTCTGGCTTTGGCTGGCCCTCGTTTATCTTTTTTACGTATAGCTCGTCTGCCAGTATGATGATGATGGCCAGCAACGGTACAGACAATATGATGCCCAGCGCACCCGATAGGGTACCCATAATTACCTGGCTGATGATCGTTAGCGCAGGCGGCAGGTTGATGATTTTGTTCTGGATAATAGGCGTTACGATATTGCTTACGATGGTTTGCGATACCATATAAATAAGCGCCACCACGATAGCCGTATTGGTGCTTATGGTGAGGGCCAGCAAAACGCCGGGTATCATGGCTACCATCGAGCCGAAGTTGGGGATGATTTTCAGCATGCCCGCAAACAGGGCTAATACCAGTACGGCCGGTATGTTAACGATGCTGAGGCCTATGACCAACATAATGGTAATCAACACCATCGATAGCAGCGTGCCCTTTAGCCAGCCTTTAAGTGATACGTTAACGCGGTTCATGATACAGCGCCACAGCTCTTTTTTCTCGGGCGGGATAATGATCAGGAAACCCTCTTTGTAAACCGAAGGGCTCACGGTAAAGAATATCCCCAAAAACAGGATGATATAAATATTGCCCAGTACCCCGAAGCTGGTACTAAAGAACTGTTGTGCGGTTACGAATAGCTTGCCCGAGTTATCGTCAAGGTAGGTGAGTACCTGCTGGCCAACAGGGGTTTCTGCAAGCTTGCCGCGCGCAGCATTGATGGTACCCGGCAACGAGTGGCTAAGCTGGGCCACCTGGTGCTGTATTTTTGTACCCATAAACCAAAGCAGCGCAGCTATAATAGCAAACGAGCCACCTACTGATAAAGCCATGGCCGCCTTGCGCCCCCATTTTGTTTTGCGCTGGATAATATTGCCCAGGCCATGGAAATAGGTAGCAATAAGCGTTGCCGCCAGTATCATCAGCAATACATTGAAAGCAACACGGGCTATCAGTACCACTATGACCAGCAGCGCTACGATGCCTACGGTGTGCCATACTTTTTGTATGTAAGTAAGCTCGCGTTTTGGGCGGGGTGTGGGTATTTGGGGTTTGGGGTCGATATTTTCCATTACGTTTAAAGGACAATGATGCCGCCTAAATGTTTTGATGTGCATCGCCTATAAAAGACGCGGGGTATTTTGGCTTGTGATGTGGGCGTACACAAGACCACCAGATAGACTTTTCGACGCAGTGTTCCATTTTGAATGTGGAACACTATTTTTTAAATAGCCATTGATTATCAAATAGTTGCATTTTTTAGCGGAACACTTTGGAACATCCCTGTTGTTTAGGTAAAATCCGTAATGTGCTTATTGTTAAATACTTAAACATAATAAGTGAAATGCTTTTTTGGACGCAAAGTGGAACACCTTGCGTAAACCCTAATCAGGATTATGCTCCCGAGGTGTATTGTAATATAGCCTGCCCGCCGGGACTCCTTCAAAAAGTTTTGCAATAAACCCTCCGAAAGCTGTTTTTTAACAATATTTTTGCAGCATATGGCTGATACAATTACCCCCATGAACCGGTTGAACAAACTTTTCGCTGCTAAAAAGCATGACCTGCTGTCTATCTACTTCACCGCCGGTTACCCCGGGCTGGATACCACGGTAGATATTGCCGAGGCGCTGGAAAAAGCCGGTGCCGATTTCCTGGAGGTAGGGTTCCCGTATTCAGACCCGGTTGCCGATGGGCCTACCATACAGCATAGCTCGGAACAGGCCCTGCTGAACGGCATGACGCTGGCCGTGTTGTTCGAACAACTGAAGGATTTGCGCCAACGCGTAAGCATCCCCATATTGCTCATGGGTTATGTAAACCCCATCGTACAATATGGCGTAGAACGTTTCTGCAAAGATGCAGCTGCGGTTGGCGTAGATGGTATCATCGTGCCGGACCTGCCTATGTACGAATACGAAATGCTGTACAGCAACTATTTCGAAGATAATAACCTCAGCAATATATTCCTGGTTACGCCACAAACTTCAGAGGAGCGTATCCGTAAGATAGATGCCTTGAGCAACAGCTTTATATACCTGCTATCCTCATCATCTATCACCGGCGGCAACTTGCAGCTTACCGATAGCATCGAAAGCTATTACACCCGTGTAAAGGCTATGGAGTTGAATAACCCAGCTATCATCGGTTTCGGCATATCAGATCATGCCTCGTTCAGCAAAGCTTGCCAGTACGCCAATGGCGCCATCGTTGGTAGCGCGTTCGTTAAATTACTGGGGACTGAAGGTTATATGGAGAAGATACCGGGCTTCATTGCGGGGATAAAAGGGTAGCGTATTTTTCCTTAAATTTCTTTAATTTTCTTTGCTTTTCTTCGTTTTAGGGCTGCAAAAGCTTGCTTTTCGCAAGGGCTATATAATCATCTACTAATACCGTAGTGGCTTCCATACGTTTCGCTTTTTCGAAGTTTGCCAGGGCCTCGCTGAGGTGACCGGTTTCCAACTGGTACATGCCCTGAACCAGGTAGATGTAGGCGTTGTGCTCGTTCAGCACCATCGAACGGTTTATGTCGACTAAAGCATCGTCCATCAGTCCAAGCTTAATGTTGGAATACGCTCGGTTGGTTACCGAGTAGGCTGCATTAGGGTCGATTTTGCAGGCTTTGTTTAAATCGGCTTTGGCGGCAGCATAGTTACCCAGTAGGTTGTGCACAAAGCCGCGGTTGTTGTAGGCGTAATAGCTTTCATCATCCAACTCTATAGCCTTGTCCAGCAACGCCAGTGCTTCAGGATATTCTTTTAGCTGTATGTTGGCGAACGACAAGTTTATGGCATTGTAAGAAGTAAGTGAGGCCAACAGCCCCGCATCCATATACTTTTCTTTGAACGCCGTGAGCGCAGCAAATTGTTTCAGCTCTACATAACTTTGTATATACAGGCTGGCGATGTATTCGTTGAGGTATCGCTTATCTATGCGGTCCAGTTCCGTTAAGGTTTCCCGGAATTGGTTGTGATAGAAAAAGGCCGCAGCCTTGAAAAGATACGTGTTTGTTCCCCGCAGTTTAAGGATATCGATAAGCTGCTTCCCGTCGGAATACAAAGTAGTATCCGGCTCTAATTTGCGGGGATATAAGTTACCGATGAGATTGAGCAAGGTGCAGCCTAGCAGTATCACCACCATAATCTTCAGCGGACCGTGAAAGTCGCCGTCAATTACTGCCGGCATAAGCAAAGCCGCTATGGCCACCGTTACCAATGGACCGCCCAGTAGTATGGCGTAGTTTTTTGTGGCCGATGGGATAGCCTCGTAGGTACTAAGCCCACCCGCCCGTAAATAGGAGAGGCGGGGTTTTATCCTGATGGTTAATTTGCTTATGCGAATTTTCGGCCCCACATCGTCGCCGTAGGAACCGATGTAGATGGTGACGGGTCGTTTGGTGAAAAATAGCGCGGGCAGTGCGTGCCCAAGTTCGTGCAGGAGGATGATGATAAAGCTTGCAGTATTAAGTACTATTAAGCCGGCGATAGCAAACACCCCCAATAAAAGCCAGTTTTCGTTCATCGGCCGAAAATTAGGATGTTTTTGGCAGATATCCTTATAAATAATCTTCCAGCACGCCCTTGCCTTCGCGGATAACCTCGAAATCTCCGCCGGTGCAATCTACAACGGTAGAAGGCACGTTGTCGCCGTAGCCGCCGTCTATCACGAAATCTACCAAATCCTGGTATTTCTCGTAAATCAGTTCCGGGTCGGTACTGTATTCGATGATGTCGTCCTCATCGTGGATGGAGGTGGAAAGGATAGGGTTGCCCAGCACCTTCACAATTTCCCGGGCGATATTGTTATCAGGCACACGGATACCCACCGTTTTCTTGTTGGAACTAAGCAGTTTGGGCACCGCATGGCTGGCATTGAATATAAAGGTGAATGGCCCCGGCAAAGCTTTTTTCAGCACCCTGAAGGTGGCATTGTCTATGGGTTTGATATAATCGGAGATATGACTCAGATCGTAGCAGATGAACGAGAAATTAGCCTTCTCGGGTTTGATGCCGCGTATCTTACAGATAGCTTCAATGGCCTTGTGATTGGTTATGTCGCAACCCAGCCCGTAAACGGTATCGGTTGGGTAAATGATGAGACCGCCCTTGCGCAGCACATCGGCAACTTGCTCTATGGCTTTTGGGTTGGGGTTCTCGGGGTATATTTTGATTAGCATGATTTTATATTTCGGAATTCGGATGTTCGATTTCGGATTTGCCTATTTGGCGCTGCCTTCGAATTCCTATAAGTACATATTAAATACAAAAATGCCGAATAATTGTTATATCCGGCATTTTGTATATGTTAAGATTTGTCAACTTTTTAAAAGTTGACAAATCTGCTTGATTTAAAATCCGAATTCCCAAATCCGAATTCCGAAATCAATTACGCTTGTTTTGCAAACTGTACGTTGATGATCAGTTTAATATCTGAACCCAACACAACCGAACCTGCTTCGGTTACGCCATCCCAAACCAAACCGAAATCTTTACGGTTTATTTTGCCGGTTACTTCGAAACCTGCTTTAGTGTTGCCGTAGAAATCGCCTGCTACGCCACCGTGCTCTACATCAAGGGTTACCGGTTTGGTAACGTCTTTAATGGTCAAATCGCCGGTTAATTTATAGTCGTCGCCGTCTTTGGTGAAGGCGGTTGATTTGAAGCTGATTTTTGGGTAAGTTTCTGCATCGAAGAACTCAGCAGATTTCAGATGACCGTCGCGCATTTCCTGATTGGTATCGATGCTAGCTACATCTAACGAAAAGCTGATATCAGCGCCATCAAAATCTTCGCTTTCGGTGCTCAGTTCGCCTTCGAATGTTTTGAAAGAACCGGTTACGGTTGATATTACTAAGTGTTTTACTTTAAATTGTACTTCTGAGTGCATTGGGTCTAAAACCCATTTTGTTGCTGTTGCCATGATGTTTTATGTTTTAAATTTTGTTTCTCTTTTGAATTATGATACAAATATAATAATAGATGTTTAAACATCTATTATTTATTGTCGATTTTACACTAGGTAGACAAATATAAGTTATAACACTTATTTTGGGCTTTTTGTTTAGGCAAATAAGCAACAAAAGGGGCGGTGCGCGAATATTATAGCGTGAAGTACTTGTTACGTTTTCAGTCTCCGTAGAGGGTATTTTCTCCCCATTGTCATTGCGAGGAGCGGCAGGGAACTGAGCGCAGGGGCGACGTGGCAATCTCATGGGTCAAGCACCGTTGCTTTGCGGCGTCGCTAAATGTCCTCTGAGGTTGCCGCGCTTCGCTCGCAATGACAACGTGATTAATACAGCACAGCCTACACATGTCAACGTCCGGCTGACGTAACGAAATGATTTTTAGTCGATTTTGCAGGTATATTATTATTCCTGTACCGAAACCACGTGCCAACGGGGCTGCAAGATTTAAATGTGGATGTTTCTAAGATTGCAAAGTGGTGAAGTAAGCGGGACGCTTACTATAACGCTAAGGTTCAAGCGGGACGCTTGAACCGGCGGGAAGTCTATCGAGAGGCCCTGCGGGCGACGATATGTTTGGCCCACCCCACATTCCTTGACCATTTAGGGGATTAGATTTGCGGCTGTTTTAGATTTTGTGCCGATAGAAAGTATATATTGCGTAAAATAGATAATACAATTGAGCTATACCTTCGAACGATTATTTAAAACGACTGGCAAGGTCCTTTTTGTGACAGGGTTAGTCCTGAATATTTGTATGGTTTTCTTCGGTATATGGCCCACCCCGGTGTATTTCCTGTTGATGCTTTTTGGCGCTGGTATGATTTACCTTACCAAAAAAACTAAAACGCCAGGCATTACTTACGCAGCTGTAAAAAAAACAATCACTCTTATCTTATTGTCTTGTTTGTGCATATTTTCTATCATTATTTTAGTATTCATCTTTTCTAAAAATTACTTTAAAAAACAAGATACTTTAAAGGAATGCGAAGAGATTAATATCGCATTGAAGCATTACAAAGGGAGCACCGATTTGTACCCTGCCAACTTATTCATTTTAATTCAAGGAAACCCACTACGATCAGACTGGATGCAAGATGAATGGGATAAATCGTATAAATATCAACTGATGAACGGGGGTAATTCTTATCTATTAAAATCCAGTGGAGCCGATCAGAAATTCGGAACAAAAGATGATGTTATTTTCAAAGGAAACTAAAGCAACAAAAGGGGCGGAGGGGAGATATTGAAACATGATTTTTTTGTTGAATTTAGAGTTAAACGGTCTATGTAGAGACTTTTAACTGTATTTTCTCCCTTTTGTCATTGCGAGGAGCAGCGGGGAGCTGAGCGCGGGGGCGACGTGGCAACCTCAGAGGACAAGCACCGTTGCTTTGCGGCGTCGCCAAATGTCCTCTGAGGTTGCCGCGCTTCGCTCGCAATGACAACGTGATGAAACGCCAAATCAATCAATTGGGCGTTTTCACCTCATCAACACCGTATAAGTCGTATTATCCGTATCCCGTTCCTGATTGGTGTAGAACACCGTATCGCCATTTTTAAACACGAAGTAGAGTTGTTTTTCTATCAGTTGCACGCCTGCGCATTTGTAGTTTTCTTTTAAAGCAGCGACCATAAACTGCTGGTAATAGAAATCGCTGGTTATCCAATAATAGGTGATGGTATGCTTCGGCTCAATTATTTTCCTGATTTTAAAATCGTAATCTTCTCCCTGCTTTGTTTGAAACAGCCAGTTACTTACTTTGTGCCCGGCGTTGCCCCAGCTGTAAGCCGGCTTGTAACCTTTTATGGCTAAAGAGGCGGTAACGGCGCTACTATCTGCAGCTTGGTGTGCGAGGCTTAGTTCGGTAGGGGTCAAGAGGCTTTGTGCGCTCGCGGTACCGGCAAATAGTAAGACTATGGCAATAAGTTTGATGATGTGTAGGGTTGCTTTCATATTGAGGTTTTACAGGCAGGATGCATACCCACGCTATATTCCATAAAAGCCCCCAAAATTTGATCAACAAAAAAAGGGGCCGAAGCCCCTTTCAATATCTAAACCGGAAATCAAACTAACCGCTAACCTCCGGCCGCTAATCTCTAAACTAAAGTGCCAGCACTTCTTTAACGCGCTCGGCTGCTTCTTTCAGTAATATAGCCGAGTACACTTTCAAGCCCGAGTTATCGATCAGTTCTTTCGCTTCGGCAGCGTTGGTGCCTTGCAAACGTACGATGATAGGTACCGGGATGTTGCCGATCTCTTTGTAAGCGTCTATAACACCCTGCGCAACACGATCGCAACGAACGATACCGCCGAAGATATTAATAAGAATAGCCTTCACGTTAGGATCCGACAGGATGATGTTGAAACCTGCTTTAACGGTTTGTGCGTTGGCAGTTCCGCCTACGTCCAAGAAGTTTGCAGGCTCGCCGCCGGCAATTTTGATAATGTCCATGGTAGCCATGGCCAAACCCGCGCCGTTAACCATACAGCCAACGTTACCGTCGAGCTTTACGTAGTTAAGGTTGCTTTTGCTTGCTTCAACTTCGGTTGGGTCCTCCTCGTCGGTATCGCGCATTGCTGCGTAATCCGGGTGGCGGTAAAGGGCATTATCGTCTAAGTTTACCTTAGCATCAACCGCCAATATTTTGTTATCAGATGTCTTTAAAACAGGGTTTATTTCGAACTGCGAAGAATCGGTAGCATCGTAAGCTTTGTATAAAGCAGTGATGAATTTTACCATATCCTTAAACGCATCGCCGCTAAGGCCAAGGTTAAAAGCAATCTTGCGCGCCTGGAAGCCCTGCAGGCCAACTTTTGGGTCTATTTCTTCTTTGTGGATAAGCTCAGGGGTGCTGTGTGCTACTTCTTCAATGTCCATACCGCCTTCGGTAGAGTACATGATGATGTTGCGGCCTGCGGCACGATCAAGCAATACGCTTACGTAAAACTCTTTTACTTCGCTTTCGCCGGGGTAGTAAACATCCTGGGCAACCAATATTTTCTTCACTAATTTGCCTTCGGGGCCGGTTTGCGGGGTAACCAACTGCATGCCGATAATCTTGCCTGCAATTTCTTTTACCTGCTCAGCATTTTTGGCCAGCTTTACGCCGCCGCCTTTGCCACGGCCACCTGCGTGTATCTGCGCTTTGATAACCGTCCAGTCCGACCCGTAGTCTTCCTTCATTTTTTGTGCAGCTGCCACCGCCTCTTCGGGGGTATCGGCAACAATGCCTTCCTGTACTCTAACGCCAAAGCTTTTTAATATCGCTTTGCCCTGATATTCGTGGATATTCATGTGTTTTGAAAGATTTGCGGTAAAACTACTATTTTCTTTTTAGAGATTGGAGGTTAGCGGTTATAGATTTGTTGGCAGGGTGTTAATTTATTGCCATGAATGTTCGAAAGCTTTCTTTTTTGTTCCCCTCTCGAGAGGGGGCGCGTTGGATTGTGTAGTGGCAGGGGTGTGTTCGCCACTATGCTGTAGTACAATACATAGCGCATAAACACACCCCTCCACCCCTCTCAAGAGGGGAATCGCACCTCCCCCGGTCTTTTCAATAGGGTCGAACAATCTCCCTCCTCCGCCCTATTTTATCACCTTTTCCCTGGCTACAATCTCTTTCAGCAGCAGGGGGAAGGCACCTGCGGGCATACCGCCATGGTCGTAGCCCTGCAGTTGGAACAGCCGGGTGCTTTTATGGCCGGCAAGTTTCATCATGCGCAGCATGTAGGCGTTTTCTTCGTAACGGCCAAGCAGCTCCATTTCGGCATCGCCGGTGATGAGTAGCATGGGCGGGGCATCGGCACGTACCCAGTAAAGCGGGGCAAATTCGTCGATAGTTGGCTGGGTATCTTTAATGCCGTGTTCCTGCCTGATGGTGTAATGCGTAATGCACTGCCCGCTGAAGGGAATCAGTTCGGCCACGCTATTGGCATCGATGCCGTATTTGGCCAGATAGGCTTTATTCAGGGTAATCATCATGGCCAGGTAGCCGCCTGCCGAGTGGCCGGTTAAGTAGATATGTTTAGCGCTTCCGCCGTATTGGGCAATATTTTTGAACGCCCAGGCCACGGCAGCGGCTGCATCTTCTATATAAGCCGGCGCTTTGGCTTTGGGCGATAAACGGTAACCAACGCCAATTACTGCATACCCTTTATCCTTTAACTCCTGTGGTATTTCTTTTGCGCCGCCGGTAAGCCCGCCACCGTGGAACCATACTACCGTGGCAAAATCCTTTTTATCCTTAGGATAATATACATCCAGTACGCACTGTGAGGCTATATAAGCATCTTTCTGGCGGATAGAGTCGGCATAGTAGGGCACTGCCTTTACGGTAACGTAGCTTTGCTGTGCATTTACAACAACGGGAATGGTGAAGAGCAGCAGGATGATAAGTTTTTTCATGGTAAATTTAGATAGCCGGTTATAATTGTGAGCCTAATATACGCCCCCTTCCGGTTTTTCCAAGGCAAATCACTAATTTTACCCCATGCTTAAAGCGCAATCTATCCATAAATCGTACGGGAAGCTGCATATCTTAAAAGGGGTAGACCTTCAGGTGAACCGGGGCGAGATCGTAACCATAGTAGGCGCATCCGGTGCGGGCAAAAGTTCGCTGCTCAATATATTGGGTACGCTGGATAATGCCGATTCGGGAGAGCTGTTTATCGATAATGTGAAGGTTAGCCAGCTGGATAACAAACACCTGAGCGATTTCCGCAACCGGAAAATCGGCTTTATCTTCCAGTTTCACCACCTGCTGGTAGAGTTTAACGCCATCGAGAATGTGTGCATGCCCGCCTTTATTGCCGGCGTGCCCCGCGCCGATGCCGAGAAACGCGCTACAGAGCTGCTGGAAATGCTGGGCCTGGGCGACAGGCTTACGCACAAACCTGCCGAACTATCGGGCGGCGAGCAGCAGCGCGTTGCCGTGGCAAGGGCTTTAATAAATAAGCCTGCATTGATTTTTGCCGATGAACCATCGGGTAACCTCGACTCTAAGAACGCGCTGGAACTGCATGAACTATTTGTAAAATTGCGCAGAGATTTTAACCAAACATTCGTCATCGTAACGCATAACGAGGAGCTTGCCGGCATGGCCGACCGCACCATATTAATGAAAGATGGCAAAATTGTAGATACTTTAGCTTGAACATACTGATAACCGCCGCTACATCCGCATCGGCACATAAATTAAAGAACAAACTGAGCGCCTGGGAGATATTGCTGGGCGATTACGCCGACCTGCCCGATTTTATGGTGAAGAACATGGGCCTGCTTAGGCTGCCCAACCCGGCATCGGTAAGTTACCAGCACGAGATGCTCACCCTTTGCCTGGATAAAGGCATAGATGCGATTTATGCATTGACAGGGGAGGAGTTTAACCTACTGAAACAATCTGAACTACTATTTAACGAATATAACATAGCGCTATTTGATGGCCAGGCTTACTTATAACGACATCGACCCACGCAAAAAAGCTTTCATACTGGAGCTGGACAACGTGCTGTATCCCGAGAAGGACTACCTATACCAAATTTATTACCTGTTTGCCAATCTTTTGGAATACACCGAACTTACCGATGCCAAGCAGACAACCAATGTAATGATAGATACGTATATCCATAAAGGAGCCGATGCGGTGTTCGACGAATTGGTGGTCACTTTGGGCGTAGACGAAAAATACAGGCCCAACCTGGCCCTGCTGTTGGACACAGGCAAGGCGCCGCTGAAGTTGCTGTTGTACCAAAATATGTTAACCTTTTTGCAGGAAGCCGTTACCGATCGCAAGAAATTGTTCATCGTAACCAATGGCAGCCCGCAGCAGCAGCTCAACAAAATAAAGCACATGGAATGGCACGGGCTGGAGCCTTACCTGGTGGCTTATTTTGCGGATGAAAGCACGCCCAAACCCGAGCCGGATGTGCTGCATTTGCTGATGAAAGAGCATAATTTAGAGCGTCGCGACCTGCTGATGATAGAAAATTCAGAAACTGATGTATTATGTGCCCAGGCAACCGGTATAGACTACTTAAATGTGAGCGAGTTTTTGTAATTTCAGGGCTGTAATATATTATTGATAAATCCGTTAACGAACATATACTTATAATTAATATGCGCAAAATACTTTACCTGGCTATACTTTCTGCAGTGGTTGTTTTCTCATCATGCAAAAAGAGCAAAACGCCCACCCCGGACGATACCACTATCGGCCCGTCAAAAACAGGCACAACGCTTGACCTGATACGCGATTCTATCTTCCTGTATGCCAAAGAAGCTTATTATTGGAATGATGGCTTGCCGGATTACGCCACTTTTAAACCCCGTACCTTTACCGGTACCGACGATATCAGCGCCCTGCAGAAAGAGGTGGATGCCATATCGCAGTATAAGATAAACCCAAACACAGGCAAACCCTATGAGTATTATTCGGCTTCGCCGGGCGAGGCTAAATACTCGTTTATAGATGATGGTACCGTGTCGTCAGAACTGAACGGTATTAACGGTGATTTCGGTTTCGCGCCGATATATAACGACAACAACGATTTGCGCGTGCGCTACGTTTATCCCAATTCGCCTGCAGATCTGGCGGGTATAAAACGTGGCTACCAGATAACCAGCATAAACGGGCGCACTGCCTTAACTTATGATGGCAACGGCGGCCCGGGTACCAACCTTAACTTCGTGATCAATGCGTATGCCAATAGCAATACCATTAACATGGTGCTTAAAAAGCCCGATGCTACCAATATCACGGTTACACTTAATGTGGCCACTTATACCATAAACCCGGTAATCGTTCATAAGGTGATAGACCAGGGCGGCGGCAAAAAGGTAGGTTATATCGTGTTCAATAGCTTCACCTCGCAGGCTAATGCTAAGCCTAAAATAGACGAGGCATTTGCCGAATTTTCCGCGCAGGGTATCACCGACCTGGTGGTAGATTTACGTTACAATGGTGGTGGCTACGTATCAACTGCCGAGTATCTGAGCAATTTGATTGCCCCGGCGTCAAAAAGCGGTACGTTGATGTACAGTTCATACTTCAACAGTATCTTAACCAGCGGCAAGGCCAGTATCCTTAAAAACCAGGTACGTAAAGACCCGGATACCGGCGAGATATACAATTACTCACAGTTTGATTATTCTGTATCAGGCAACGCCGTTAATTTCACTAAAACAAACATCCCTTATTCACTGAACCTGAGCCACGTGTTTTTTATCATCACGGGTTCAACGGCATCGGCAAGCGAACTCACCATCAATAACCTGCGCCCTATAATGGATGTTAAGTTTATCGGTACCACCAGCTATGGTAAACCGGTTGGCTTTTTCGATATCGATATCAACAAGTACCAGATGTACATCCCCGAATTCGAAACCAAGAACTCGGCAAGCCAGGGCGGCTATTATGCAGGCATGACGCCGGGCACTACCGATTACCCGGGCATCAGGGACTTTGACGACGTGACCAAAGATTTTGGCGACCCAACCGAAGGCCTGTTCGCGCACGCGTTGAACTATGTTAAAACCGGCACGTTTACTGTAGCAGGGCAGGTGATACAAAGCACCAACGGTAAAACCCGTGTAATGTCTTTAGACCAAACGCACGATGCGGGCGTACAGATTGATGGTAGTAAATTCCGCGGCATGGTGTTCAACAAATCGTTGAAAAGGAAATAGTTTTAAGTATTAGTAATGATGTGAAAGCGTCCTGTGAAAACAGGGCGCTTTTTCGATTTAATCGGCTAGCTCGCGAAGGTCTACCGGTACTACGCGCGATATGCCCTGCTCAACCATCGTCACGCCGTAGATAATATCTGTGCAGGCGATGGTGCGCTTGTTGTGCGATATGATGATGAACTGCGATTCTTTTGAGAACTTGCGTATGATGTTGTTGAACTTATCGATATTGGTATCATCAAGCGGGGCGTCCACCTCATCAAAAATACAGAAGGGAGCGGGCTTCAACAGGTAAAGCGAGAAGAGGATGGCCGTAGCGGTCAACGTTTTTTCGCCGCCGGATAGTTGGTTGATGGATAAGGGGCGCTTACCCTTTGGACGCGCGACGATGTCTATCTCCGATTCCAGCGGATGGGAGGGGTCGGATAGTATCAAATCGCAACTGTCCTCCTCGTTGAAGAGGGAACGAAACACTTTGATGAAATTCTCGCGCACCATCGTAAATGCCGACATGAATTTCTCTTTCGCGGTATCGTCTATCTCCTGTATGGTAGCCAGCAATGATGCCTTTGCCTCTGCAAGGTCTTTCTTCTGGGCCTGTATAAAAGCGTGGCGTTCGCTCATTTCGTTGTAGGCTTCTACCGCCATCGGGTTAATGGCACCAAAGTCGTCCATTTGGCGTTTTAGCTTATCGGTACGCTCGCGTATGTCGGCCTCGTCTTCTGTTTGGTTTTCGTCAGTCTCGGGCAGGTCGGCAATATCCACGTTAAACTCAACCGAAAGGCGTTCCTTCAAGGCATTCAGTTCCAGTTTTAGGTTATTGCGGGCATCTTTCAGCTCGTTCTCTATCAGTTCGGCCTGGTCTTTATTGCGGCGAAGCTGAAGTATTTCGTTCTCGCTTTCGGTGATGCTGCCGCGCCATGCGTAGTATTCGCGTTCGGCCTCCTGGGTGGCTTTTTCCAGGTTTTCCTTTTGTTCGTACATGCTCAAAAGGTCGTCGTCGCTTTCGCCGGTTTGCTGCAGGTTCTCTTTTATCAAGACCTTCACCTTTTCCATTTCAGCACTGTTGTGCATAATACGGCCGTCGAGGTTGTCCAATTGCGATTCGCGGTACTCCAGGTCCTTCATCAGGCCCGATACCTTGTTCTGCTGCTGGTGGAAACGGATGTTCTCCTGGTTGTAAGCGTTTGATTGTACCGACACCATCTCGTTCAGCTCGTTAAATTCCTGCTGCTTATCCAGCATCAGGTCGGCCTGTGTTTGCTTTTGGGTGCGGTATTCTACCAGTGCAGGCTGCAGGGTAATGATATCGTTTTTGATACCGGCAATGCGGTTGGCAATATCCTGCTTGCGGTTAAGGCTGTTCTCTATGAAGGCCTGGTACTGCTCCTGCTTGGTTTTAACGGTGACCAGTTCGGTATTAAGCTTGTTCAGGTCGACTTGTTTTTGCCTTATCTCGTTCGCTTTGGTTGATGCTTTCAGCGCAACCAGGCTGCTTTGTAGCTGCTGGCTCTGGCTCTTAAGCGTACCGATGCGCGTTTCGGCCTGTTTTATTTCCTTCAGCAGGTTCTCCAGGTTTTTGGCGCGGCCAATACGTTTGCCCTCAAACAAGCCCACCGAACCACCGGCCATAGTGTGGCGCGATTTATTGAACTTACCGCTTTTGCCTATCAGCACCACGCCATCGGGTAGGGGGAGGCTGTTGATGTCCTGCTCGGTATGGTCGTTTACCAGGTACACGTTCTTAAGCAGATGGGTGCATAGCGGCGCGTACCGCGGTTCTACTTCTATTACGGACAGGGCAGGGATGGATACACCCTCAAGATTGACATTGCTCTCCGCAGCTTCGTTTTTGTAATTATCAAGTATAAAAAACTGCGCCCGGCCTTTTGACGAATTGCTAAGCAGGTTGATGGCGGCTATAGCTTCATCATAACTGTTTACCACGTAATGGTTCATCAGCGGCTCCAGGTAGTTCTCTATCGCTATGCGGAATTCCTCCTTACAAAACAGGATATCACTGAACAGGGTGATGTTTTTGGCCCAGTTGGTATTTTTCTTCAGGAAACGGATAGACTCGGGGAATCCCTCCAGGTTATCAACCATACTTTTGGTAAGGTTGTATTCGTTTTGTTTGGCATCCAGCTTGCGGCTGTCGGCGGCTATACTGTCGGTAACGGTTTTCAGCTCAGCGTCGGTAGCTACTATTTGCTCCTGTAGCTTGTTTTCGGCATCAACGGCCAAATCGTATTCGTTCTTCAGCGTTTCGCTGCGGCTATCCAGCTCGGCAACCACGTGGTTAAAGTGCGATAGCTCCACCTCTTTATTGCTGGCATCTTCCATATTGCGCAGGCTTTCCTGTTCCAGGGCCTGCTGCTGTATGTTGAGGATATCGATATCTTTTTCGGTTTTGTACACCTGGTTTTGCAGGCGGTTGTTAACCGAGTTGAGCTCGTTCAATTCTGCCCGCGCCTCGGTTTGCGATAAGCGGAGGTCATCCACGGCGGCCTTCAGTTCGGCCACCCGTGCGGTTATGCTTTGCAGGTTTTCTTCCTCCTGCATTTTTTCCTCGTTGAGGCGTTTGATATTGTATTGAACGTGCTTGTGCTGGTTGGTATCGCGTTCCAGCTCCTCTTTCAGACGGGCTTCTTTATCCTGCTGGTGTTTAAGCTGCTCGTTCTTGATGCGTTTCTCGCTCTCGTAAGCGCGTATTTTAGATACGAACTCGTTGGTGGTTTTTTGCTGCGCGGCCAGGTTTTTCTCGCGGGTAATGCTATCCAGTTTCTGCTGTTGCAGGGCCGCTTCCAGGGTATCTATTTGGGTCGCGAAGCCCGATTTTTCTACCCTTTGCTTTTGTTCTTTTTCCTCTATCTCTGCCAGTGTTTTGCTGAACCCCGCAATGCGGAAGGAGGCGAGCGAAATGCTGAGCACCTTATACTGATCGCGCAGGCGGTAGTAGCGTTCGGTTTTCTTGGCCTGGTTCTCTAAGGTTTTGAGGTTTTTCTCAATCTCGAAGAGCAGGTCCTCCACGCGTTCCAGGTCGGCTTCGGTATCTTTTAGCTTATTGAAGGTTTGCTTTTTGCGGAGTTTGTATTTGGATATGCCCGATGCCTCCTCGAACAAGTTACGGCGCGAACCCTCCTTGTTGTTGATGATCTCGTCGATCATCTTAAGCTCGATGATGGCGTACGAATCGGCACCTACGCCGGTATCCAGGAACATATCGGTAATATCTTTCAGCCGGCATTGCACATCGTTGAGGCGGTACTCGCTTTCGCCGCTGCGGTACAGGCGGCGGGTAAGCGTAACCTGCGAAAAATCGGTAGGGAGGATGTTTTTGGTATTGTCGAAAGTGAGCGATACCTCGGCTAAATTGGCGGCCTTGCGGCTTTTGGTGCCGTTGAAAATAATGTTATCCATCTTCTCCGATCGCAGCGCGCGGGTGCTCTGTTCGCCCAAAACCCAGCGTATAGAATCAACCACGTTGCTTTTGCCGCAGCCATTGGGCCCCACAATAGCGGTAACACCCTCATTAAAGTTGATGGTTATTTTATCGCCAAAGCTTTTGAAACCCTTGATTTCTAATTTAGTAAGCTGCATTAAACAATATAGTACGTGCCGAAAAATTAAGGCTTTAAGGTACGGAAATTATCGCGGTATTTTGTATGTTTAAGCTATGTTTTCCTCATATAACCGCGATGCCCGCCCGCCGTATTTATTGGGCCTTTTAGGATTTGTACCCCTAGTAGGTGCTTTTGTGGGCGTAGCCTTAATATTATACGGCTTAATAAAGTATCACGACCGTAAACTTGTTTTGATAGGGGTTGCCTGCGTGCTGTTTACTGTTTTTGCTTATGCCTCTTTAGGTATATTTTCCCGCAGTGAGGATTTTCAAAAAAGGTTTGCGTCCATATCAAAAGACCAGCTAAACGGCCTGGTGAAAAACGTTGAATTTTATAAGGTACAGCACGGGCAATATCCCGATAGTTTAGAAGAACTTACTAAAGAAGACAAGATGATCTTCATTTACGACCCGGTACAGAAAATCCACAGCAAACAGCCAAACTTCAGGTATAAAAAAAGCGGCGATAGTTATTACCTGTTCTCTGCCGGCGTTGATGGGGTAGACAATACCAGCGATGATATTTACCCCGTACCGCCCGTAATGAAAACCGGAAAAACCGGGTTGTTGATACCCGGTAAGTAGAATAGATTTACTAACTTTTGATTGTTCAGGGCTTCTTAAGGTATTTGATAAGACGCAGTTCCAGGCTGCCCATGCCGCTTGCTTGTTTTTCGTACCCCGTCCATTTCTCAGTAATTACGCCGCCCGGCGAAATGATAAAAAAGGTAGGATATACCGGCACGCCGTATTTTAGCAATATTTTGCTGTGATCGCCCTGGCCGTCGGTAAGGCTTATCCAGGTTGCTTTGTCGTTTTTAATGCCCTGCAACCATTCGGCTTTTTTATCGGGCGAGAAGGATATTACATGTAGGCTACCCTTGTATTTTTGGGTGAGCATACGTAATTCATCCGCCGCAGCAATACATGGGCCGCAATGTACGGAGGAGAAATCGAGCAGGATGTATTTATCCGTATAATTAGAAAGCAAGTGATTTTTGCCGCCGGCATCATAGGCCTCAAAATCATAAATTTTATCGTTAACCTTTAGCGTATCGCCCGTAGTTAAATACGTTTGGATGCGCTTCCCGTAGATGCTCTGTTGTATATGCCCCGAAAGGCCGCTGTACACCCGCTGAATGCTGTCCCGGCCCATTTGGGGTAAGTAGTTGTGGAATTCCTTTACGGCATAATAGGTGTTGCTGTTTTGATTAATTAGTTTCTTGTTGATGGTTTGGTATTCATCGCCCGTTTTATTGTAATTTATGGCCGCTTGTCGTGCTGCTATGCTGTCGTTCCGCACTTTTAAATAAACCTGCATCAGGGAGTCCGACTTCTTATTTATCGCTTTCATCAACTGCTGATAAGCATTAAACTTGCGTTGTTCGGCAGGCCCGTCTATTTTGATATTGTATGGAAAATCCTTTTTGCTGCCTGTAATGGAAACATCGCCGCCACCAGCAAACACCTCGCAGGCATACTCGTTTTTTCCTTCGTGAATAATGACAGAAAGGTACATCGGGCCGTCCTTTAAATTGCCTTTTAAATGGAATATGCCTTGCCTTAGCACGGTGCTGTTTATGCGGTCGTCGGTTTCTCCATTTACCAAATAAACTTTGCTGTTATTTTTAAAACCTCCTATTTTGCCGGATATGCTGTACCGCTGTGCAAAAAGTGCTGCGGGGCTTGCCAGCAGCAACAATAAAATAAGGCACCATTTGTTAAACATAAATCTCACCCTTTAAATAGGTAACTGCTTTGCCGGCCATCAGCACCCTGTCGCCCTTCAACTCACACCAAAGTTCGCCTTTGCGGGCAGATATCTGGTAGGCATGGAGCTTGGCTTTGCCCAATCTATCGGCCCAATAAGGGATGAGGTTGCAGTGTGCCGAACCTGTAACCGGATCCTCAGGTACGCCCGCACCCGGCGCAAAAAACCTCGACACGAAATCTACCTCTTTGCCCGGCGCGGTTACGATAACACCAAGTGTATTTATTTTGGTTAGTGCGGAATGGTCTGGTACAATGCAGGCTACGTCTTCCTCGCTTTCGTACACCAGCATATAATCGCGCGAGCGCAAAACTTTTAAGGGCTTTTTTCCGCCTAATGAAGCAATCAGGCCCTCAGGAGCATCCGCTGCGAATGCCGGCCGCGAGGGAAAATCCAAACAATATTTGTCGCCTTCGCGCTTTACCGACAGCGTGCCCGCTTTAACGGTATCGAAACGGATGGTATCGCCATCATAGCCCAGTTCCGTAAAAATGATGTGCGCCGTGGCCAGGGTGGCGTGGCCGCAAAGGTCAATCTCCAGCTCGGGCGTAAACCAGCGCAACAGGTAGCCGGTATCGTTCTTTACAAAAAAGGCGGTTTCGGCGAGGTTGTTCTCCAAGGCTATCTTTTGCATCACAGCATCGGGCAGCCATTCGGTTAGCGGACAAACAGCAGCCGGATTGCCGCCGAAAAGCTTATCGGTAAAGGCATCGGCCTGGTAAATTGGAATGGTCATGATGGGTAGAATTTAGTCTATTCAATATAGATTCTTTATAAGAGAATTGCAAATCAAGAAACCTAGTGAAAATAGGTTTGCGATGGAGGGTTATTGTTCATAAATTTACAGCTAATATGCTGATTAAAATATAATTATGACTAACAAATTGGAGTTGCCTGCTGCTACGTTATTGGAAAAATTTGGCAAAGGGAGTCATGTGCCCGGCAGTGGTAGCGCCGCCGCTTTCCAAGGCATGTTATCTGCTCAATTAATTTTAACTGTAATATCCCTTACTATCGATAAAAAGAGAGGCAAATTGTACCAATCGATAATTCCTGAAATCAGCAAAATATCATCAGAAATCAAAAATAGAATTTATCCGAGACTTCAATTTTTATTCCATCAGGATTCTGAACAATTTAATATTGCAATTGAATTGCGTGACGCTCGTGACAAAGAAGATAATTTCTTACGTGGCAAGATTTTAAGTCAACAGGCAAAAGATGCGCTCAAGCCCGCTACCGAAACATTGGTAGAGATTGCAGAATTGTGTACGGAACTCGCAGATTATGCCATATTCATTTTCAACAATGCTTTCAAAACGGCCAGAGGTGATTCAGGTGTAGCACTTCACACTGCTGTTTCCACTATTGCGGGGTGTTTGTCTATTATCAATTTAAATCTACTTTCCATAAATGATTCAACTTGGATAGAAAGTATCAATTTGACTTCTCGCAGTTTAAAAAAAGGACATGAAAGATTGCTTTCGTCGGCTCAAGAGTGCCAGGAATTACTTGAAAACGAAGTTAATGAACACCAATTGCTTCTTCGAGAAATTAGGAGTTTAGAAACCATTAAGCAGGGCAATACCAAATTATCTGACTCAAACATTGAAGATGTCGCCAAGAAACTTCAAAATATTATGTGGCGTTATCGAAATACAATTTGGAAAAGGAGAAGCTTTGAAAGCCCGAGAGAGATTTTACAGCCCCAAGTTGCTTTTGAAAAACTATTAAATTATACGGTCTTCAAACGAGAAAGACTTAATCCTTACAAAATGTTTGGAGAAACTGTTGAAATCGCTGGGATTATAGACAGCAGTAAAGAAGCTGTAGTCGTGTCGACAATATTTCCAGTTCAGACTCAAAATTTTACTTTGGCACATGAACTCGGTCACGCACTTTTACATAAGCAGACTGTATTGCATCGCGATAGGGCAACTGATGGCTCAAGTGCCCTTATGACAAGAGATAGAACCGAAATTCAAGCCGATAAATTTGCTACTTATTTTTTAATGCCCGAAAAACAGGTTAGAGCAACGTTTCACGAACTATTTTTTACGGAGACGTTTTCACCTAATGATGAGACGGTTTTTGCATTAACTGGAGGACGCCTTGATTCATTTTTGCTCAGATGTAGAAATCTTAGAGAGTTGGCAAGGATTATTGCTTCAGCAGATTCATTTTACGGAACCTCGTTTAGGTCTATTGCAAATTTATTTAACGTTTCCGAGGGGGCGATGGCTATTCGCTTGGAAGAACTTGGGTTAGTGGAATTTCGTTCACCTGTTTCTGTTTATAATTAGTTTCGATTTATTGATATACCGAATTTCTGGTCACTTCCCGCTCAAATACCCGTACGTAACCAATTCATCATTATCCGCGATGTGTTTCGTCACCCCATCGGCTAATAAAATCACTTTATCACTTACTTCCAGTATGTTGTAGTATTGGTGATCTGTGATCACGATGCCTTTGCGTTTGGCGCAGGCGCGTATTACGGGCTTGAACTCTTCGGCCTGGATAGGGGAGATGTGGGTGAAGGGCTCATCCAATAATATAAAATCGGCGCGACTGTGGATAATCATCATGGTTTCCAGTTGGCGCAGCTCGCCGCCCGAAAGCTCGTGTATCTCTTTATCTGCATTGCGTTGGTATATGGGCAAGGTAGCAAACTCGGGCCACGATATAGGGTCTACCAGTACCCGGGCCAGCTTCTCTATCCTGATGCCGCCCGGCAGGTAGTTATGCTGCGGTAGGTAGGCAATGCGGTTGTGATGATAGCCTTTATGGATAAATTGCTCATCTATGCTCACATATCGGTAATTGGCCTGCAGCGTACCGAAAATAATCTTGAGCAACGACGATTTGCCGCAGCCATTACGGCCCAGCAAACCAATCACTTCGCCCTGGGTACAATTGAGATATACGCTCTGCAATATCTTGCGCCCGTCGAATTCCAGCTGCACGCTATCCACTTTTAACGTCTTGTTCATTTGATTAATAACAGGCAAATGGTTAGCAAAATGAAGTATATGGCCAGATCGATAGCGTAGGTATAGGCATACATGCGGCGCACGCTATAGCCCGCGTTGCGGTAAAACATGTACACGTTTTTGGCGGTATAGCTTTGCAGGAAGGTAGTTGATACATACCCCATCAACTTAAAAAACAGCACGAAGCCCGCCACTTTGCGGCCATAATAGCAAACCAGCCCCAGGCAGGTAAGGGTGAACACGCTGTTCCAGAAAAGTATGGGTTTGTAAAAGTACCAGAGCAGCTTGCGTATATCGGGCATCGGGAGTATTTGTGAGTCCTTTAGGCAGACAAGGCGTAAACGCTGCCTGTGCAACGATATTGTATCCTGACGCGGCTATTGGGCATAAAAAAACCTCCGCTGTTTTGGCGGAGGTTTTTTCGTATAACGTAAAAGTATTACCCCAGGTACGATTTTAGGATTTTGCTGCGCGACGTGTGACGCAAACGCTGCAAGGCTTTGTCTTTTATCTGGCGCACGCGCTCGCGGGTTAAATTGAACTTCTCGCCAATTTCTTCCAACGACAGCGGGTGATTGCTACCCAGGCCGAAGAACAGCACAATGATTTCGCGCTCACGCTCGGTCAGGGTTGATAACGAGCGTTTTATCTCTTCGGATAAGGATTCGTTTATCAGTATCGAATCGGTATTGGGTTCCTGGTTTTCCAGTACATCCAGCAAAGTATTTTCCTCGCCTTGTACGAAGGGGGCATCCATACTTACATGGCGGCCGCTGTTACTCAGCGTATCAGATATTTTATCAACGGTGGTTTCCAGTATGTCGGCCAGTTCTTCGGGCGATGGTTCGCGTTCGAATTCCTGCTCCAGCTTGCTGAAAGCCTTACTTATTTTACTTAAACTGCCTACCTGGTTCAATGGTAAGCGCACTATACGGCTTTGCTCGGCAATGGCCTGCAAAATAGACTGGCGGATCCACCAAACAGCGTACGAAATAAATTTGAAACCCTTTGTCTCATCGAAACGCTTGGCAGCCTTTATCAAACCCAGGTTGCCTTCGTTTATCAAGTCGCCCAGGGTAAGGCCCTGGTTTTGGTATTGCTTGGCAACCGAAACCACGAAACGCAGGTTGGTTTTGGTTAAACGCTCCAATGCAGCCTGGTCGCCTTCGCGTATTTTTTGGGCTAAGATTACTTCTTCTTCGGCAGTGATCAAATCAACTTTACCAATTTCGTGCAGGTATTTGTCGAGGGACTGCGACTCACGATTGGTAATGGATTGCGTTATTTTGAGTTGTCTCATCTATTTAGGTAAACCTCAATTCTGTTATTTAGGATTGAACGTGCAAATGTATATTTTTGTTTCTTAAAGTTAAAAAACCGCATTGCTAAAATGCAATAATTATTCATATATTAAAAGCAATCTCAAAGTTTATCCAGGCTAAACATTTCCTTAACCTTGATGCCTTTTTCGGTTTGTTGCAGCGTGCAGCACTCGTTTATCGGGTCGTGCTCCAGGTACAGGATGTACTCCTGTTCGATGGCCTCGTTCCAAAATACCTTACGCTCGGCTAGGGTCTTCATCGGGAACATATCGTAGGCCATTACATAAGGCAAAGGGATATGCCCCACGGATGGCAACAGATCGGCCATGTACAATAGCTTTTTGCCTTTATAATCAATCAGTGGCAGCATCATGGCATCGGTATGCCCATAGGCCAGCCGTATGCTGATATCATCGGTAAATTTTGCGCCATCCACAGCATCGATGAATTTTAGCTGACCACTTTGCTGTATGGGCAGGATATTCTCGGTAAGGAACGATGCTTTCTCGCGCTCGTTGGGGTTCACCGCCCAATCCCAGTGCTGCGGGTTGCTCCAGTAGGTAGCATTTTTGAAGGCTGGTTTCAAAAGCTCTCCATCGCGAAGCACGGCACCCCCCACATGATCGAAATGCAGGTGAGTGAGGAACACATCCGTAATATCATCCCGGTGGAAGCCTTTCGCCGCCAGTGAGCTATCCATGGTGGCATCGCCATGCAGGTAGTAATGGCTAAAGAATTTCTCGCTCTGCTTATCGCCTATGCCGGTATCTATCAGGATCAGCCGGTTGCCATCTTCTATCAGCAGGCAGCGCATGGCCCAGGTACAAAGGTTGTTGGCATCGGCCGGGTTGGTTTTTTGCCATATGGATTTGGGTACCACGCCGAACATGGCACCGCCGTCTAATTTAAAAAAGCCTGTATCTATGGTGTGGAGGGTCATAATTGAATACGAATTTGAAAAATATTATTGACAAAAACCGGCTAAAATAAAGGGAACTTTTTTCCTGATATGCAAATGTTCCTATCTTTACCTTATAACATTGTTAGTAAGGGCAAATGCAATACAAACCGCCGGGGACAGAAACATTAAAGGCGCTGGAAACAGCGCCAAATATGTATTTAGTATTGTCGCCAGATCTTTATATCCTTACGGCTAGCGACGAGTACCTGGAGGCCACGCAAAGCAAACGTGAAGTTATTGTTGGCAAGCATATTTTTGAAGCTTTTCCGGATAACCCATCCTTGCCCGATGCTGACGGCGTGGAAAATATAAACGCTTCTTTGCAGGAAGTGCTGAAAACAAAAAAGCCGCATTATATGCGTATCCAGCGCTATGATGTACCCGATATTGAAAACCCCGGCCAGTTTATTCAGCGGTATTGGGACCCCAGCCACACGCCGGTTTTTACGCCGGATGGCGAAATCCACTACATTATACAGCTGGCAACAAACGTTACCGAGCGTGTGCTTGCCAACCAGGCCCTTGCCAAACAAATGATTGCAAACAAACAACTAGAGGTTAGTGAGCAGCATTTCAGGCATTTAGCAGATATTGTACCCGCTAAAATAAGCAATGCCCTGCCCAGTGGGGAAGTAACTTTTTTTAATCAAAAATGGCTGGATTATTCGGGCATGACTTTTGAAGACCTGCGCGATTTTGGGTACCACCAGATGATGCACCCCGATGAAATTGCCACGTTCCAAACCCAGCTTACCGAAGCTGCGATGACGGGCGTACCATTGGAAAGCGAGATGCGATTTAAAGATATCAACGGCAATTACCGCTGGCACCTCAATATTGCTTCGCCCATACTTAATGCCGATGGCGAAATTACCATGTGGGTAGGTTCTACCACCGATATTCAACGTATTAAAGAGGAAGACCAGCGGAAGAACGACTTTATAGGCATGGTAAGCCATGAACTTAAAACGCCTATAACTTCCCTTAATGCCTATTTGCAAATGCTGCAGGCAAAAGCAAAAAAAGCCGACGATACTTTTACTCTAGGCGCGCTGGACCAATCGGTAAAGCAGGTTAAGCGGATGACCACGATGATCAATGGCTTCCTTAATGTATCGAGGCTCGAATCCGGAAAAATCAACATCGATAAGCAACGGTTTGACATGGCCGAACTGGTTAAAGAAGCAGAGGCAGAGACCATCCCGATGTATTCATCGCACAAAATTATTTTTGCACCGGTTGCAGAAACCTTTGTTAACGCCGACCGGGACAAGATAGGCCAGGTTATCAGTAACTTAATTAGTAATGCCATTAAATATTCTAAGCCGGATAGCGTGGTGTATGTAGCGTGCGTAACAATAAATGGCCGTGCGGTTGTCAGCGTAACAGACGAAGGCATCGGCATAAAAAAAGAAGAGATTCCCCGGCTTTTTGAACTGTATTACCGCGTGGAGGCCAATAATCATATAGCAGGTTTTGGGATTGGCCTTTACCTTAGCGCCGAAATCATTGAAAGGCATAACGGACAGATTTGGGCAGAAAGCGAACCCGGCAATGGGTCGACTTTTTTATTTAGCCTTCCGGTGGTGATTTGAAAATACACCTGCTCTTAATACTTCTTCATGATCTTTACCAACATTTTAGCTATTGCGGCGTGCCCTTTGTCTGAGGGGTGGAGGCCATCGTAAGTCATGTTCATAGCTTCTACAGGATAAGGGTACTCGTCTGTTGCCGGGTCGTAGGGGATGCCGATGTAGTCCGGGTAGGTGTAGTTTTTGTATTGGTGGGTTTGCGGGTTGCGCAGGCGGCGGAAGTTTACTGCATTTTTCAAATTGATGCCGCTCTTGTAATAGAGGTCGGCCAGTTCGAAGCATTCAGCTTTTGCGATGGCTTTGGTAGCATCGGCATATTGCGACAGGAATACGCCGTCCTTAGCTTTGTATTGGCCCTGTATAAATACCTTGGGGTTGTTAAGGTCTACATAGTCGGTACGTTGCAGCGGCGTCATCAAAATAATCTTCGCATCGGGGTTTAAGCTGCGTATTTTGTTGATGATGGTGCGGTAACAGCCATATACCGTTTGGTTGCCTGTATTGCTCTGGTAATCGCTCAAGGTACCAATAGGCAGCCCAATCCACCAATCGTTAGTACCCAGAAATATCGAGTATATATCAGCCTTCTCGATGCCGATCTTCTCGATGTTCTCGGCCATGCTTTTTGCCGTCCAGCCCGGGTAGCCGTGGTTATTGAAATGCACGTATGGCAGCGCCGTAACCACATCATCCATATAGCCTTTGCTGATGCGGTGCTGCGAGGCCTCGGGCCGGCCGTTGGAGTAGGTAATGGAATCGCCAATGGCTTCCCACTTCAATTCTTTATGGGGACTGAAAGCGGAAAGCATCACCAACAAAAGCAAAAGCGAAAACGATTTTTTCATGCCGGTAATTTGGTCAATAATAAAGGATTTCCAAAGGGTTTTGTGATGAACCCTAATTTATCATTATTCGATGATTACGTTATTGCCCAATAAATCGCGCAGCGTTTTTACCGATTGGTCGAAGATGTTGCCGCAGGTATCTAGCAGTATCAGGTAAAATATCTTTCCTTTTACGCGCGCGAATTTCAGGGGCGCTTTGTAGTAGTTTACCTGCCCGCTGTTGTCGTCGCTTTTGGGTGTTTCGGTCGGGGTTTCCAGCAGCATGCCCGGGAATTCGGGGGCATCGCGCTCTATTGCCAGTTCGTAAAAATGCCCGCCGCCTATGTCGCGGTAGCTGGCCGGGTCGTTTATTTCGTAAGCCAGCATACTGGTGAAGCCGCCTGCCGTAAAGGTTACAGGCTTGCGGTTGGTGTATTTAGAAGTAAGTTTATCCAGGTAAGCCTGTAAAGTTTCGCCGGGCTGGGCCTGTTTCATCATAAACAGCATTGTGTAGCCAATTTTTCGTCCTTCAGCATCGGTAGCCCGCGCCGGCTGTAAAACGAGGTAACATTGATGGTCCTTATATTCGCCGGCCGTGAGTCCCCAGGTGCTATCTAAGCCTACTTTGATGCCCATCAGCCAGTTATCGAACACCACTTTGCCGTCTTGACGGTAGGAGGTCCATATATCGGTGTTTTGCAGGGTGGTGTCCGGCGGGGCTATCTTATACCGGTTGGCAGCTACCTGGAGCAATTGCTCCTCCAGGTGCTGCATGCCACTGTCTATTTTGGTGGCCCTGCTTGCAGCATAGCGGGCAGTGCTTATCATGCTGGCGTTGGCGCAGGCTACCGAGTAATCTGCCCAAAACTCCGGGCTTTTGGCATCAGCGGGCATTAGTTTGAGGGCGATGGCATAAGCGCCAAATGCATCCATTTGCCTGGCCGATAGGGAATAGTGGTTGCCCAGGAACCAATAAGCCCGGTAATCGTTAGCGGACAAGGATTGCGCTTTTTGGTAATTGTCAACAGCTTTTGGGTAATACGTTTCCACTTCCATATTGTACAGGTAATGGGCTATATCGCCAAGCAGCAGGTACGTCTCTTCGTTTTTCGCGGTGTTTTTTTCCAGTGCCTGGTAAAGGGACACCAGCGTATTCACGGTTTTTTCCTTAGGTATGTCGTACTGCCAATCGTGTACCCAATGGTTGTAAAGCCGGTAGTTGGTCTTTAGGAAGGTAATTTGAGGCTCCAGTTTGCCGGCATCCGGAATTTTGGACAAATCGATAGCATTGACGTTGGCAGTGGCATTTGTTGCGACTGCTATAGCCGACAAAACCGCCAGCGCAATTTTCAAACGTTTAAAAAAATGGGGTGTCATAAGGTTTAAGTAAGTTTATAATCTGTATCCCAAGCCAAATATAAGGTTCTTTTCCTGGTGGTTTTTTGGGTTGTCCTTATTTCTATCAATATTTTAAATTAACTACCCTGGAGTTTGCCCCCCCCTGACATACGGTTGTCATTACCGCCGTTAATTTTACGCGGGAAACTAATGCGAAACCCAAATGGGTTTACGTTGTTAATTAAAGCAACCCATAAAACATAAAACCATGAGCGACATAAAATTAACAACCAGCATAAGCTTCAACGCACCGAAGGATAGGGTTTGGGAAGGACTTACCGACCCGGATGTGGTGAAGCAGTATTTCTTTGGCACTATGCAGGAATCGGCATGGATGGAAGGCAGCCCCATTACTTGGAGCGGCGAATGGGAGGGTAAAACCTACCAGGATAAAGGCACCATACAGGAGATAACGCCCGGCGAATACCTGCGCTACACCTATTGGAGCAGCATGGGCGGCACAGAGGACAAACCCGAAAACTACCAGGTGGTGAGCTACAAGCTGGATGAGCAAGACGGCGTAACCACACTGACCATTACACAGGAAAACATCAAAGACGAAGCCGCCAAAGAGCACTCCGAGGGTAACTGGCAGGCCATTTTCGGCGGGTTGAAGAAGCTGCTGGAAGAAGAGTAGGCAGGCTGGGCACTGGTTGCCAAAGCCGTTAAATAAAGCTACTGCCCAACTACGATCAAATCTTTTTTATTGAGCCAGCCACTGGTGGTTTGGCCGTTTTTATTGGTGAACGTAACATAGATGAAGCCGTTCTGGTCGTCTATAGCGCGGACGCGGGCGTTATCCCATTGGTTGATGTTTGCTGCGCGTTTGCTGGCAGCATCGGGTCGACTATGGAAATAGGCATAGCTGGTAAACAGCGAGAACACTTTGCCCACATCGCCACCTTTAGATTGGGCAACTACAGGCTGTTTCGGCGGAAGCGGTATCTTTTTTGGCGGCGTTTTCTTAACCGTATCTTTTTTGATTTTCTTGTGCGTGGCCAGGGTTTCGGGCCTGACTGCGGCGGGTTTTGAATGCGCTGTATCGTGTTTTTTTACCGGTAATGGTTTGGTGGCAGCTACGGTATCGGTATGGCCGGCGGGTTTAGAAACGCTGTCTGCAGGCTTTTGTATTTCTGCAGCAGTTTTTACGGCCGCAGCTTTGCTTCCCGAAGAAAGGTAGTGCCCCAAAGCCGCGCCGGTGCCAATGCATAGCAAGGCAATGCCAATTAACAAGCCTTTCGATGTGCTTTTGGCGGGGGCGTTCACGGGCGGGGGGAAGGCAGCAGGCGTTTTGCTATGCGATGCGGCTTGTTTCAGCCCGTCAATTTCCTGCTGCAGGGTTTTATTCTTTTCCTGCTCTTGTTGCAGCAGGCTTTGCAGACTGGCTTTTTCGTTCTGTAGTATCAGGGCGCCCTCGGTACCGGTTTTGGTGTTGAGTACGCTGTTTTGTATGGCCTGCCGCAGTTCGGTGCCGTCGGCATAGCGGTTGGCGGGGTCTTTTTGCAGGCATTTGTAGATGAGGGTTATCAGCCATTCGGGTACCTGCATTTCGCTTTGGCGTTGCCCGGCACTCCAATCCGGTGGCATATTGCCTTTGCGCAGGGCCAGCATATTGGGCGGCTCGTGGTCAAGGTGAGCAATCATCACGGCGTTGCGTGCGCTTTGGCCGTTGTCGTTCAGTTTGAAGGGCACGGTGCCGGCCAGCAGTTCGTACAGGATGATGCCGTAGCTGTACACATCGCTTTGCGGCAGCAGGTTGCCGTCGCTTTGTTCGGGTGCCATAAACTCTACTGCACCGGCATTGCGCAGGCTGCTGCGCCGCTGCTCGCCGGTCATGATAGCCAGGCCGAAATCAAGCAGCACATAGTTGCCCGTATTTATATTGAATTTTACGTTGTTGCTTTTGATATCGCCATGCTTTACGCCCACTTTGTGGCAGTGGCTGAGCGCGTTGGCCAGCTGGTAAGCCACCTTGATGGCTTCGGCAATGGTGAATACGGGTTTGTCTTTTTCGGTAAGTAGCTCGGCCAGGTCGGGGCCCTCTATGAATTCCATTTCGATGAAAGGGAGCGAGCCGCTTTCGGTAATGCCCGAGCTGAGTATCTTCACCACATTGGGGTTGGCTACCTCGTTTACCTTCTTCAGCTTTGCTACCTCGTTGGTAAAATCCTTGTAATGCTTGTCGTTTTCGTCCTCCGCGAAGATGGGGGTGGGCAGCAGTTTTACCGCCACAAAAATTTCGCCGATGCGCTTACCCTTGTACACGGAACCCTGCCCGCCGGTATGCAGCGCGCCCATATTTTCCAGTCCCGCGGTTATCGTAAAAATTTTACCCATGTGATATTGATTGCCTAAGTCGCTATGTTAACGCAACAAGCCCATAAATTGTTGGATAAGATAAACAGTTTAGGGTTTAAAATGAAACCGGGGAAAATGATTGGGGAGAATCAGCGGAACAATCCAATTTCTTGTCCAATTCAAGAACGATGGAATTTCACCAAAATGAAGCTGCGGAAATTTTCGTGATAATGGCAAAAAATCTGCAAAAATCTGTGTTTTTCTTCAAATTTCGGTGTTTTTCGTAAGCGCGAAAATGGCCGGAAATGGCCAAAAACGGGCCAATCTTGTCCAGTTTTTTCCAATAATTCGTGATATTTTACAGCTAGATTTCTAATAAATTCTAATGCGAAAAAGGGCAATGGAAATTCCGCTGCGGCAGGGTAGTGGGCTTGTGGCTAGTTAGTGAGGCGGCTTTTTATTTGCAGGTTGGCGTAGTGGCTACCTTGCATGCGGGGCAGCGGCTGGTTCCGAACTATTGCTTTGACTAACTGAAAGAGCCCCTTACTGTTGTTAATGTTTATTGCTTATTTTACGTATCAGGTTATTACGGGTATCAGCCACATATACATTCCCTGCCGCATCTACCGCAACGCCCTGCGGTAAATAAAATGAAGCTGAAGTGCCCGTGCCGTTGGCCGAACCTGGGGTGCCATTGCCTGCCAGGGTAATTACTACGCCACCCGGGCTTATCTTACGGATCCGGCTGTTATCGCGATCCCCCACATATATATTACCCGCTGCATCTACCGCTACGCCGGCAGGGGGGCTAAACGATGCTGAAGTACCTGTACCGTCGGCCCAGGCCCGGGTGCCACTGCCCGCTACGGTAGTTACTAATCTGTCGGGGCTTATCTTCCGTATCTGGTAATTGCCGTTATCGGCTACGTACACATTGCCCAATGCATCTACGGCTACGCCGTAAGGACCACGAAATGAAGCTGCAGTGCCAATACCGTTAGCCGAACCTTGCGTGCCACTGCCTGCATAAGTAGTTACCATACCCTCCGGGCTTATCTTACGGATCAAATTGTTAACACAATCCGCCACGTACACATTACCTGCTGCATCTACCGCTAAGCCCAATGGATGGCTAAACGAAGCTGCAGTGCCCATGCCATCGGCCGAACCCTCAACACCACTGCCTGCAAAGGTAGTTACTACGCCCGCTGGGCTTATCTTACGTATCAGGTTATTGCTTTGATCCCCTACATATACATTACCCGCAGCATCCACCGCTACACCCATTGGCTCAAAAAACGAAGCTGAAGTTCCGGTACCATTGGCAGAACCCTGGGCGCCAGCGCCTGCAAGCGTGGTTACTGCACCATCCGGGCTTATTTTACGTATCATGTCATTGCCTAAATCTGCAACGTACACATTGCCTGCTGCATCAACTGCTACGCCCGCCGGGCCGCTAAATGAACTTGACGTACCGATGCCATTGGCTGCGCCCCAGGCGCCACTGCCTGCAAAGGTAGTTACCATAGGAACGGCCTTAGAACCATCAGGTCCATTTTTGTTGGTGCAAGCAGCGGTAAATAATATAATAAGGGGAAGTAATGATAAAGTTCTTCTCATGGGTTTTAGGTAGTATAAGAATTATACATTTTTTATTCAGCGAAGTTATCTGCATTAAACTACAAAATAGGGCTACAATTAGTCAAAAATGGCTATGCAAATGTTTACAACAGAAGGAGAAGACGATTTTTTGGTGCAATTTATGGATTTTTAAAAAAATCCAATGGTTGGAAGGTAGAGCCCGCGGGGGGACTCTTCCTATTGTCTTCGCGAGGAACGAAGCAATCCCCGGCAGGAGAGGTAGGCGATTTGCATAGACACTAAATTGCATGCGGGCCACAGGTGGGGATACCTGCGGCAGCGGGGGGCTACTCTCCCCATCGTCTTTGCGAGGAACGAAACAATCCTCTGTAGGACAGGTGAGCAATTTGCATGGTGGCTACTTTGCATGCAGTTCATAGGTGGGGGATTATAGCATTGACGCACTATGCCTTTTTAAATTCCCAGTTGACTGCCGACGCCGAAACCTTTTTGATTAAGTTCCTTTGAGCTGGTGAATGATTGTGACGAATTAACAAGTAAAGGTCATTGATAAGGGGAGCCGTTTCCGCAAAATATCCATGCCCCATAAAGTCCGTATCTATGTTGCTAGCATCTACCGTATCTATACCATCAAACACCACTATGCGGCTCCCCGAAAGCCCAAGACGCGAAATCATCCCTCCCCGCAATTTTTTTGATGCGGTAAGTGCAACGTCGCCGGCAGAAGTGTAAAGGGTTATTCTTTTAGAGCTGCGGGTGATTTTTGGGGCTATATATTCAACGAAAACTTGTGCATCGATATCAGGTGCCGCTAAAATGATTTGATTAAAAGCAAACCCTTTAAAAAACTTTTCCTGCTGTAAGCTAACTAAAGTATCCGTCAAGGCCCTGTTGCCCATGCTGTGAGCTATAATATGTATTTTTTTTGCTTTTGTTTGGTTTTTAACGTCTTTTAAAAATTGAATCAGATGAGGAACGGTAAAGCGGATGTTGTCCTCATCACTCATATAAAGTAGAGTTTTAGCTGGCGAAGGCCAACTGTAAACAATTGGCGCACCCACGAAATTTAAGTCGTAAGCAATTTGGGCTGCCCTAAGCACGCTATCATCAAAACTTACGTTAAAGCCGTGTATAAAAACAAAAGCATCGTGCTCGTCCGAGACGTTTATTTTCGATGACACCTTGTCAAAAAATAGAGCCTCGTTTAGCTCAATAGCACCTACAATCAACATGTGTTTATCGGGATTCTCATTGAATTCGAATTTCCAAATTTTGAGGCGCGGTATTTCACCTATTTTTTTGCCTTGGGGTATGCTTACTTCACAACTACCATAACTTACAGGTCCCCTTCGCCCACTGTAGGTGATTCTGTCACTGCTTTTATTCTGTAAGCGATCGGTAGTATAGAACACCTCCACTAATGTATTTTCGTTTGCTACTACAGTAGGTGTATCGTAATTAGTTGCCACAGACGTAGATGAGGGCGCGCCGAATATTAGGGCGGGTAATGTGAGCAATAAATCTGCAATGTGAGCCAAAATATTCTCTTTCGGTTGGCGCGGAGGGCTTGCCATAGGCCTTTGAGATACCCGTCTCAACCCATCATCAAACGGCATTGCATGTTTTTCCAATTGCGATTGTTGCTCAGTACTGCTGTGGAAATCAAAGGATGGCCCCATTTTATTGCCGTTTAACATCTCTATCAGTTCTCCAGCTCGTTGCGCCCTTTTGCTTGCGTCTTTAACAAGGCAACTCTGTGCAATCTTTCTATATGGCTCTGACAGCTCACTTAGTTTAAGGCTTGCTTGTTCATCGTTTAGGATGGAGGCCATCGTCTCCTCTGTATCTCCGGTAGGGAATAATTTCAGACCGAACGTCGCCAACTCGTACACAATCACGCCAAAGCTCCATAAATCCAGGTTAGTACCTATATGGCCGTTAATGCCATATTTTTGAGGAATAAGCTGTTCTGGTGCCATGTATTCCAAGGTGTTCATCCGCGGCAATGAAATGCTGTATTGCTCTGCTCTGTAGTTGCTGATGCCGAAGTCTATTATTGTGGCAACCGGACCGTATGTGGTGTTTTTTACCAGAATATTTTGCGGAGTTAGTTTGCGGTGCACGATGTTGTTTTTATGCAGGAATGCTAAGCCCTGCAATACATCTACCAACAATTTGTCCAAACTCTCAGGGTGGGCTTTACAATACGATATGAGTTCACCACCATTTATATACTCACTAACGGCTACAAGGTGTTTTTCTGGTTCGTTTAGTGCGTTTGAAGATTCCACGAAGGCCGCGTCGTAGTAGCGGCACAAATTGGTGTGGTCAAGCGTTATTGCTTTCTTTATCTCGATAGCCAGGTCGCGCTTTGCAGAGACCTCGACATTGAATACTTTCAGGGCAACATCTCTATCCAGCAACATATCATGCGCCTTGAATACCCGCGAAAAGCTACCTTTAGATAAGAGGTCTGTCGTGGGATGGTATTGGTAACGGGTCTGAAAGTCCATTTAATTAACGTGATAAGGTTGTTGTTGAATATCGGTTTTAAATTTCATAAATGAAACTATCCCTCTACCTATTCTGCTCACTCAGCCAATGAAACTGCCGCTCGGCCAGCTGAAAATGGCGTTTCGTGCGTTTTAGTTCTACGTATAAGCTGTCCTTGCCTTTTAGGCCGCTGAGGGTAATGGTGCTGCTATCGGGCATGGCGTAGTTGAATAAGAGGATGTAGGCCTTATCGTCTAAGCGTTTTTTGAAGTAGAGCATTTGGCTCGCGCTGTCCAGACCGTAGGCAAAATAGCCGCGGTTGTACCGCTTCCTGAAGAGCGTATCATTAGATTTTACGCTGCCGTAGCCATTCTCGAATATCAGGTCCTGCCAGCGTGTAGTGTCTGTAAGCGAAAGCGGTACATCCTGTTTATTGATTTTGTAGCTGGTTACGGCATACACGCCATTTTGAACCGGCTGTTTTGGCACCTTGTTAGGACCCGCGCCGCTAAAATCCTGGTAAAGGGGAATGATAATCATTATCAGTACGAAGAGCGATTTTAGCACTATGCGGGTAATGCGCATCCACTTTTTGGTGTACCTGAAATGGTATATGGCGCTGAGGGGGGCGGGCTTGTCCAGTATAAAGAAATTTATCAGTCTCCCGCTTTCGTTGGCCAGCAAAAACAGACAGGTGAATACCATCTGCATCGAAAATATCTTCACAGGGATATCGTAGCACAGGTTCAGCATCATTACGTTGATGAAAACGCCGGTGGCTACCAACGTGCCGAGGGAAGTGGTGCGTCGGTACAGCAATAGCAAGGCTGCAAAAACTTCCATCGCGCCCGAAAAAAACTGGTATGGCCCCGAGTAACCGATGAACAGCCAGGAAAAACGCATGGGCAACAAATCGCCAAGGGGAGTGGCCAATTGGTGCAGGCTCGGGAAAATCATCTGCATGCCGAAAAGCTTTATAATGCCATACCCCAGCGCTACCAAAATAACATAGTAACGGGTAAAAAGGCAGAGCCAATAGTTCAGGTGGGTGTAATTGGGCCGTTTGCGGTCGGCTACCGACCATATAATCGCGCCCAGTGCCGCCAATAGCAGGTACGTCCATAACCTTGCCCAGCCCATAGAGGTATCGCCGCTGCCATTTTCGGGCACCAGCACCGGTTTTACGTGCAAAAACAGGGTATTCGCCTCGGTCACTATCCAGTCGGTAAGCTTGCCGTAGTATTGCGTTACGGTACTTACGTAGGGGATGCTATCCAGCCAGGTGATGGGTGCGGTTTGTAAGGCCAGGTAAATGAAAAAGAAGCGGAATACGATTTTTCGCCAAAGCGGCCAATGGGAGTTTTCTACGTTTTGCATAAATAGTGAGGGCTTTTTACAGGTTGAGTTAAGCTCACAATTTATCGATTTATTTTGAAAAATGATAAGGATTGTTAGATGAATGAGGGGAAAATCGCTTTTAGTTTTTTGTTCCCCTCTAGAGAGGGGGCGGGTGGGAATGTGTGAGGGCAGGGGTGTGTTAAGCTATGCAATTGACGCCAACACACCCCTCCACCCCTCTCAAGAGGGGAATCGCGCAGGCCCCCGGCGCAGTATCTTTAAAAGAGGAAGGTTTCGATATTATTTCCCTTCCAAAAACCCACTAATCGACCCAAACGCCAAGCCTTTTTGCTTGAAACTCCCAATCAAATTTTCCATCCTTTGCAGCATGGCCTCGCCGCTGTTTTTGCTTACGTAGCCGGGGAAGCCGAAGCGGGCTTTATCGTGCAGGTTGGTAAATTCCCAGGGATGGTAGTACAGGTTAAGGTAGCCGTCGGCCTGGTAGGTTTTTCGGCACAGGTATTTGTAAAGCCACATAGGGAAGTTGTGCAGGGCCAGCCAAAATAGCGGTAGCCGCAAGCGGGGACTAACCGATGCAGGCAATTGCAATACGCCATTGTGCATAAAATAAGTGCGCGATACTTTGAGGTTATTGTACCGCCCTGGCAGCCAGGTGGGGTTGATGGAACTGTTGTACACATAGCCGGCCTTAAGTACTTCGGCTTCGTCTACCGGCATCATGCGGGCCATGCGGTAGCCGGTAACGGGTGCATGCGTAATGGCTTCCAGCGCCAGTTTGGAGCTCAACAAGTGCGCAGGCTCAAATTCGGAATGGTAATAGCCGTGCGAGGCTACCTCGTGGCCATCGGTAATCATCTGCCTGATGAGGTCGGGCCGGGCAAGGGCAAAGGTAGCCGTGCAAAAAAACGTGGCCTTTACCTGCTGCCTTTGCAGCATGGCCAGTATAGTTTGGGTGCCGGTGGCGGATATGGTTATCTGGTCGTCGAAGGTTATGCTTTTGCCGTACTCCAGCGGCATATCAAACTCTTCTACATCAAAACTCAACAAGATCATACTGGCGCTCTTTAATACTGCTGCTCTCTACCACATAATTCGGCCTCAACTTTGTCTGCAGGAATATCTTGCCCACGTAAATGCCTATAATACCCATAATGATCAATTGCAGGCCTCCCAAAAAGAAAATCGACATCATTATAGATGCCCAACCTGCCGAGGCATAGCCCACCACCGCATGCCCCATGTAATAACAATACAGCACATAGGGCAGGAAAATAGCCGTTAAGGTGGAGAAGGCGAAACCCAGGTACACCGCAAAATAAAGCGGACGTATGCTGAAGGAGGTTATCCCCTGGAAAGCAAAGCGCATCATTTTGATGAGTGAGTACTTGCTTTTGCCCGAGTGGCGCGGATCTGCAGTGTAGCTGATGCCGTATTGCGAAAAGCCCAGCCATTTGATGATGCCGCGCAAAAAGGGGTCAATCTCCTTGAATTGCAGCAGCGCATCGGCCACTTTACGGTCAATCAGGCGGAAATCGGCGGTACCGGGTTCCATGTTTATCTCGCTGAGGCGGTTGGCCAGCGCGTAGAACATATTGGAGGTTGTTTTTTTGAACAACGACACCTTTTCGGTAGAGGTGCGTTTGCTGTACACGATATCGTAGCCTTCTTCCCACTTGCTTAAAAAGGCGGGGATAAGTTGTGGCGGATGCTGCAGGTCGCCATCCATGCATATCACGCAGTGGCCGTCGGCATAATCCAGACCGGCTTTAAGCGCGTTCTGGTGGCCAAAGTTGCGGCTCAGCTTAATATAATGGATGCGGTTATCCTGTACGTTGAAGGTGCGGAGCACGTCGGCGGTATCGTCTTTGCTGCCGTCGTCCACAAAAATAAAATCGTAATCGTAGGGCAGGGTATCAAACACCTGCCTCAGCCCCTTGATCAGGATGGGGAGGTTTTGAGCCTCGTTAAAAGCAGGCACCACTACCGACACCTTTTTGCGGGGCGGGGCGGTCCTGGTTTTTGGGCGTTCCTGTACGTATCTCATATCGTTGTAGGGGTGGGGGTTATGGTATCGTTATGGGTTATTGCAAGCGGCTGCGCGGGAGCAGTTTTTTTAATAAGCATTTCGCCAACTATAGCCAGCCAAACCAGCAGGCAGGGCAGGGCTTTAAGGGCATAAGGCATAATCAAATTGTTTTTGATATAGGCCGGGAAAATATCGGTACGGAATAAACTGCCGAAGTACAGCGTAAATGCGAACAGGGCTATCTGCCATTTGCTTACCGGCTGCGGGGCGCTCATAAACCATATGCCCACGCCCACAAAGGCGATGATATAGGTAGCGTGCTCTGAACTGGTACTGAACAACACCACGAATAGCAGGCAGCTGGCCAGCATGAGCAAGCGGCTGCGCAAATCGGTAGCTAGTTGATTTTTTAAGCTGCTCCAGGCGAATAAGGCTACGCCCGTAAGTAGTATGGGCAGTATATTGATAGGGTGGCCCACTATACGGCGCACCATGCCGGTTACGGATATGTCCTGGTATTGGGTGGTCATGGATACGTTTTGGGCGTTCTTCTCCATGAGCGAATGGTACCAATCGATGTACGAGTGCGCCACGAATTGCGGCGAGAAAAATAGCATCGGCAACACGAAGAGCACTGCCCCCCAAAAGAACAGGCCTATGATGAACTGCTTCTTTTGTTTGGATAGCAGGAAAAATACCACGCCCACAACCCCGTAAAGTTTTACGAAGAGGCCCAGCATAATGAACAGCGATGCCCAGAAATCTTTCTTATTCTCTACCAGTACCCAGGTAAAGATGAGCAGCGCGGCGATGGCCCCGTTGGTTTGGAATTCTTTGAGGGAGATGATAAGCTCCTGCGCACAGATGATGCAGATGATATTTTTCTTCAGCGTGCTTAAGGGCAAAAACTGTATGGCGCAGAACAGGAACGCGACGTTGCAAATCTGCCAAAAGTACATGCCCAGATTGCCCTTAAGGACGGCGAAAGGAGCGATAATTAGGCAGAAGATGGGGCCGTAATGGTTGGTATCCGAATAATACTGCGGATAGCCGGCATATAGATTATGCCCCATGGAGGCATTGAAATAGCTGTATTTAAAAATGAGGTAATTGTTGATAGAACCGTAGCCAATGTACTTGTAAGTAAAAAAAACGGCAATGAATATCCACACCGCCAGGATGAAGTACTTATTTTTAAAAATCTTGTAAAAAAGGCTGGTTTGCCCTTGTTTGGCCATTGGCATGAACTTTTTTTCGTTGTTTTGAAAGCATTACGGCAAATGCCGGGACTTTGAAACAGCGGTTTGAACAATAGTTTATAACTTAATTAGGCTATAAAGATAAAGTATTTTTTTAATCTGTATTAAAAATGTTACAAATATGCTCGTTGCTTTCGGGTATGGTTAAAGGCTGATATGCAGTGTTTCAACGACGAGGTTTGGTGAAGTGATTCGCGTTATTTTACCGCCAAGGGTGCAGAGATTTGAATAGCACTAATTTTTCGAATTAAATCGAATTTCACTAATTTATTTTCGCGCAAAGCCGCAAAGATCGCCAAGGAGGGAAAGCATAAAAAAACTTTGCGTCTTCGCATGCCAACTAACCACCTGCAAGAATCTTTGGTTAAAAGCAAATCTGTAATTATAATAACTTCCATTTTTACCCTGCAATGCTTTCCTTTGGGGTAAACTAAGGGTGTTCGAAATAAGCAAAAAAGCGGGGGAATGCGCGATTCCCCTCTTGAGAGGGGTGGAGGGGTGTGTTTGTACATTATGCATTGCGTTATTGCATTGCGGAGAACACACCCCTGCCACCACACAATCCATCGCGCCCCCTCTCGAGAGGGGAATAAAAAACCCTTCGAACACTCATCATTAAAACCCATAACCATTGGCAAAAGATATTTTCGGGCAGGCCTTGTACGATGCCTATAAGGGCAGGCAGGCCTCAAAGCTTTTCATCCATAATAAATATGGCCCCAAAGAGGAGATGCCGTTGGAGGTGTATTTCCGTACCGAAGCCGAAATGCCCGATCTGGAACTGCTGGCCCTGAGTCATTGCCGGGGCCGTATTTTAGATATCGGCGCAGGCGCGGGCAGCCATGCCTTGTATTTGCAGGAACGTGGAGTGGATGTTGCAGCGATGGATATATCCGGCCTTGCCGTACAGATAATGCAGGAGCGGGGCGTTAAGCTGGCTATAGAACAGGATATATTCGGCCACGCCGGAGAAAAATACGACACTTTATTATTGTTGATGAATGGCATAGGCCTCTGCGGGAATATCCAACAATTACGTGTATTTTTACGGCACGCCAGGCAGCTCTTATGCCCGGGCGGCCAATTATTATTCGATTCATCTGATATTGCTTATTTGTACGATGGTGCACCGCCCGCCGGTAATTATTACGGCGAAGTATGGTACCAGTATGCCTACAAGGGCCAAAAAACCGATTGGTTTCAATGGCTGTATGTAGATGCCGATACGCTGATCCAAATTGCCGCCGAAGAAGGCTGGGCGATAGAGATACTGGATGAGGACGATATGGATGGCTACCTGGCACGGCTGATGCCTTTGTGAGCTTATTAAATATCGAACACCGAACGCCCAATAATGAATGATGAAGTGGAAGGACTTCGATGGGATATGTTTGCCTGGATTATACTGCACTTAATCTTTTGAACCGATAAACCTATGATAAAGACCTTTTATAAAACCCTTCAGGCCTTCGGCCTGCTGTTGTTGCTTACAGTTGCTGCCAACGCGCAAACCAAACTACCTGCCTGGGCCTTCGGTCCGTTCGTTCGGCCGGTGGGGGTGAACCCTTTGATTAGTCCCGATACCACAACCCGCTTCAACGACCCGATGTACAAACGCAGCGTAGATTGGGAAAGCAACGATACATTTAACCCCGCCGCCACCATTAAAAATGGTAAGATATATATCCTGTACCGTGCCGAGGATAAATCGGGCACAGGGATAGGGGGCCGCACATCCCGCCTCGGCCTGGCGGAAAGTAAGGACGGCATCAGCGTAAAACGCTCGCCCGTACCCGTGCTGTACCCATCTAACGATAGCCAGAAAGAATTCGAGTGGACGGGCGGCTGCGAGGATCCCCGCGTAGCCATGACGGCCAACGGCACCTATGTGGTTTTTTACACCCAATGGAACCACGATATGCCGCGCCTGGGCGTTGCCACTTCTAAGGACCTCAAAACCTGGGTAAAGCATGGCCCTATATTCCGTAAGGCATACAATGGCAAGTTCCATAAGATAGCCAGCAAATCGGCCTCCATCATTACCAAACTGGTAAACGGCAAGCAGGTCATCGCCAAAATAAAGGGCAAATACTGGATGTATTGGGGCGAAACCGGTGTTTACTCCGCCACCTCCACCGATTTAATGAACTGGACACCCCTGATAAACAAGGATAGCACGCTGAGGCCGCTCATCTCGCCCCGCCGCAACTTCTTCGATAGCGACCTTACCGAATGCGGTCCGCCGGCAATTGTTACTGCCAAGGGTATCGTACTATTATACAACGGTAAAAACAACGCAACCTACGGGGATAAGAACTATACTGCCAACTCGTACTGCGGCGGTCAGGTAATGTTTTCGGCAACGGATCCAACCAAGCCCATCGGTCGGTTAGATAAGCCTTTCTTCGTGCCGCAGGAGGCTTTCGAAAAAAGCGGGCAATACCCTGCAGGTACCGTGTTTATGGAGGGGCTGGTGTATTTTAAAAGCAAATGGTTCTTGTATTATGGCTGCGCCGATTCGAGAGTAGGGGTGGCGATATATAAACCCGGGAAGTAAGAAGAGAGATTTCGGAATTCGGATGTTCGATTTCGGATTTGTTTTGATTGAGAAGCCGCCTGAGTTATGCATTTGGCGGCCTTTCCTTTTTATCTCACATCTCATATCTCACGTATCAAATCTAATCCCATGTAACAATTTTGCGCTTTTACAACAAATCGTTAAAAATGTTTGCAGATAAAAATATTTATATATATTTACCACCAAATTATACCCCTAATCTGCTACGGATATTGTGAAACGGTTTTTTGTTATATTGCTATTGAGCGTGCACCTGTTTTATGCAGGAGGCTACACGCTTTTTTTTCAATATTTCATCCACCGGTCCGAAACTCAGATGGTAAAGCAGATTTACGAGAACAAAGTAGATGCTACCCAACTGGTGCAGATAAAAATACCTGTCCACATGCCCCAGATGCAGGATTGGCCCGACTACGAGCACGTACAGGGTCAGGTTCAGCTTAAAGATAATTACTACAATTACGTTGGTGTAAAAATGACGCGCGATACCATGTACCTGGTATGTATTGCCAACAGCGTAAAAACACGCCTCGTAAGCGCAAACTTAATCGTAGCCAAAGATGTATCTGATGTACCCCTTACCAAAAAAGGCTCAGAGCAATCATCGGTAAAAAAAGCATCCGGGGGTTTTGAATACAACATGCCTGCCCTGCATTACAGCTTCGTTACGTTCTCCCAAACATTGAAAGGACATGAGAACCCTATATCTGCCAAGTTGACTAACCCGTACATCGAATCTCCAGGAAAACCGCCAAACTTCGCCGGTTAATATATTTGACAATTTTTCGTATTCCAAAAAGCTTTTTGCTCTATCACTATTGCACGCGTGTGTTATGCTTGTTGGTATTGATAAGTGCTAAGGCCACTTGGGTTACGTAATCTCCGTTGCCGGCGTAAAAGCCTGCACTCACAAATGTTGCTCGTTATCTTATTCATTACTAAAAATTCTTTATGAAATACTTTTTACAATATACTTACAGGTATTGTGTTGGTATTATTGCTTTTGTTGCCTTATCACAAACAGTTTGTGCGCAAACGGAAAGCGATGCTATCATGATCCCGAAAAATTACATATGCGTAGCCGGCATGTACGCCCACAACAGCTGGGATCATTACTGGGAAGGCACCCTCAAACGCGAAAACTTAAACCTAGGCACCATCAGCGCCAATATTTACAATGCAGGCGTGGTTTACGGGCTCAGCAACCGCATCAATGTTTCGGCATTTGTGCCATACATCCAAACCAAAGCCAGTGCAGGCACCTTGCGTGGCCAGCGCGGTTTTCAGGATATCAACCTGGCTTTTAAATGGATGGCTTTACGCGAGCAAATCGGTACAGGTATCCTTAGCGTCCACGCTATCGCGACAGGTTCTATACCCGTTGGCGATTACCAGGGCGATTATCTCCCTTTCGCTTTAGGCAGCCGCAGCAAAAGCGTAGCCTTACGCGGTTTAATTAATTACCAGCAAGGCAGGTTCTTCGTTGCCGGTGCAGGGCAGTATATCCGCAGGAGTAACATGACTATCGATCGTGATGCGTATTATACTACCGAGATGCACTACACCAACCAGGTTGCGTTGCCAAACGCTACCAACTTTATGGTTAGCGCAGGTTTCCGTAGCTTATTGCTCAATGTAGAAGCTATTGCTACTAAATACACCACAGTGGGCGGTTTCGATATTACCCGCAACAATATGCCTTTCCCAAGCAACCGTATGAATGCTACTGCAGTAGGCGGTTTAATAAAATATATGCCTCAGTTTGCCAAAGGCCTCGAGTTTACCGTTGGTGGCAGCTACGTAACATCGGGCCGTAATGTTGGGCAAAACACCCAAATTATGGGCGGTATAGATTATGTTTTTTCGGTTAAAAAGGAAAAAAAATAAGGAGAGGATAACAATCATGAAAACAAAAATACTTTATATATCATCATTAGTGGCCGTATCGCTTTTTGCAGCATCGTGCAAAAAAGATATTACCGAACGTAACACGGAGTACGCCGCACTGACACCTGCTAATCCGGACTCTACCGCAGGTGCCTGGACACCGATTTTAACTGGTTCGACTACATTTACATTAGCTTTACCAGAAGCGAAGACTGCTCCCAATTACGTTGCAGACCTGAACGAGATCAAGAGCTACCAAAAGAACCTAACCAGCGAACAAAAAGAAATCATCAAATACTGGAGCGCGGGTTCGGTATTGCGCTGGAACGAAATACTGCGCGAACTGGTGGCCAAGCACAACCTTCCTCCGTATCAAAACGATAACGGTACGTATCCATTCCCCAGCGCAGCTAATCCATTGGCTTACCCGCTGTTCCCATTCTCCAACCCACCATACGCCGCCCGTGCTTATGCTTATGTAAGCGCAGCACAGTACGATGCGTTGGTGCAAACATTCAAATTCAAATACGCTACGGGTTACAGGCGCGAAGCTCCTTATGCGGATGATAAAGCCAACGTACAGGCCTTGATACCTAAATCAAAATTACCATCGTACCCAAGCGAAGACGCGGCGGTTGCAGGCGCAACTGCGCAGATGATGATTTTGCTGTTCCCGGGCGATTTGGATTTCATTCAACAGAAAGTTGCCGAAGAGAAACTTTACCGCTTAATGTCGGGCGCTAATACCCGCTCTGATTGGGATGCTGGTGAAAATCTTGGTAAACAAGTTGCAAACGTATTTTTAGCACGCGCCCGTGCAGATAAAGCAAACCTGGCTGCGGGGGCACAAGCCGACTGGACTAAATTCGAAACAGATGCTACCGCTGCCGGCAACACGCCATGGATAAGCCTGGAACTGCCGCACCGCCCGCCGATGCTGCCCTTGTTCACTAAGGTTACGCCTATTTTGATGCCCGCTGCAGATGTAGCAACCGTTCGCCCCGCTGCGCCTTATAAGGAAGGTACCGCCGAGTACAAAAAAGATGTGGATGAAGTAATGGCTATGAGCAACAACCACGACCGCGACCATGAGCGCATCGTAGCGTTTTGGGCAGACGGCGTAGGTACAACAACTCCTCCGGGCCATTGGAATGCTATTGCCGCGGAAGAATTCATAAAACATAACTGGAGCGAAGTACGCTGGGCACGCAACCTGGCCCTGCTTAACATGGCCGAAATGGATGCAGCTATCGTATGCTGGGATACCAAATACTTTTATTTTAACCCGCGCCCAACACAAATGGTTGCCGGTATAAAAACGCTTACAGGCATACCAAACTTTCCGTCGTACATATCGGGCCACGCTACCTTTAGCGGTGCTGCGGCAACGGTGCTGGGCTATCTGGTGCCCGAGCGTGCTGCTGAATTTATGACGATGGCCAATGAAGCAGGCATGTCGAGGTTATACGGTGCCATCCACTACCGTAACGACTGTACCGTTGGTTTGGCTACAGGCGTAAAAGTAGGCACTTACGCGGTAAACCGCGCCAAAACCGACGGCGCAAATTAATATAATCGCAAGAGAGAGAATTAGAGAGACTGAATCGTGAGAACTGAACAGGGGCTTCATTATATTTTACGCATAGCGGTTGCTATGTGTTTTATTGGCCATGGCGCATTCGGCATCATAACTAAAGAGATATGGTGTAATTACTTTGCCGTATTCGGCATTGGGAAAGAAATGGCCTATGCATTGATGCCCTGGGTTGGTATTTTAGATATTATGATGGGGGTAATGATGCTGGCTTATCCTATACGCGCCATTGCCTTATGGCTGGTGTGCTGGGGTACTATGACAGCATTCTTGCGGCCCTTATCGGGTGAGCCATTTGCAGAAGTTATTGAACGTGCCGGTAATTTCGGTGCGCCATTGGCACTGCTCGTACTATCCGGCGGCATAAAAAACTGGCGGGAGCTGTTTACCAGGATAGATCCTGCCGCTGCAGCCACGCCCCAAACACTGGAAACTGTAAGCCGGTGTTTGCGGATGGTGGTATTTATGCTGTTGCTTGGCCATGGCTGGCTCAATATCATCGAAAAGAAGGCTTTGCTAAATCAGTATGCTTCGCTTGGGTTTTCGCATCCGGCTAAAGTGGCTGTATTTGCAGGCGTTTTTGAGATTACCGCCGCCCTTATCGTGCTTATCAAACCCATCAGGAATATATTGCTCGTATTATTGATCTGGAAAATAGCCACCGAATTATTTTATCCGCACTACGAAGCATTCGAGTGGATAGAACGCGGCGGCAGCTACGGATCTATACTTGCATTATGGTTTGCACTCAAAGAAGCGCCCTCTGGTTTTAGCCTGTTCTCTCTTGCAAAGCATAAACAAACAGAACATTATTAACCAATTAATAAACCTGTAAACAGCCTGCAAACACACGCCCGGTGCGTGGTGGCGTTTACCTATTTCATTCTTTTAAAGCCCCAATAACACACATGAAAACCACCTTAAAATTAGTGGCTGTACTAGCCGTTTTTATCCTTCTTAATTGCACGAAAGCAAGCGCACAAGGCTGCGTGGCCATCCGCAGTACCGGCGGCCTCTGCAATATGGACGAGCACCCGGATAGTACTTCTACCGGCGGCCTATGGCTGTTTAACAGCAATAGCCGTTACTACCGCTCATACAAGCACTTCGTTGGCTCAGAGGAGCAAAAACAACGTATCGCATTAGGTACTAATGTTATCAACCATTCATACGCGCAAGATCTTACGCTTACGCGCATCTTCAACAACCGCTGGTCGTTCTCATTGGACATCCCGGTGTTGGCAAACAGCCGCTCGTCGCTTTACGAGCACGGCGGTAAAGAACGCCGCCTTACCCACTCATTCGGCGTGGGCGATATTACCTTAAAAGCTTATGCATGGTTGCTTAACCCGGCTAAAGCAAAAAAGGGTAATATACAAATAGGCCTGGGCCTTAAATTGCCTACAGGCAGCTACACCTACCAGGATTACTTTTACAACACCGGCACAGGCGGCGCTAAAACCCTCGGCCCTGTAGATCAATCTATCCAATTAGGCGATGGCGGTACCGGTATCACAACCGATATCAACACCTACTACAACTTCTCGCATAAATTTGGCTTGTATGGCAGCTTTTACTACCTCATCAGCCCACGCGAGCTTAACGGCGTATCTTCTGCCCGCGGCGGCACACCAAGTGCCAAAGCAGTGGCCAACGGCAGCGACATCATGAGCGTGCCCGATCAGCTGATGTTAAGGGCTGGTGCAAACTACGGCGTAAACAAATTCAATTTCTCTGCCGGCATTCGCTACGAATGCCTACCAGTGAAAGATCTTGTTGGTGGCAGCAACGGCTTCCGCAGGCCGGGTTATATTACCTCGATAGAGCCGGGCGTAACCTACCGCATCAGCAAATTCTCTATATACACGTTTGTGCCGGTTGCTATAGTGCGCAACCGTACTCAAAGTGTACCTGATAAGATCTCTACCCAGCTGACCGGAACCAATAGCCACGGCGACGCTGCATTTGCCGATTACGCCGTTAACCTGGGCGTATCGTTCAAACTATAATATTCTATGTGTTTAATTGTTTGGTTAAAAGCCGGGAGTAGTGACCCCGGCTTTTTCTTTTGATTGCTATTGGGTCGAGGCCCAAATAATTATTAAGATTTCTTGCCGATGCCGGTGGTGATGGCGATGTTGCCTACCAGTATTTTGTGGATAGGGCAGGCATTGGCAATAGCTAACAGGCGTTTCTGCTGCTCGTGCGTTATTTCGCCTTTAAAGGATATGCTGCTTTCTATCAGGATACCGCTGCCGGTACGGTACATTTGCAGGTCAACCGCGATTTCTTCGATGGGCCACATTTTGCGGTTGATGTACATGCGCAGGGTAATGGCCGTGCAGCTGGCCAAACTTGCCATCAATAAATTATAGGGCGACATGCCCGCATCGGTACCGCCTTCATCTAAGGGCTCGTCGGCAATAATGGAATGCTTGCCGCTGCTTACCAGGGTTTGGAATTGCGCCCGGCCTATAACGGCGCGGCCATCAACAATAAAATCTTTTTGGATATCCATATAAATTATGGCGTAAAGGTGCTATTCCTGATTAAGGTCCAGCAATTTCCAGCTTTCCTCGCGGTTGCCTGCACCGCCCATATATTTCAATGAGATAGTGAAGTTGGTGGTTGTTTTTTCGCCGCTGCTGCTTACGGCCGAGTAGGACGACTTTATCACATAAACCGAATCTGATTTCTTGGCGAATTTATATTCATCGTCATGAAAGGAAACGTTGGAGGCCAATACAGTTGGGCGGATGTATATTTTAGCCATCGAATAGGCTGCATCGCTATCGGGCAACCCGCTAAAAACGCCTACCGAGTTGGAGGTGGCTATTTTTACCAGGATTACTGCGAATATTATGCCGAATGCAACCAGTATCCATACGCTGCTTTTCGCTTTTTTCTTCTTTGCCTGTTCCGCTTTTAGGTATTGGTCTTTAACCGTTTGCATTTTTCTGAATTATTGCCCTTTATAGCCCTAATATTTTGCAAATTTAATAAAAATCATAACACCGGCGTGCGCCATTGAATTTGCGGTAATCGTTCGAGCGATTAGGCAATGTGGTTTCGTACCCAATGCTGCCCTCGGTAGTGCCGCTGGTATTGCTGTAGTTAAGACCGCGGCCCGATGGTACATCGTGGCTTACGCCCAGCCGCATTTTTTCGGCACCCTCGCGGTTGATGAACAGGTCGAATATAAAAGATACTACTATAGAGCTTGGCCCATTGCTAAGGCCGCCGCTGCGGTACCACAAACCGGCGTTTATGCTTCGCCGTTTGTACTGGAAGCCCACGCTTAAAGATTGCGCCTGGCTTTGTTTATAAAAAACTACCGAAGGTATAACGTATGATTTTTGGTCCTCGTCCAGGTTGTCGTCCTGCGTTATGTTGTAGCGGTAACTGGCATGGAAAACCCCGCGCATGGGTAGTTTGGCCGGCACGCCGGTAAACGATTCGTTGGGGCGGTTAATGTGCTGCATGGCGCCACCGATGTTGAAATTGCCTGCGGTGAGGTTAAGGCCCGCACCCGAATCGAAAAAGAATTTATTGTTGAACAACGCTGCATCGGCCCCGCTTACCGAGCCGGGGATGTAACCCAGGCGGGGGTCTATCTGATCGCTGAAGATCAATTTGGTATAATCTACGGCGCGGTTGGTTACGCCGGCCTGCAAGCCAAAGGATAGTACGAAACTATCGTTGCCTATGCTATAGGAGTATATGCCCGAGATATTGTTTTTGGTAAGGTAAGCCGTACCCTCGCTGGCCCTGGTAAACATCAGCCCGAAGCCGCCGCCGAAGCGCGGTACATTATAATCGATGGACGCGGTAAGATAGGTTAAGCCCCCGCCCGCAATGGACGAGTATTGGTTGCGATAGATGAGGTTCATGCGCAAATCGCCCTCAAACTGGCCGTTCAAAGCCGGGTTTAGGTAATTGGGCGAATTGAAGAATTGCGAGTACATATGATCTTGCGCTTGTAAACGCAGGCCCCCGGATAGGGCAATCAACAGCAAGGCGTAAAATCTCTTCGTTCCCTTCATCATCGCTATCTTATTAAATGTATTACGCCCGTTCGTTTTGGCAGGGTGTGTGGGCCGTATTGCATGCCTTTCCAATCGGTTCCGTTTATGAATTTGGCTGATGCCTGCCATATATACACGCCCTGCTGCGCGGGCACGCCTTTGTACAGGCCATCCCAGCTTTCAACAGGTCGCCCGTTCTCATCTAGTTTGGTGGTTTCCCAAACCAGCTGCCCCCAGTTATTGAATATCTGTAAGCGCCAGCTCGCTATGCCCGATCCCTTTACAACGAAGGTGCGCAGCTCGGTAGTGCTGCTGGCCGGCATAAAGGCGTTGGGGATGTAAAGCTGCCCCGGCACACCCGTAATTTGTACATTGTGCGATACGGCGCTGTCGCAGCCTTCGCGGTTCGTTACTCTAAGGGTTACTTTATAAGTGCCGGTATCTATATAGGTATGCCCTGGGTTTTGTTCGGTAGAGAAGGTTTCGTCGCCAAAATCCCAGCTCCAGCTTACCGGGTTGCCCGATGTTTGATCGTCGAACGCGAAATGGTAATTCGGTATTTTAGTGATAAAGCCCGGGCTGGCCGAGAAATCAACATTAGGTCCATCACTAACTTTTATAAACTCCGTCTTGGTGATCATATTGACACAGCCGGTAGCCAGGTTAGTGACTTTAAGTGTAACCGTATAAGGCGAATTTTTAGAGCCATAAACGTGCGGCAGCGGCGTGTAGCCAAAAAAATGTGCTGTGCCGTCTCCAAAATCCCATTCGTAACTTAACGATTGCGGGTTAGTAATACCATTGGCCGGCGTTGTGTTTGTGAAATGAACGGTTACTGCCTTGCAGCCGCTTGGTATATCGGCATCAAAATTCGGCAATGGTTGTGGGTAAGCCTCAAACTTTATCCTATCGGTAGATTCGAATGTGGCGCAGGGGTTTTGGGCCACAATGCTTACAAAATAGGTTCCCGGTGTTGCAAAAGTATAGGGCTGTTCGGTCTTACTGCCCTGTATTTCATCAACTTTTACGCCGTTTGCATCAAATATGCGGTACAAGAAGGTGTCCCCGCCCGACGATATATTTACAAACGTTGCTGTGAAAGGGTAGCAGCCTTCACTCTTATTGTCCTTGGGGAAAAATAAGGGTACAAACGTTGCCGGGAATATGTTGATAGGTATGGCTGTGCTCTGCGAGGTGTTATCGCAAAGATCGGTTGCAATCACATAAACGGTATAAAACTTGTCGTTACGCGGTGGGCCCAGTGGGTCAAAGGTCACATCCGATTTATCAAACACATGTTTTTGGAATATTCTCACATTGCCATCATAAACAAAGAAATCGTAAAACTTATTATTGCCAGGCGATGTGTTTTTAACTTTAATGGCCAAAGAACCACAGCCCGAGAGCCGTTCGGGCAGCAAAGATGCTATAGGTACCGCCGGCCTAACGGTTATTTGCATGCTGTAAGGAGGGCGTGGAAGGCAGTTGTTGATAATGCTTAATGATACGGTATATGTAGTATCTCTTCCATCGGTACGTGGTAAAAAGGTATGCTGCGGGCTTACCTCGTTAGAGTTTCCGGTACCGTCGCCAAAATCCCATAGATAAGTGGTTGTTGTAAATACGGGGGTAGATGTATTGGTGAACTCAACACTTACCGGCCCGCACACGGTGTTGGTAAAATTGGATATAAATTTAGGTGTTACATCCGGGTTGTTTACTACAGTAATTTCATTTTGGCTGTTGGGGCAGGGGGCGGCTCCTTTTATTGTCCAGGTAAATTTATAGGTACTGCCGCCAACTAAGCCGGTTACCTGGGTTTTAGGATTGGTTGCATCGGCAAATACAACGGGAGGGCCACCGGTTTGTGTCCATACGCCTGCAAATGGCGTAGGGTCGTTGCCATTTAAGGTAACCGTAGCGGCGTTGCACAAAGTGGTTAAAGGCCGGCCGCCACTTGCCGCCATTACAGGCTGGTTTACCGTTACGGTTGCAATTGATGAACGCACCACATTACACACGCCATTTTGTATAACCGCCCTAAACTGCGTTGTTTGCGTAAGCATGTTATATTCGTATTGGTTGGTGGTATTTAGTAAAGTTACCCAGCTAACGCCATCGGTAGAAGATTCCCAACTTACTACGTTACCCAACTGGCCCGAAAGGTTAAGAAAGCCGCCATTAGCGTCTGCACATACCGATACAGAACCGGCAATTGTGCCGCCTATGGTTGGTACATCGGTAGTTATACTTACCATATCGGTAGATGGTGAGCAGTTTGGACTGGTATTTATCGTCCAAACAAACCGGTAAACGTTGCCCGGCTGTAAGCCGCTTGCAATTGCGTTTGGGTTGGTAGCATCAGAAAATGTAATGCCGGTTTGGCCCGATGCGAGTGTCCACTTTCCTGTGCCGGGCGATGGGTCGTTGCCTTGCAGCGTATAGGTGGGGCCGGCACAGATAGATTCGTCGGGCCCGGCAGCAGCAGCTATTGGCAATGGCGCAATATTTACCGTCACCTCAACAGGCTGGCCCGAACAAGTACCGTGGTAAGGCGTAATAACATATTTTACAGTGCCATACGCGGTACCGGTATTTACCAATATATCATTGATTCTTGCTGAAGCAGATGTTTGATCGGTATTGCCTGTAATCCCCGCCGATGCCACGCTCGTCCAGGTGTAAGTTGTGGCAGGTGTGGATGAACTAAGTACAATACCATTTGGCTGATTGCTGCAAATTGCGGCAGCAGGTGGCGTGGCGGTTAAAACGGGTATGCGGCTAACTGTTACAAATAAGTCGGCAGCATTGCCCGGGCAACCATTGGTAGTAGGGGTGATGGTATATTTAATTACGGCATCAGTTGCGCCGGTATTTGTGATCACATCATTTATGGTTGCGCCGGTACCGGTAGCGCCAAAACCCGTTGCGTTTCCCGAGAAAACGCTCGCAGTCCAATTATAAATCGATACAGAATTTTGCGATGTGATGGTGTAATTGAAGTTAGTGCCTGTGCAAACCTCAGCTGTTTTGGGGCTGGTGATATTGTCTTTACGGGTAATAGTAATAATTACAGGCGCCGAAATTACATTACAGGGCGCTGCCAGGCTGGTAGTTACTTCCAGGCTAATGGTGGCCGTCCCTGCAGCAATCTCTGCAGCAGATGGCGTGTAAGTTGGCTTCTTTACGTTTCGGCCGGGGCTAAATGTCCCCGTGCCGCCAACCCATTGAAAACTGTTGTAAACTCCGGTGATGTCAGCATCCAGGAACGTTGTGCTCCCTTCGCAGATGGTACGGTCTCCGCCGGTGGTTATAATTGGCGCTTCCTGGAAAGTGAGCTGTTGAGAATCTGAAGCAGGCCCGCAGTTGTTGACATGGGTTACCGTAATGGTGTAGGTTTTGTACTCGCTGAATATGATATCCGGGTATTTACTATTTGCTGCTGTGCCGTTTGCAAAACTGAAGACTCCGCCGGTAACCGTCCACGTGTAGGTTGTAGGCAAATCTTTAGATGTGCCGGTTAAGGTTGTTTTAGTGGTTGTTGCTGTGTTACTGAATGAGATGGGCTGGTCTTTTCCGCAGATGAGGGCATCAGCAGAAAGTTGGGCTACCGGGCCTAAATTAACTACCACATCTTGGGGGGCTGATGATACCAACCCGCAACTTTGTGTGCTAATATCTAATTGAATGGTGTACACCCCGGCCGTGTTAAAATCAAACTGCGGTACTTTACTATTTGCATTTGTACCGTTTATATACCTGAAGGTAGCAGGCGTAACGCGCCAGGTGTAAGTAGTATTAGGGTCGCAATTTTCATCAACCACTGAAGTATTGACTGGGGTGACCGAGCCGGCTGTACAAATAGTTGATTCGGGCAAGGTAAAACTTGGCTTTGGCGGGTTTTGAATACAGATGTTGATCACCGTATCCTTTACTTCGCAAATATTATTTCCATTTTGTAAATGCAGGCCCACAGCGTGTTGGCCGTTTGTAATGAAGGTATATTCAAGAGATTTATCCAGCGGGTAATTTACGGCAACAACCACACCATCTACCATCCAGGTGTATAAGGCATTTTCGTTTGTACAATCAAACGAAGAGCTGTTTGGGTCTTGCCCGGGGATGGAAGCGTTGCCAAATGTAACGGGTGTGTTGGTACACGCTGTTGGGTCGGCCCTGATAATATTTTTTGGCGGTTCTATCACCCGTGCGTAGCCTGTAACAGGTGTGCCCAATTTACCGCAGATAGGGCTTGTGGGCTGCAGGTCTATTTCGAAAACGTTTTGCAGCCCGTTTGCCACGTTGCCGCAGGATGCTTTTTTGTACGTATGATCTATAAAGCCGCCGGTCGCCACAATATCGCAAAGCGTATAATTGGTGCTTAATCCATCGCCCCAGGTAACACTGTAAATTAAACCGGGGTAATTTTTTTGAATACCGTTTGGCGAGTTGACATCAACGCTATAGCTTAATTTATTTTTGTCGCTTAAGCATACCTGGTTACTGCCCGATGCACCGAAGCTGTTGTTAACCAGGTTATTTATAAGGGAATAAGCCTTGGTGCCAACTGTGCCCGCGCCGTCCATTGCTTTTACAAACACGGTATAGTTAGCAGCCTTCGCGGTAAATGGCTGTGAGGGGAGTATCAGGGTGCCTTCATCTGTTTGGGAAAGCTCATTAAAAAAATTGGCGGATGCTGTAGCGCCTGCAGACGATGCGTTTACAAAAGGGTAAGCTGTATTGTCTGTTCCGATACATGCGCCGAATACCTCTGGAGTGCTTGCGCTGATAGCTTGCGAGCTTACCCCTGCGGTTACGCCCGCAGCAGCCTTCACCTCAAATGGCCCCGAAGTAACGGGCAGTATGGCCGGGTCGGTACATTGTATGCGTATGCGGTAATTTGTGCCTGCGGCAGTAGTAGCAGGTATAACGCCGTTAACGAAAGTGCCGTAAAAACCTGTATAGCTGCCAATCAGTTTCGGTGCGCCGAAGTTGCCGTTGGCATCTGAAAGGTAAAGGTTGAAAACATTGGTAGAACTGGCGCAGCCCGTAGATGTATTGAGGTGGAAAGGGATACCGATGGTAGAGCCTTGCCCGTAAGGACCGGGGTCTATATTGCCTATAGTAATGACTTGGGCAGAAGCGCCCATAACCATGAGACAGCAAAAAACAAAGGCAAGAAAAAATATCCTCGTAAAAAGTCTCTCCATCAAACCGAATTCATAGTCAATCTTAGCACGACACTAAAATAATACAAAAGTTACACATTTTAAACCAATTTTTAAACCAAATATCGGTTGACATGTCTACGTTGTTTTGTAGTATTTGGTTGTGTGGAGAAAAAAAATTATCTAAAACACAATAAAATAATTTTCATTGTTGTATTTGCCGACAAACGGATAGGTTTATCAGCCGAAAAATAGGTACGATACCAGGATAGCCGCAATTACACCGGCCAGATCGGCAATAAGGCCAAAGGGTATGGCATAACGGGATTTTTTTATGCCCACGGCTCCAAAATAAAGCGCAACGATATAAAAAGTAGTATCGGCCGAGCCATTGAAAACAGAGCCTAGCCTGCCTGCAAAACTATCTGCACCGTAGGTCTTCATTACATCAATCATCATGCCCTTTGAGCCTGAGCCACTTAGGGGCTTTACATAGGCAACAGGCAATGCATCCACAAAGCGGGTATCCAGGCCTGCCTGAACGCAAACCCAGCGTACGCCATCGTTTAGAAAACCAAGGGCACCACTGGTTCTGAAAACACTGATTGCAACCAGCATGGCCACCAGGTAAGGTATGATTTTTATAGTTACCTCAAAGCCACCCTTTGCGCCATCAATAAATGCCTCGAACACATTTACTCTTTTAAACAAGCCGCCAATGATAAACACCACCGGTATAGAAAATAAAAGGGTATTGCTGATGAGGCTCGATACCGATTGTATTTGCGCTTTATCCAGATACTGCGTAAAATACCATACCATACCGGTTATAAATAGCGTTAGCCCGCTGAGCCAGGCGATAATAACGCGGTCCCATAGGTTTATTTTTTGTTTGATGGCCACGGCCAGCATACCTACTACCGTTGCCACATAGGTTGCAATAATACAGGGCAGGAAAACATCAGCAGGGTTTTGCGCATGCATTACAAAACGCTGGGCAATTATGGTTACAGGCAATAGCTGTAAACCCGAGGTATGCAGCACCAAAAACATAATCTGCGCGTTAGACGCTGTCTCTTTATCGGGGTTCAACTCCTGCAGGCTGCCCATGGCTTTTAGGCCCAAAGGAGTTGCAGCATTATCGAGCCCTAAAAGATTGGCCGAAAAATTCATCATCATTTGCCCTGTTGCAGGATGGTTTTTAGGCACTTCGGGAAACAAACGGCTAAGGAAGGGGCCTACGATGCGGGCCAGGAAATTCATAGCACCTGCCTGTTGGCCAATATTCATGATACCCAGCCAAAACACCATATTACCTGCGAGGGGCAGGGCAATTTCCATTACCGAATTTTTCGAGGTATTGAACATGCCATCAACCAAAAGCTTAAAGGCATCTACATCGCCCAGAAAAATAAGCTTGCAAAGCGCTATAACAAAGGCGATGAGGAAAAAGGCTATCCAGATGTAGTTAAGGGCCATAGTATGTTTAAAGGCTTGAAGTTAATTTTTTTTGGATAATTTATGCAGGAATGAGGATATTTAAATGATTTTTAAAACCGATAAATACCTTTTATGCCGAATGTAGCCGGGCAATTAGATGCCGCCATCAATCATTTTTTGGATAACGATGCCGCCGGGGTCGACTGGCAAAATACCGTGCCGACGGGTAAATGGAACAATAAACAAATCATCGGGCACCTGATAGATAGCGCCCACATCAACCTGCAACGTTTTGCACGTTGCACCTACGAAGAACGCTTTAAACTAATTTATTACCAGGAAGAATGGGTGCAAGCGCAGCACTACGCCGATGCTGATGCGCGGGAACTTTTGTTGCTTTGGAAACTGGTAAACAAGCAAATTGTACGCGTGCTGGCCAATTACCCCGCCGATAGGTGGCAAGCAACCTGCGATAACAACCGTGGCGAACCTATTTATAATACGGTGGCGTTTATTGCCGAAGATTACGTAGTGCACATGCAGCACCATTTAAATCAATTGAAATAGTATGCCGACAGCAGGTTATTCGGGCACGCCGTTGGCGAAGAAGCTGGGTATAAAGCCGGGTTTCCTTGTGAAGCTGATTAATCCGCCTGCCCATTATTTCGATTTGTTTACCGATTTGCCGCCTGATATTTTAATATTAGATGATGGCGCGACGGCTGTGGACCTTATCCACTTCTTCACGAAAGAGAACAACGAATTAATAGAATTTCTGCCCGCACTGAAACAGCAAATTACGCAGGACGGCATCATCTGGGTATCGTGGCCTAAAAAGGCATCTAAAGTTGTTACCGATGTTACCGAAGATAAAATACGCAACTACGCGCTGCAAATTGGATTGGTAGATGTAAAGGTTTGCGCGGTAGATGAGGTATGGTCGGGCTTAAAACTGGTTTTCAGGCTGAGGGATAGAGCAAAAAAGGAATAATATCGAACACCGAATTTCGAACTCCCAACGCTGAAGTACTCCGGCCAGAAATATTTACTTCATTATTCGATATTCAGCATTCGGTGTTCGATATTTTTTTCCTTCAATCTCAAGCACTCATTTCAATCCTAAATCTCACATCTCATATCTCACATCTCAAATCTATAATCTATTTTTGCCTAATGAGCATTTCGGTACAGGGCCTTACGAAAATTTACGGGCAGCAAAAGGCTGTAGATAACATAACGTTTACTGCCGGGCCGGGCGTACTGGGCTTTTTAGGGCCAAACGGTGCGGGGAAATCTACCACCATGAAAATGCTTACCTGCTTTATCCCCCAAACATCGGGCGCGGCTACGGTTTGCGGTTTCGACATAAGCAAGCAACCTTTAGAGGTAAAACGAAATATCGGCTACCTGCCCGAGAGTAACCCGCTATATACCGAAATGTACGTAAAGGAGAGCCTGGCCTTTGTTGCCGGTATTCATAAACTGCATGCGCCTGAAAAACGCATTGCCGAAGTGTTGGAGCAAACCGGCCTGGGCCCCGAACAGCATAAAAAGATAAACCAGCTATCGAAGGGTTACCGCCAGCGTGTTGGCCTGGCGCAGGCTATACTGCACAATCCGCAGGTGCTGATATTGGATGAGCCCACCTCCGGCCTGGATCCCAACCAGCTTATCGGCATCCGCCAACTGATAACCGACCTGGGAAAAACCAAAACCATCGTGCTATCAACCCATATTATGCAGGAGGTTGAGGCTGTTTGTAACCATGTCATCATCATCAATAAAGGCAATATCGTAGCCAACGATACGCTGCAAAACCTGCGCAAAAACAATAACAACAAAACGCTTGAGAATATCTTTATTGGCCTCACCAATAAATAAGTTATAATTTAATACACTAAATATCAAGCCTTTATGCCACTACTAATTTTTCCGCACACAATTGGTGTAAAGTTGTGTTTAAACAAAACGTCTGCAAAAGACAAAAAGCTGCGCTGCAGAAGGTACCCTGCAAGGCAGCTGTAAATGTTTATTACAATTTAAAACTACCATGAAAAAAGTATTATTACTCTTAACCGTTTTAAGCGGTTTATCAATCGGAGCGTTCGCGCAATCATCATCGTCAAACGGTGGCAAATTCAGTATCGGTTTCGAAGGCGGCTTGCCTGTCGGCAACGCCAATGACGCTTACAACGCAGTTGTTGGCGCCTCGCTTAAATACGATCATAATATTGCTGCAGGCACTTACCTTACCGGTTCAGTTGGTTACAGTGCGTACCTTGTAAAATCGGAGTTCAAAGGCATAGCCGGTTCTACATTTGGCGCTATCCCGTTAAAGGCAGGGCTGAAGTATTATTTTGGTAGCGGCTTTTACGGCGAAGGCCAGTTAGGTGCCGCATTTATTACCGAAAGCGGCGGCGGTACAGCATTTGTTTATTCTCCGGGCGTTGGTTATGATTTTGGTAGCGGTGTAGACTTGGGCTTACGCTACGAAGCCTGGTCTAAAACTAACACCATCGGCCAGGTTGCCGTACGTTTAGGCTTCAGTTTTTAAGCGGCACAGCTAAATTAATATAAAACGGTCCGGCGGAAATATTCCCACCGGGCCGTTTTGCGTTTTTTAGGAGCATAAGCAATGTTAAAAAATGCGCAATTGGTGCATTATATTCGTAATTTCGGCGTTGTTAACTGCAGAGTAATACCTTATATGAAGAGATTCTTACCCTTACTATTTTTGTTTTTTTACGCAGCAGCCTACAGTCAAACCCAAACATCTCCCCAAAAAGCTTTCAGCATAGGGTTAGATCTGGCAATTCCAACCAATAGTATCTATAGCATCGGCTTTGGTGGCTCGGGCAAAGCCGAGGTGCCCGTTGTGGGTGCGGCAAGCCTTACCTTTACAGCAGGTTACACCAGCTTATATTTCAAAAGCTCGTTGCTGGGCAGCGCGCAATCGCAGCAGCCCAGCGGCTTTGTGCCATTAAAGGCCGGCGTAAAGTATTATATAAGCGAAGGCTTTTATATAGAGGGCGAGGCCGGCACATCCATAGAAACCAATTACACTAAAAACAAGCTGTTTGCCTTTGCCGTTGCGCCGGGTTTTTTGCTGCCTATTAATAAAAACTCTGCTGTAGATTTGGGTTTCAGGTACGAGAACTGGGGCAACGGCCGCGTACGCCAAACCGGCATAAGGGCGGCGTACCGCATAAGCTGGTGATTAAATAATTGAATATTTTATATAATATCCCATATAATGGTATTATATTTCCAACGTTTTTTAATAAATGCTACAAATGATGAAAAAATTACTGACTATTGCTTTTGTATTAATTGGATTTTGTGCGTATTCCCAGGAGCGTACCACCGTTTTCGAAAAATTTGATAATTCTAAAGCCATTGGTATAGGAGTTACGGGCATAGTTACATCAGGTAATTATTTCAACTATGGCTATGGCGGATCGATAAAGACCGAATGGCCTGTTGCCCAGGGGCTTAGTGTAACGGGCACAATAGGCTATGTAAGGCTTTCTTACAAGGACTTTTATCAGGAAGTAAAGCAACCTACCACACCAAGTACATTTTTACCCATAAAGGCAGGCGTGAGGTTTTTTTTGGCATCCAACCTTTATTTTGAAGGCGAGATGGGCGGCGTTTACGCAAGGGATTATAGAAGAGACGGGCTTTTTATTATTGAACTAAGCGCGGGATACCTGATGCAGGTAAGCAAAAAAGGCTCTTTTGATGTTTCGCTGGCTTATCAGAACTGGAGTAACAAAGACAACATTAAATTAATTGCGCTTAAGGTGGCTTACCGCGCAGAGTGGTTATAGTTTGGCCACGTGCGTTTTATTTAGCACTTAGCGAGTTTGATTCCTGTTCAATTTTATAAATTAAGATAAAACCAAATCATAACTTTGCCACCTTTACGGTCATAAATAAAGCGTTACTGTGTTCCCTATCCTAAAAAAAGAAATTACCACCTACCTAAGCTCATTGGTGGCCTATGTTACCATCGGTGTTTTTTTGTTGGTTTTAGGCTTGTTTTTATGGGTATTCCCCGATACCAGCATACTGGGTTACGGCTATGCCGGGCTCGAGAGCCTTTTTAGCACCGCGCCTTACCTGTTTATGTTTTTGGTGCCGGCAGTTACCATGCGCTCCCTGGCCGAGGAACGCCGGGAGGGCACCTTCGAGTTGTTGCTTACGCGCCCGCTAAGCCACCTGCAAATTGTATTGGGCAAATATTTTGCAGGCGTGGTAATAGTGCTTTTTGCGCTGGTGCCTACCTTGGTTTATTACTACAGCGTGTACACGCTTGGGGCGCCGCAGGGCAATATAGATAGCGGTGCGGTTATCGGCTCTTATATCGGCTTGTTTTTATTGGGCTCATCTTTTACGGCTATCGGTTTATTTGCCTCATCGGTAAGCAAAAACCAGGTAATAGCCTTTACTATCGCCGTATTCCTTTGTTTCTTTTTCTATAGCGGGTTCGATTCGCTTAGCGGCTTGTTGTCATTGCAGAGCCTTGGCATCCAGTCCCTGGGTATTACAGAGCATTATAATTCGGTGAGCCGCGGTGTGCTCGATACGCGCGACCTGGTGTATTTTATAGTGCTTGATGCTGCATTTATCATGCTCACCATTTTTGTATTGCACAGACAACAGCAAAAAAAGTTCATCAATACCGTATTCTTAACCACCATCGGTATTCTATTCGCACTTACGTTGGGTAGCCAAAAGGTGTTCACCCGTTTCGATTTTACTAAAGAGAAACGATTTACCATATCGCCCATCAGCCGTGCCGTGCTCGATAGCCTGCCTGCCGCTGTTAACGTTACGGTTTACCTGGAGGGCGATGGTTTCCCCGGCGGCATCAAAAGACTGCAAACGGCCACCAAAGATATGCTGAGCGATTTGCAGGCCTACAGCCACAGCAAACTCACCTTTGTGTTTGTAGACCCGTTGAAGGGGCTATCGCCGGAGGAACAACAAAAAACCGTTACGGACCTGGAAGGGCAGGGAGTATTTGCGCAAACACTTAGCGTAAAAAGCGATGATGGGGTGCAATCTAAAGTGATGGTGCCTTATGCGCTGGTTAGTTATAATGGCAAAGCCATCCCGGTAAAACTGCTGGAAAACCAGAGCAACCTGGATACTAGTCCAGAGGAGAAGCTGAACAGCTCCATCCAAAATCTGGAGTACGCCTTTACATCGGCCATCAAAAAAATAACCACCGGAGGCAAACGCCGCATTGGCTTTACCGAAGGGCATAAAGAACTTACCGACCTGCAATTGAATGATGCCATGCGCAACTTATCCGATGGGTATTTGGTAGGCAGGATAAACCTGGCGACCATCCCTTTTGATAGTCTGCGAAAAGTGGGGCTGTTAATAATTGCCAAGCCCGATAAGCCTTTTAGCGAACCGGAAAAATTCAAGGTGGATCAATACATTATGCGTGGCGGCCGCGTACTGTGGGCCATAGACCAGGTAAGCGCCGAACTGGATAGCCTGCGTGGTAAAGGCAACCAGGCCCTGGCGTTCAATAAAGAACTTAACCTCGACGACCAGTTGTTCCGCTACGGCATACGCATCAATTATAATTTAATTGCCGATATTAACAGTTCGCAAATACCCGTAACCACCGGCGATGTAGGCGGCACCCCGCAGATACAATTGCTTAACTGGTTGTTTTACCCGGTGTACATACCGCAATCTACCCACCCTATAGTGAAGAACCTGGATGGTATTACCAGCCAGTTTGCCAGCACCATTGATGTGTTGGATACCAAGGACGTGAATAAAACCGTGCTGCTGAACACTTCGCCGTATAACAAAGAGATAAAAACGCCGCATCTTATCTCGCTGATGTCGCTCCGCGATGAGCCCGACCCTAAGGAGTTCCAAAGTCCGCAGAAGATAACCGGGGTGTTGCTGGAAGGTAAATTCGTATCGGATTTCCGCAACAGACCAGTACCCGATAGCCTGGGCGAAAAGATAGAATCGCTGCCCGAGAGCAAGCCTACCAAGATGATCGTTCTAAGCGATGGCGATATATTACGCAACCAGGTTGGTACCGATGGCTCGCCCTTTCCGCTGGGGTATGACCGATACACCAAGCAAAGCTACGGCAACCTGGCCCTGCTGATGAATATGGCCGATTACATGGCCGACGACTCGGGCCTGATATCGCTGCGCAGCAAAGAAGTGCAGATACGCCTCCTGGACAGGGCGCGCATCCGCAGCGAAAAAACTTACTGGCAGCTCATCAACAACATCGTGCCAATAGGGATAGTGTTAATATTCGCTATTTGTCAGCATTATATCCGTAAGCGGAAGTACACATGATAATGCGAACTTTCGAATCGCCTTATTTTTGCTGCACATAGTTCAGCTATTGTTAATATTTCTCTTAGTTTTCAACAATGCTTTCATATGAGAAAGTATGCACGTTAAATTTTATACTTTTGGTTTACTAAAAGAACTTACCAATTATGAGATTCATAGTTTCCACATCAACCTTACTTAAGCAACTGCAATCTGTAAGTGGCGCGCTTAGCAACAGCACCGTGTTGCCTATACTGGAAAACTTTTTGTTCGAGATAAAAGACGGGAACTTAACCATTTCTGCCACCGACCTGCAAACCAGTATGACCACTTCTTTGGCTGTTGAAGCCAAAGAGAACGGCCGCATAGCCATACCATCGCGCATATTGCTCGATACGCTGAAATCATTGCCAGAGCAGCCGGTATCCTTTTCGGTAGATGATAAAACCTTCGCTATAGAAATAAGCGCCGGCGACGGTAAATACAAACTAAGCGGCGAAAACGGCGAAGACTTCCCTAAGATTCCTGTGGTAGAGAATGCCTCATCGGTAAACCTGCCTGCATCTGTATTGGGCGAGGCTATCAACAAAACCATATTCGCCGTAAGCAACGATGAGCTTAGGCCGGCCATGACGGGTGTTTACTGCCAGTTAAGCAGCCAGCACCTTACCTTTGTAGCAACCGATGCCCATAAACTAGTGCGTTACCGCCGCAAGGATGCTAAGGCCGATAGCACCACCTCGTTCATCCTGCCCAAAAAAGCGTTGACGTTACTGAAATCGGCTCTGCCGGATAGCGACGTAAACGTTTCTGTAGAATATAACAGCACCAGCGCATTCTTTAAATTCGGCAACATTAATTTGGTGTGCCGCCTGATAGATGAACGCTACCCCGATTACGAAGCCGTTATACCTAAAGAAAACCCTAACAAGCTGGCTATAGACCGCCTGGCACTATTGGGCACCCTTAGCCGCGTGGCTATATACGCGAACAAAACCACCCACCAGGTGCGTTTGAAAATAAGCGGTAGCGAACTGAACATATCCTCAGAAGATATCGATTTTGCAAACGAGGCCCACGAACGCCTGAGCTGCCAATACGAAGGCGACGACCTGGAAATTGGCTTCAACGCCCGTTTCCTGATAGAGATGCTGAAGAACCTGAGCTGCGAAGAGGTGTCGCTCGAAATGTCGACCCCAAACCGTGCAGGTTTACTGTTGCCACAAGGCGGCGACGAAAACGAAGACGTATTGATGCTGGTAATGCCGGTAATGCTTAACAGCTATGCATAATATTGATTAGAGGATGAAGTTAAGTTAGAGTGACAGCCACTGGCCATCATTTAACCGCTTATCTCCAACCTCTAATCAACCCAAAACGAAAAGTCTGGCCTGCAAAAGCCGGACTTTTTTGTTGAAAGGATAACAAAACCTGCCGTTATACAGTTATTATTGCATCTGCTTTTGTATATGAATTTTAAAGTACCTGTTTTATTTGTAATACTGCTGATTTTTGGGATAGCCGCCTGCAATAAAGGCGACGATAGCGTGCCGGCCTCTTCAAAGCTGACTACCACCCTCAACGTGGTGAACACCACTACCGATACGCTTAATTATTACCTCAATGGCAGCCGGGTAAACACCACTGCGTCATTATACCCCTTCGGCAATACCGGCTACCTGGCTGTAAAGTACGACGACCAGGACTACCAGTTTAAACGACTGGGCAATGCCGACGTTTTATTTAATATATCTTTGGCTTTGGATACCAATAAGGTTTATTCGCTGTTTGTAGCGGGTCGTGCTGCTGAGCAAACCTTTACTACGCTTGATACCTTAACCGCCGATACAGCGGGCCGTGCGCGCATACGCTTTGTAAACGCTTCGCCAGACGCAGGCAATCTGGATGTAATGATAGGCGATACGGTTAACTTTAAGGTGAGGGCCTATAAATCGGCCTCGGTGTTTTTGCCTGTGGGCGTAGGCATAAAACACGTTAGGGTGTTTCAATCGGGCAGCACCCTTGCTATATCCGATACCTCACGCACCCTGGTTGCGGGCAGGGTGTACACGCTTTTTGCTAAGGGTAAGCTGGCGGGGGTAGGCGGCGCCAAATTCGGTACGGGGCTGATGGTTAATAAATAGTTTTGATTAATAAGGATGAACAATCATAACAGCAGCATATTAAAGTACCTGGGCCTGGTAATAGGGAGCTTGCTCCTTGTGTCGCAGTTGGTGTCGTGCGGCAAAGATAACAGCACATCGTTGGGTACCGATAACGGCTACCTCAACATTGTGAACCTTAGCCCCAACATGAACCCGGTAAACTTATACGCCGAATACATAAAACAAGGTACAACCCAATACAGGTACCCCAACGCATCGGGGTATTTTTTGATGAATATCAACGATACACCTTTGCAGGTGAGGCCGGCGCTTAGCACCACCAGCAGCCAGATTAACCTCGTTTCGCTGGATAGGTCGCTAAAAAAGAATGTGCGCTATACCTGGTTTTTAACCGGGTTAAAGTCTGATAGTGCGTTTACGTATATCTTTACGGTCGATTCGGGCGCAACGCCGCCTATAGGGCGTAGCAAGGTAAGGCTGGTGAATGCATCGCCAGGCAGCCTTGGCATCAACATTACGGCCAATGATTCGGAATTGGCCACAAACATAGCCTACAAAGGCGTGAGCGATTACCGCGAAGTTACCTCGGGCTCGTACAATTTTAAGATAAGTGCCACCAACGCACCCGGGATTGTACTTACTACCCTTAAGAACACCACTGTGCTTGATGGTAAACTTTACACCATTTACGCCTATGGCCTGCCCAACCGTACCGATACGGCCGCCTTTAACGCAGGCATTATCCTGAACACCATCCCCGATAAAAAGTAGGGAAAAAAGGCACCAGTTGTGCTTAATCTTGCTATTTTTGGATAAAAATTAAAACGCTTTGGAAATAATACACGGCCTGATAGACTTTATACTGCATATTGATAAGCACCTTTCGGATATAACCCGCGATTACCAGGGCTGGACCTACCTCATCCTATTCATCATCATATTTGCCGAGACGGGTTTCGTGGTGACACCCTTTCTGCCAGGAGATTCGCTGCTATTTGCAGCGGGAGCGCTTATTGCGGGCGGCGCATCGGGCCTTAATGTAAACCTGTTGGCGGTTATACTCATTATTGCTGCTTTTGCCGGCAATACGGTAAACTATATGCTGGGCAATTACCTGGGCGCAAAAGTTTTTAAGGAAGAGAATAAGATACTGAAGCTAAGCTACTATTTGCAAACGCAGGCTTTTTTTGATAAGCATGGCGGCAAGGCCGTAATATTTAGCAGGTTTATGCCCATTATACGCACCATTGCGCCATTTGTGGCAGGTGTGGGTAAAATGCCCATTGGGCGATACAGCTTGTACAATATCATCGGCGGCCTATCGTGGATAGTGCTTTTCCTGTACGGTGGTTACTGGTTTGGCAATCTGGAGTTCTTCAAAAAGAACTTCTCGTTGGTGGCTATCGGCATTGTGCTGCTTTCTATATTGCCACCTATTTTTGCGGTAATAAAAAGTAGGTTTACTAACAAAGAAGAGCAGCCGAAGCCTACCCGGTAACCCCAAATGTTTTCCTGAACTTTTTACCGCGATAGCTATACCAGGTTGAGTAGCCGACAGGGATAAGGAAATAAGCAAAGCCCGTGCTGCCTGCAACATTTGCTGGGACAAAATAGGTGAGCGACATGGCCAGCACGCATATTAAAATACAAATAAGGTTAATGCCAGCTACGGTTTTGGTTTCAAATACCTCCGTTGGGCTTAGTCCAACTTCATTGGCGTGCTTTGTGGCGTTGCGGTACATCAGGAAGAACAGCAGGTAAATAGCTACAAAACCTGCACCGTACACAAGCATCAAAGATCTTACCTGCTCCTCGCGTATCATGTTTACGAGGTGGCCCTCCACTAGCACTTTGCCATCAGAAAATATCAATACGGAGAGGAATTTAAGCGGGTAAGCGTATATCAATACCACAAAAAGCAATATCGCATTCAGTAGGTTGGTGAGTGTGTCTTTAAGCCCATACCGGCGGAAGAAGATGTTTTGGTTGTTCCATATCTGGAAGAGCAGTGCAAAGCAAACCGCGAAGCTTAGCGTGCCCTTCATGGTCTCCGCCAGTTCATCGAAGGTTTTTGGCACTTCTATGGATACGATGATGAGCGTTAAGGCGAAGCCAAAAACCGCATCGCTAAACGTCTCCAGCCGCGATGGTTCGTGGCTGCGCCATTTGATTTCGCGATTCCCCGTGGGTTCTTTTGCTGCTTTGGTTCTGATGCTCATGTTTTATCGATAATTAATTGCCCGTTTTTATAATAGTGGATTTTTTGCCATCCGGCTGTTTTTCGAAGCCGATGCCAGTCTTTTAAGGTCAGAATTTTATCCCGTCCTTCCGAAATGAAAATATCAAGATAAAATACTTGTAAAGTGTTAGAATCCACATAAAAATGTTCTGTAGGACGGAACCGTTGAGCATTTGATATTCCCAGGCTGATCCAGTAATACTTACGTTTTTGGGTAGGTTCGCCCTGGAGCAGGAGCATTGCCTTCTGTGCTGTATGTTCTTTCAAAAAGGCTTTCACCTCGGGCACTTCGGCAACTTTGTCCATCGCTACATCTGCTTTAGTCTTTTGTTGTTGAGGTGTGGAATTATGCAAATGTGCGAAATTCCCAGTGAGGGCAAGATACAAAACGGGCAATAAGGCGACTTTCATTTGGGCAAACTATTTCCCTAAAATAAACACTTTCCCCGTCCTGTACAAAGCTTCTTCCTTATTTATTTGTTGTTTTTGGGGAGTGGTTAAAGGGACAGCAATCAGCTTATCCAGGTTGGGTTGACCGGCATCTACCCATGCCGAAAACCAAAAGCTGCCCACGCTCAATATCGACTGCCGCATTTTGCGCTGCACCATGCCAGCCAGCATTTTATGGTAGGCTTTGCTATAGGCAACCGAGTATGCCTTTACCATACGGTTGCCGCGTTGCTCCATAGTGTATTTGGTGCTATCGGTAAAACGTTTGTTCAGCAGTTTCTCGAATTTCAGCACGCTATCGGCGCTTTTAAAGCTTGCCCTGCAAATGGCGAAGGCTTCGGCTTGCGGGTTGGCTATGTAGCGCGCCTTGCCCACGTAGTAATTGTATTGGTTGGCAAAAAGTTCGGGCAGGCGGCTTTCCCAAAACGAATGTATGCCGTTCTGGCCCGTAAGCTGGCCGTCGTAATTCTCTGTAAGGTGCAGGGGCGTATGCGCGTCTGATACGTAATGCCCCAGGTTGGCTGATAGGGTGAGGATGGCGGTAGTATCATGCCGTTTAAAGGCTTTTACCAACCAGTAATAGTTAGAGGTGATAACCCAGGGCAGGGTGCCGTATTTGTTAAGTGTATCTGACGAGTATTTGGCCGCGGCATCTATCCAATGCTGCGGCATGGCTTTAAAGGGTTGTTTGCCATAATGGTCGGCATCGAAGAAATGGTGCGGGGCCTCGGTAGAGTCGATATAGCGCTTTTTATCCGCGCTTACGGCGTGTTCGGTCAGGAAATCGATATTGGCCCTGTAAAAGCCGGCCATGCCCTTAGGTAGCGTAAAAACCGCCAGCCGGTGTATGCGGTAATGCGCAAAGAAACCCCAGGAAGTGCAAAGGGTAGTGATGATAGCGGCAGTGAGGAAGAGTAGGAGGGGGCGCTTCATGGAAGGTTGTCTGAACTCGAATTTTTAGAATTAACGAATTTACATAATATAAGGATGGCGATGGCCTATCAATTAACAAATCCAAAAAATCCCATAAATCTGTTTAATCCCGGTTCAGACTTCCCCCGTATAAACCTTCGTATCATAATTAATCGTAATGAGATTATCCTGCTGGTATCGGTCGAAGAGTTTGCGCAGGTCGGCCATTGTAGGTTGGTAGCCATCTTGCCCTTTAGCAGGTATGTAGGATGATGAGGAAAGCCTGCCTGCTAGCCCGTCGAAATCGAATACCTGTTTGTTGGGAAACACCTGCAGTTGGAACTGCTGCGGGTGGAAGAACTTGCCGATATGTTCTACATCGATGTTGCGGTGGTCCACCTTTACGTAATCTATCGCGTGCCTGATAATCAGCTCGTCATAATCCACCTCGAATTGCGAGGCGGTTTTGCGTTCGTTCCATATTAGGGCAACGATGCCGCCAGGTTTCAGTATCCTTTTGAATTCGATGCGGCTGGTTTCGGCATCGAACCAATGGAATGCCTGACCTGCAATAATTGCGTCGACGCTGCTGCCTGCCAGGCCGGTGTGCTCTGCGGTGCCATCTTTTGCCGTAAAACCCTGGTGATGGTCTAGCAGTTCGATTGCTTTATTGCGCATTTCGGCATTCGGTTCAACGGCAATTACGCGGTAACCGGCATCAAGGAACAAAGCAGCAGAGATGCCTGTACCCGCGCCAACGTCGGCAATAAGCTTATCGGTACTAAGGTTATAGGTTTGCTGTAGGTAAGTGATAATTTCTGTGGGATACCCGGGGCGATATTTAACATAGTCGTCCACGCGGTTGCTGAATCGGGTAGTGTTGTTGGTCATATTTATAGAACGTAACAATCGTAATGATGATTATGCCCGGTTGACGATAAAATCTCCCAAATCAAATGAGCCCGTTTAATAAGTCCGGGAAAGTTTTTCCGCGTTAGTGATTGGAAGGGTTTAGCCACGGCGGGTAGGGCAGGAGCTGGGCAACGGGGCCGAAGCGCAGCGCAGCCCTGGAAAGCACGGGCCGAAGGCAACGCTATAATGGTGAGTGGTTGATTAGTGGAGTGGTGAGTGGTTGAAAGTCACTGGCCCGTCAGTTGTGCCCAATATCTCGCAGATAAAACCACTCACCCAATCAACTACTCAACAATCAACCATCATTCGTCCGTCCGTTTTGGCGAGCGGAATTATACGGACAGGCCGATAAACACCACGTTTTTTCTGCGGATGGTGTTGTACAGGGCGTTTTTGGGGATGCTTATAGCAATTGGATAGCAAACTTTCCCGTTAATCGAAAAATAATATCAACACGCTTGCAAATTAAAATTTATCAACCTATATTTGCACCTCTAAAAATAAAGAAAGAATAACACGCTGAACGATGGCAAATCATAAATCATCCTTAAAAAGAATCAGGTCAAACGCTGCGAAGCGTCTGCGCAATAGGTACCAGGCAAAAACCACCAGGAACGCTATAAAAAAATTAAGAGGCACTACCACTAAGGTTGATGCTACACCTCTATTGTCGAAAGTTATCTCGATGCTGGATCGTTTGGCTAAAAAGAATGTTATCCACAAAAACAAAGCTTCTAACAATAAATCGAAGCTTACCAAATTTGTAAACGCTTTAAGCTAATCGCTTAACACGATATATTAAAAAGGGATAATGCGGAAGCGTTATCCCTTTTTTGTTTGTCGGAATAGGAATTTTTCGCGGTGTAGGTTTTTATAAGGTGCTCAAGAGGGCTCTGCCGTTTACAGAATTAAAGGATTTTCAGAATGGTTGCACGACTCAGTTGGTCTCCATGTTTTTTTTAATTCTGTTCATTTTCGAATTCTGTAAATTCTGATTCAGACATATTTCCTACCTTAGGCTGATAAAACCTACGCCCGATTGGAAGATTACGGTAACAACTTAAGTATAAAAAGCTGGGCCGAGGCCGACCGCCCCCGCGAGAAACTAAGCGGGCAAGGCCGCCGCGCCCTTACTGATGCCGAACTCATCGCCATACTCATCGGTAGCGGCAGCCGCAACGAAACCGCCGTTGAGCTCAGCAAACGTATCCTGCACCATTACGATAACGACCTTAACAAGCTGGGCAAGGCCGGTATAGCCGAACTATCTAAGTTCAAGGGCATAGGCGAAGCAAAGGCCATCAGCATTATTGCCGCCCTGGAAATTGGCCGCCGCCGCGGCGAAACGGAAAGTGCTATTCCCGAAGTGCTTACCTGCTCCCGCGATATATACAACGTAATGCGCCGCCATCTGATGGATCTCAACCACGAGGAATTCTGGATAATGCTGCTCAGCCAATCCAGTAAAGTTTTAGGTAAAGAACTCATCAGCAAAGGGGGGCTCAACAGTACCGTTGCCGACCCGCGCATCATCTACTACACCGCCGTTCAGCACCAGGCCAGCAGCATAGTGCTGGTTCACAACCACCCATCAGGAAATCTAAAGCCCAGTCGCGACGATATTTTCCTCACCCGCAAAATGGTAGAAGCCGGCAAATTGCTGGATATAAAGGTGCTAGATCATGTGATTATTACCGATAAGGGGTATTTTAGTTTTGGGGATGAGGCGATGCTGTAATTTCGGATTTCGGATTTTCGATTTCGGATTTTAGGTAGATTGGTGGATTCGAATTTTCTGCTTCAATAAGTCCGAAATCCGATATTCGAAATCCGAAATAAATAGCAAACAACGCTGTGCTTTAGCGGTTGTAAATAAACAATCAAAAACCCGCAAACCATGATAGAGCCAGAAGACGACCAACTGCAACAAGACGACCAGCTTGGCCAAACCGAGAACGACGACCAGATAAGCCAGCAGGATATCCACTCCAACGGTTTCGATGAAACTAACGAGCCCACCGGCGAGATTGACGAAAGCGCACCATTGCAGCGTGCCTATGATGCAGCCGAATCTGCCTACACCCTCAATTTGGATGATGACGGGGATGCCATAGATGAGGATTAAATAACCGATGAACTGTCCGTCCGTTTTCCTGCCCCGACATTGTTGGACACGCAATCGGACGGATAGGTATCCTTATTAACCTGTCCGGTGTCTGTCTGCATAATTCCGTTCCCGCAGGCGGACGGACAGACCTTAAAACGCTAAGTATTATTTGTAATTTGATGAAAGACGCGCTCAAAAACCTCATCATCCGCGATCTTGAGAAGCTAAAGCAAGAGATACGGGCTTATCAAAACGAGGCAAAGCTTTGGTATATAGAGGAGCACATATTGAACTCTGCCGGTAACCTTTGTTTGCATTTGGTAGGTAACCTCAATACCTACATTGGTGCGCAATTTGGCAATACCGGATATGTACGCAACCGCGAAGCTGAATTTGAGATGAAGAACGTACCACGCGCAGAATTGCTTGATAAAATTGAGAAAACCATCGGGATGATAGGGGAGACGTTTGGTATGCTATCTGAAGAGCAACTGGATGAGAAATATCCAACCGAAATCGTCCTGAAAGATGCCACAACCGGGCACTTCTTTATTCATCTTGCCATGCATTTGGGTTATCACTTAGGCCAGGTAAATTATCATCGCAGGTTGTTGGATAATTGACGTTAGCAGTAATTGGTTTTTCTCCTGGTTAAGCCATTGCTATAAAATTATATCAACCACTAATTGCAAACCATACCGTTACCTGATACTTTTTTATTGATAAAAAATTTAAAAATCGTCCGATTTTTTAAAATACTCCCCCCTTACCCCTCTTACCCTATATAGTAGTAAGCGGAGACGGCTTCAACATAGCACCCGTAAATCGTTCGGTTTATACAAATGTACATATAAATATTTGATTATCAATAAATTAAATAAAATAACTTGTATTGTTTGTCTGTCCGTCCGCTTTCAGGAACGGAACATTGTGGACATTGAGGACAGGCATTGCAGAGAGGCTGTGCAGCTAGTACAAGTTGCCTGTCCGTCCGCTTTTAGAACCGGAACATCATGGATACCCATGCGGACGGTTACGGGCAATAAAATTTAACCGTCAGATATGTCCGCAAAAATTCCGGTCAGGAAAACGGACGGACAGTATTCGGCAATGCTATCCTAAAAACCTTTTGCCTTTCGCCTTTAACCTTTCCCCCTAAATTGTATCTTTGCCGATTATCATTCTGCTATAATGAAGATATCGTATAATTGGCTAAAAGAATTTATTGATACAGATAAAACCCCCGGGGAGATATCCACCATACTCACCGGTACGGGTTTAGAGGTTGAGAGCCTCGAAAAGGTACAGGCCGTGCCCGGCGGGCTGGAAGGCCTGGTGATAGGTTACGTGCTGGAATGCAAAGACCACCCGAACAGCGACCACCTGCACATTACCAAAGTAGATGTTGGCAGTGCGGAACCCCTTAACATCGTTTGCGGCGCAGCTAATGTAGCCGAAGGGCAAAAGGTTGTTGTAGCCACTGTAGGTACTACCGTGCACCCAACCGTGGGCGAACCATTCAAGATAGGCAAATCAAAAATACGCGGCGAGGCATCTGAAGGGATGATTTGCGCCGAAGACGAGATAGGCCTGGGCAGCAGCCACGAAGGCATTATGGTATTGCCTGCCGATGCCCCGGTGGGTGCCCCCGCCAAGGCATACTTCAACCTGAACGACGATTTTATGTACGAGATTGGCCTTACGCCAAACCGTGCGGATGCGGTATCGCACCTGGGTACTGCCCGCGATATCGCTGCGTTCCTAAAAATTGGCATCACCAAACCCGATGTATCAGCCTTTAAGGTAGATAACACGGACAGCAAAATAGAGGTACTGGTAGAAGATGAGCAGGCTGCTCCGAGGTATGCCGGCCTAACCATTTCGGGTATCGAAATAAAGGAATCGCCGCAATGGCTTAAAGAGCGTTTGGCAGTGATTGGCGTGCGTAGCATAAATAACGTGGTAGATGTTACCAACTATGTACTGCACGAACTGGGCCAGCCCCTGCACGCCTTTGATGCCGCTGCTATTGCAGGCAATAAAGTAGTGGTGAAAACCGTAGCCGAAGGCACGGTGTTTAAAACATTGGACGATGTGGATAGGAAACTAAGCGCCAATGACCTGATGATTTGCAACGCGGAAGAGCCCATGTGTATCGCCGGCGTGTTTGGCGGTGCAAAAAGCGGCGTTAGCCCAACCACCACCAGCATCTTTTTAGAGAGCGCGTATTTCAACGCGGTATCTGTACGTAAAACGGCGAAAAGGCACGGGCTAAAAACCGATGCGTCCTTCCGTTACGAGCGCGGTACCGACCCGGATATGCCGGTGTTTGCCCTTAAACGTGCTGCTCTGTTGATACAGCAGGTAGCGGGCGGCGTGGTATCGTCGGAGATATTCGATAATTACCCTAAGCCGGTGGCACCTTTCGAAATTGAAGTTACTTACAAAGGCATCGACAGGCTGATTGGCAAAGCCATCGGGCACGATACCATTAAGGCTATTTTGACCGGGCTGGATATTACCATTGTAACGGAAACAGAAGAGGGTTTAAGCTTAAAAGTGGCCCCTTACCGTGTGGATGTAACGCGAGAGGTGGATATTGTGGAAGAGATTCTGCGTATCTACGGCTACAATAATATCGAGATACCTACGCAGATAAGGGCATCGCTCAACAACTCGGTAAGGCCCGAGCGCGATACCGTGCAAAACGCCATATCCGATTTATTGAGCGCCAACGGCTTCAACGAGATCATGAACAACTCGCTCACCAAATCGGCCTACTCGGATGATTTGGAGCATGCCGTGAAGATATTAAACCCGCTAAGCAGCGACCTCGACGTGATGCGCCAGAGCATGCTGTACTCGGGTTTAGAGGCCATTGCCTACAACCAAAACCGCAAAGCTGCCGACCTTAAATTGTACGAGTTTGGCAAGATATACAGCTTTGTTGATGAGAAATACGTAGAGGCGCAACGCTTCTCCATCTTCCTTACAGGTGCTTTCAAAGCCGAGCAATGGAACGGTAAAGCGGTGCCAGCATCGTTCTATAACCTTAAGGCGGTTGTAGATGGCCTGCTGAGAAAACTAAGCATTACTGATTATACTACAGAAGAAACCACTGCCAATGGTTTGGCCTATGGCCTGCAATACCTGCGCGGCAACAAGGTGCTGGTGAGCTTCGGTTCGGTGGCGGCTTCGGCATTAAAAAAGGCCGAAGTGGATAAGGAGGTTTTCTATGCCGATTTCGATTTTGATGTAGTATTGAAGCTGGTGCGCAAAAACGTGATAGTGTACCAGGAAGTGAGCAAGTTCCCGGCCGTGAGGAGAGATTTGAGCATGCTGGTAGATAAGAGCGTAACCTTTGGACAGTTGAAGCAGATAGCCGGACGGACGGACAAAAAACTGCTGAAAGAGGTGGATGTGTTCGACGTGTACGTAGGCGATAAGCTCCCGGCTGGCAAAAAATCATACGCCCTGAGCTTTATTTTGCAAGACACCGAAAAAACTTTAACTGATAAGGCAATTGATGCCACCATGCAGAAATTAATTTATAATTTAGACAAAGAAGCAGGAGCGGAGATAAGGAAGTAAGTTAGAAAGGTTAGTAAAAGTTGGAAGGGTTTGAAAAGTTAAACCTTCACAATCTCTTTAACGTTTGCAACCTCTACAACCCTTCCAACTTTTACAACCTTTTTAACATTTTTAACTAAAGATGCCTTCAGTAGCAGAACAATTAACTAAAGTTGTATATAAAACCGAGCGGTTGATAGAGCTTTGTGCTGCGCTACAGGAAGAGAACGACTTGCTTAAACTGGAGAGCGATGCGCTTAATGCAGCGCTTGATGCCAGCAAAAACAAGACGAAAGATCTGGAGGAAAAGCTTCGTGTATTGAAACTGGCAAAGTCTTTTTCAGAAACAAATGAAAAAAGTGTTGACATTAAGCAAAAAATTAACGACTTTGTGCAGGAAATAGATAAGTGTATTGTATTGCTTAAAAAGTAGTACAAAAAGTGAAAAGCTCAGATGGGAGAAATCTCAATAAAAATAAATATTGCTGACCGCGTTTACCCCTTAAAGGTAAACATGGAGGAAGAAGAGATAATAAGAAGGGCAGCGAAGCTCATCAACGACCGCATAAAGGAGTACCAGGAGAACTATGCGGTTAGGGATAAGCAGGATTTGCTTTCGATGTGCGTGTTGCATTACGCAACATCTGCGTTAAAAGCGGATAAGAAAGTTACGTCCGACGATTCAGAAGTTACCGATAAGGTTTATCATTTAGACCATATCCTGTCTGATTTTTTTTCTAAACAATAACGTTCTTACACATAAAACAGAGCCATTAAGATTTAACCGCAGTTAAATTTTAAGTTTTCACTATTAAAAACTTAACGCTTCAATATCTACGGATCAAAGAGGCATGCGTTGATCGTGTAATTTACGGTAACCCGTGATCCCGAGCCATCCGACCAGAAGTTTTAACAATACATGAACACTTAGAAGTTTAGTTGCGGTTTTTTTATTTATATAACCTAAGAAATGAACACATATTTGTATTTGATTATCGGGGTGCTCGTAGGGGTACCCACGGGTATCGTCATAGGCCGCTTCCTGCTACGGAAGCTGTTTAAAGACCAGGAACTTAACGCCCAGAATAAAGTAAAGAAGATTTTAAAAGAAGCGGAAATAAACGCCGACATCCTTAAAAAGAACCGCCAGCTGGAAGCCAAAGAGAAATTTTTGCAGCTTAAGGCCGAGCATGAGCAGGAAGTAAACAGCAAGAACAACGTGCTGAACCAGCGCGAGAACGGCATCAAGCAAAAAGAGCAATCGTTTAACCAAAAGCTGGAAAACCTTAATCGTAAGGAAACCGAGCTGGATAACGCCCGTAAAAAACTGGAAACTCAAACGGATACCCTCTCCAAAAAGCAGGAAGAAGTTGAGCTCCTGAAAAACCAACACGTAACCCAGTTGGAGGCTATAGCCGGCTTAAGTGCCGAGGATGCCAAGAACCAGCTGATAGATAACCTGCGTGAAGAAGCCCGCAGCAAGGCCATGGCCCAGATAAAAGATATTGTTGACGAAGCCAAGCTTACCGCCACCAAAGAAGCCAAGAAAATCGTTATCCAAACTATACAGCGTACCGCTACCGAGAACGCTATAGAGAATACGGTATCTATCTTCAACATCGAGAACGATGAGATTAAAGGCCGCATCATCGGCCGCGAAGGTCGTAACATCCGCGCGCTGGAAGCTGCAACCGGTATAGAAATTATTGTGGATGACACCCCCGAGGCCATCATCCTTTCAGGCTTCGACCCGGTACGCCGCGAGATCGCCCGTTTGGCTATGCACCGTTTGGTTACCGATGGCCGCATACACCCTGCACGTATTGAAGAGGTAGTTGCCAAAACCCGCAAGCAGATAGAAGAAGAAATTGTTGAAATAGGCGAACGTACCGTTATCGACCTTGGTATCAACGGCCTGCACCCCGAGCTTATCCGTATGGTGGGCAGGATGCGTTACCGCTCATCGTACGGGCAAAACCTGCTGCAGCACTCGCGCGAGGTTGCCAACTTCTGTGCTACCATGGCAGCAGAATTAGGGCTGAACGTAAAGCTAGCCAAACGCGCAGGCTTACTACACGATATAGGTAAAGTACCTGATGATAACCCCGAACTGCCACACGCTATTTTGGGCATGCAGTTAGCCGAAAAGTATAAAGAACACCCTGAAGTGTGCAACGCCATAGGTGCCCACCACGACGAGATTGAAATGACCTCGATGCTGTCGCCGATAATACAGGTTTGTGATGCCATATCGGGCGCAAGGCCGGGCGCACGCCGCGAAGTGGTAGAAAGTTACATCAAGCGACTGAAAGAGCTTGAGGAGCTTGCATTATCGTACCCGGGCGTTGAAAAAACCTTCGCTATACAAGCAGGTCGCGAATTGCGCGTTGTGGTAGAGAGCGAGAAGATAAGCGATGCCCAAAGCGAAATACTGGCGGCAGATATATCAAACCGCATACAAACAGAAATGACCTACCCGGGCCAGATAAAGGTTACCGTAATACGGGAAACCCGCTCGGTAGCATTTGCAAAATAATTAAGCTTAAATTTGAGCCCTTCCTTGAAACGGGGAGGGCTTTTTTATTTTATGGCGAAACCAAAACCAAATACTATTAAACCCGTGCTTCCCAAAAAGGAAGAGCAGCGCCCAGTAGATGTTTACTTTAGCCGGCTCGACGCAAGTCACCGCAACCCAACCAACCGTCTGCTGCATTTTATTTGCGTACCGTTGATGCTGTTCTCTGCGTTAGGCATTGCCTGGGCTATTCCGTTCCCGTACCTCAAATTTTTAGGCACCTATAACGGCATGTTCAACTGGGCATCGTTTTTAATAGCATTCAGTGTTTATTACACGTTAAAGCTTTCGCCGATACTATCTTATACCATGCTGCTCATATTGTTCGCATTAAGCTATGGCGTATCGCGCCTCGCAGCCCTGGAACTAGCAGGCGGCCCACCCATGATATGGGTTTGCACCTTTACCATGGCACTAGCCTGGCTGGGTCAGTATTTAGGTGGTAAAAAGGAAGCAAATGAGCAATCATTTAAGGATGACGGGCAATTGGTTTTGATTACCCCGATATGGGTGTTGTATAGCTTTTTTAAAAGGCTGAGGTGGAAGTATTAACGGGTGCCCAATGAAACGCCCCATATTTTATTTTGAGCGATTTAAAGCATGGGATATTTGGACTATCGCTGCCTATGTCATCATCAGCCTTGCGGTTTACATAAATGGTAATAAAGGATCGTTGTTGCTGTATGTAATCTTTACTCAAATATTTATTTATGTATGTAATTATCGGTCGCTAAGAAACCTATCCGTTTATTTAGTGTGGCTTGGTTTTGGTATCGTCCATTTTGTGGTTTATTTATATTTGCGGAATGATCCCTTATTTGCATTGCCTAAAGGTAATGCCGCCAATGCTTTAAAGGATACCATAATCCTCTTATTTGTTTATCAGTTATTGCGCATATTAAGCTTAAATATACAACATCAGGAATTTGTTATGCCAACTCGCAGCGGTACCGATATATTTGGCGAACGTTTTCCTAATTGGTTGGACACCTTGTTGTTTTTTTTATTTATGGCTTGTTTTGCCGGGCTTTTAGCGATAGGGTGAGATGGGGAAATTTCCGGGGGGCTTCACGGTATCACTCTTCTGTCCGCAACAATGTCGTCGCTAAAATCGGACGGACGAAAATATATCTGTATTCATTTATTACGAAGCGTAAATGGGGGATCGCGGTCAATTCGCTCACCGTCAGTTAAAACTGACGGCAATGAAGGTGGATTAAAGAACTTATGCACTTTCACTGCCGTCCCATTCATGGGACGGTGCGGCGTGGCAGAGAGAAATCCCTAAATCGCAAAAATCCGCTGAATCCCGGTTACAGGTTCTTCCCCAGTTTCTCCAAAATATCCTGCGGCACTTTCTCCAGATCGAGTACTAAAAATCCATCCAAGCAATCAGAGAATTTAGGGTCGATGTTGAAGCTGATAATTTTGGCATTGAGTTGTATGTACTGGCGCAACAGCACGGGCACTTTCATGTTATGCGTTTCTACTTCAGATATCAGGTTATCCAGCCCTTTAAAGCTGTCGCCGCCGCTCATGAGCAGGTCGGTATCGATGTTCTCGAAGTTTACCTTGAATTTTTTGCGTGGCTTTACGTACTGCGCCAGTTCGTGGTCGAAATGGTTGCGGTTGATGTAATCTACGATGAGCGACTTGGAGAACTGCGAGAACGAATTGCTGATGCTTACCGGGCCTATCAAATAACGGTAGCGCGGGTTATCTATCAGGTACTTAAGGATGCCTTTCCAAAGCAGGAAGAGGGGGAGGGGCTTCAGCTGGTATTCCTTGCGTATCCACGAGCGGCCCAGTTCCAGGCTTTTCTTCAGCACAGGGGTAAACTGCTCTTTCAATTTGAATAGCTCGTTTATATAGAAACCTTTCTTGCCCACACTGTAAAAAATCTCGTCGCCCAGGCCTATGCGGTAGGCACCTACGATCATCTTCGCTTCAAAATCCCAGATGAACAGGTGATGGTAGTAGATATCGTACTCATCCAGGTCAGTCGCTTTATTGGTACCCTCGCCCACCTCGCGGAAGGTAACCTCACGCAGGCGGCCAATTTCGCGGATGGTGCAGGGGATTGCGGAAGTAGGGGCGATGAACACCTCGTAGTTCTTCTCCGTCCATACCTTATAGTGTTCGCGCAGCGGTGCAATTTCGGCCTCCAGTTTGTCGGCAGTAGTTTCGGGTACGATGGCTTCCGGCAGGCGCTTTATCTTGAACAGGTTGCGTGGATTGAAAATTTTCTTCTCCTCATCCAGCCCTGCACCAAGAGCATAGGTTTTGGCTCGCAGGTAGTTCAGTACCTTAGCAGCATTGTTATTATCGGGGATATCTGCTACCTTGATAGGTTTGCCAATACGTAGCTTAATGGTATGCCCCTGTTTGTTGAATAATTCAGACGGCAGCTTGGCGGTACGCAGCGCAGGGTGTATCAGGCTGAGCAGGTTAAACAGCAAGCCGTTATTACCATGGAAGTAGATAGGCACCACGGGTACCTTAGATTTAGCGATGATTTTGCCGACCACCGGGTGCCAAAGGCGATCGGTAACTTCTTTCTTCTCCATTTTAAAGGTAGATACCTCCCCGGCAGGGAAAATGCCTATCGGCGTGCCGTTGGCCAGCAGTTCCAGCGTGCTTTTGAGGCCGCTGATGCTGGAGGAGTGCTCCACGTTTTCGAAGGGGTTAACAGCTATAAAGTAATCTGCCAGGTTGGGTATTTTCTTCAGCAGGAAGTTGGCCATCAATTTAGAATCGGGCCTGGCCATACAAAGTATCTTCAGCAGTACCATGCCCTCTATACCGCCGTAGGGGTGGTTGGCAATGGCTATAAAAGCGCCGTCTTTTGGTATGTTTTTCAGTTCGCGTTCGTCAAAATCTATCTCTATACCGCAGCCTTTTAAAATAGCATCTACAAATTCGGGGCCTTGTTTGGGCTGGGCCTGGGCAAACAGGTCGTTCACCTGGTTTATCTTCATTAGTTCCATCAGCAGGGGGGCCAAGCCGGGCATTTTTAGTTTGTCCAGTTTAGTTGCTTTGGCAAATTCCTCGGTGGTTATAACTTTCATCCTTGTTTAACGGATTAAATGGTTGTAAAATTATTACTTTAACGCTTGCAATTGTATCATATGAAAGCGCAGCTGAAAAACTATCTGTCCCTCACCAAAAAAGAATGGAACGGTATGCTTGTGCTGGTTATTTTGATAATTGCGGTCTTAGCTGCGCCCTACGTTTATCAATGGTATCACAAAGATAGTACAATTAATAGTAAAGCGTTCTATGAGGCGGCGGCACAGCTAAACAAAGCCAACCCGGGTTACCAGGCAGCGGCTTCGGCCGGACCTAAAAATGGAAGCTTTTCCAAATTCGACCCCAACACACTATCGGCTGCCAAATGGAAAGCGTTGGGGTTAAGCGATAAGCAGGTAGCTATCATCCTAAACTATCGCACCAAAGGCGGCAGGTTTTACAAACCCGAAGATTTGAAGAAGGTTTACGGCATTACAGACAGCAACTACAAAGCCTTAGCACCCTATATCGATATCCCCAAAGGCAAGCAGCCGATAGCTGCCATAGTAGAGCTCAACACAGCCGATTCTGCAGGGCTTACTGCATTAGACGGCATCGGCCCGGCTTACGCCAAACGCATTATCTACTATCGCGAACGGCTGGGCGGTTTCGTATATAAAGAGCAACTGAAAGAAGTATATGGGATGGATGAATTAAAATACGCCGAAATAGCCGGGCAGCTAAAGGTTGATGCCTGGCGGATACGTAAGATAGATATCAATACCATTACTTTTGATAAGCTGCGCCTGATGCCCTACCTCAGTTATAAACAGGTGAACGCCATCATCGAATACCGCAGTCAGCATGGCAATTACGCATCGGTAGCGGATTTGAAAAACATTGCCATTTTAACCGACCAAATTTTGATAAAAATATCCCCTTATTTGGTGATAAAATAGAAATTCACGGAAGTTTTTTCCGTAAAATTGAAGCACATTAGCGCAACAAATGATACAGCAACAAATAAAGGATGCCATCCGCGATATCCCCGACTTCCCGAAACCCGGCATAATTTTTAAAGACATCACGCCGATATTGAAAGACCCCAGCCTGTGCGATAGCATAGTGGATGCCTTTGTTGCGGGCCTTAAAGATACCCGGATTGATGCCATTGCGGGTGTGGAAAGCCGCGGGTTTTTATTCGGTTTAACACTGGCTACCCGGCTGGGCGTTCCCTTTATCCCGGTGCGCAAAGCGGGTAAACTGCCTCACACAGTAAGGCAAAAAGTTTACGAACTGGAATACGGCACCGCCACCATTGAACTGCATACCGATGCCTTTAAGCCCGGCGACCATATCCTCATCCACGACGACCTTTTGGCCACCGGCGGCACCGTAACCGCAGCCAGCGAACTGATACAGGATATGGGTGGAAAGGTTGCCGGTTTTACCTTCGTAGTAGGCCTGGGTTTTTTAAACGGCCTCGAAAAAATAACCCCAATAAGTAATAACGTAATGGTACTGGCCAATTACTAAGGTTTTTAGGCAGCAGCCATCTATATTTTACCTTATATTTTCGGGCCGCAACATCGGCAAAAACCCTCTAATTTTAATAATTAGAGGGTTTTTGCTTTATAAAAAATCCATAAAAATTAATATCCGTTCGCGATACCGTAAATGTGTTATAATTTCAACCAACGAAATGGATGCTGTGCACCTTTTTAAATAGCCCTTTTAGGCTGCCAATACCAATTATAAAACCATATCGCCAAACAGAAGAATGAAGATAATAAACCGCTGTATTGCCCTTGCTGTAATTTTTGCAGCCAGTACCCATGTTGCGGGCGCGCAAACCCTATTGAAAAGGGTAGGTAAAGTTACCGGGGTAACCGTGAATAGCCAGGATATAGATATTAAAACCGAGAACGCATTTATAAAGGTGGTTGTTTATAGCCCAAACATCATCAGGGTGCGTATGGATAAACAAGCCCTCGCCGAAGATTTTTCGTACGCAGTTATCTCCAAACCGGTTGCTGCCAAAGTATCGGTTACACAAAACGATAACGAGATAAACCTCATTACCGATTCGCTTAAGGTAAACATCAAAAAGAACCCTTATGCCATTACCTTCAGCACCCTTGCCGGCGAGGTGATAAACCAGGACGAAAACGGGCTTAGCACCTCCTGGGTGAGCGAGAATGTTACCACCTACAAACACATGCAGGATGGCGAGCACTTTATTGGCCTGGGCGAAAAAACCGGCCCGCTGGACCGCCGCGGAAATGCCTATACCAACTGGAACAGCGATGTATTCGCTTACTCTGCCGGGCAGGACCCACTATATTCTACCATCCCTTTTTATATAGGCATACACCACAACGTGCAGTACGGTATATTTATGGATAACACCTGGCAATCAGATTTCAACTTTGGTGCCAGCAATAACCGTTTTTCGTCGTTTGCGGCAAAAGGAGGGGAGATGAACTACTATTTTATCTATCACTCGCACCTGGCGGATATCATCACCTCGTACACATCGCTTACCGGTCGCATCAAAATGCCGCCCCTGTGGAGCCTCGGCTATCAGCAAAACCGCTACAGCTACTATCCCGATACCGAAGTTTACCGTGTAGCTAACACCCTGCGCGAGAAAAAGATACCCTCCGATGGTATTACGCTGGATATCCACTACATGGATAAATACAAAGTATTCACATGGGATAAAAGTCGTTTCCCAGATCCGCCTGCCCTTACCAAAAAACTTAAAGACATGGGCTTTAAGGTTACTCTGATTGTTGACCCGGGCGTTAAAGAAGAAAAAGGCTACGGCGTGTATGATCGTGGCCTGGCGCAAAACATTTTTGCCAAGTACCCCGACAGCACCAACTACACCGGGCAGGTTTGGCCGGGCTGGTGCAACTTCCCCGATTTTACGAATCCTAAGGGCCGCGAATTTTGGGCAAGCGAATTAAAAGCATACGCGGCCGATGGCGTTAGCGGCATATGGAACGATATGAACGAATTTAGCACCTGGGGCCAAAAAGCGCCGGATAATATATTCTTCAACTATGAAGGTAAGGGCGCATCGCACCTGCAGATACATAACGTGTACGGCCTGGAGATGATCCGCAGCAGTTATGAAGGTTACCGCGCTGCATTGGGCGGCAATAAGCGTCCTTTTGTGCTAACGCGATCCGGCTACGCAGGATTGCAACGCTACGCCGCTATGTGGACAGGCGATAACCGCGCAGAAGACAGCCACATGCTTGCCGGAGTCCGCCTCATGAATAGCCTGGGCTTAAGCGGCGTGCCTTATACAGGTATGGATGTGGGCGGTTTTACCGGCGGTGCATCGCCGCAATTGTATGCCCGCTGGATGCAGATTGGTGCATTTAATCCCTACATGCGCAACCACACGCAAATTAACACCAAATCATCCGAGCCCTGGGCTTACGGCGAAGAAGTGCTGGAGATAACCCGCAACTACATCAACCTGCGCTATAAATTGCTGCCGTATTTGTACTCGTCGTTTTACGAGGCAAAAGAAAACGGCAGGCCGCTGATGCGCTCGCTGGCTATCGATTATACCCACGACGAAAACGTGTACAACGGCACTTACGAAAACCAGTATATGTTTGGCCAGGCCTTTTTGGTGTTGCCGTTCGATAGCCAAACACAAATTGGAAGGGTGTATTTCCCGGCCGGTAAGTGGTACGATTTATACAATGGCCAGGTGCAGCAGGGCAATACCAAGCTGAATATTGATTTGGGCATGAGCAAATTGCCGGTTTACGTAAAGGAAAGCAGTATTATCCCAATGCAGTCGCTGATACAAACTACTGCCGATAAACCGACCGATACCCTGTTTGTACACGTTTACAAAGGCGATATCAACAACAAGTTTGTTTATTACGAAGACGATGGCGAGAGCTACAACTACGAGAACGGCGATTTTTACAAACGTGCCATCACTTACGATGCAGTTAAGAAAACCATCACCTTTGCTAAACCCGAAGGTTCGGCAAAATCAAAATTCAATAATATAAAACTGATTTTGCACGGTTTTGGCGGCGGCCCGGTTAAGTTGAATAACAAAGCCGCAAAAGCCGATGATGATTTCAGCGCACTGATGGTGCCAATCTCGCGGTTCGACCCTACTGGTTTATCAAACCCGGTTGAGGGCGAAAAAGTGAAAAGCCTGGTGCTGAAGAACGCTTCGGCGCAAATTATAATAAGCTACTAAATATAAACTGATCTTATAAATAGCCAGCCTGCAGCGGTAAACGCTGCGGGCTTTTCAGGTTTGGTTAGCTCCCTTCCTCGCTTCAAATTATCAAAATCTCATCCCCTGATTGCAGGGCCGTTACCGAGTCGCTAACAAAAACTAAAATTAACCATCATTATAGCAAAAACGACCAAATGTATCCGTAGATGTTCGGCCTTTAATTTTTAGTTATTAACTTTAATCCCGTCTCAATATCAATTTATGAGGATATTTCTACTGTTTTTCTTCTCGTTGCTTTTTGCTGCCCCGGCGTTTTCGGCAGATAACGACGCGCTGCTGAACCAGCTTAAAACCGAGATAGCCAAAAAAGACACTTATGAGGGTGCCAAGCAAACACGCATCCATCAGTTGATGCAACGGCGAGCGCAGGTTTCGCCCACTAATTATGCCCTCCAGTACGATCTTTGCCTCAAATTGTACGATGAATACAAATCCTACCAGTACGATTCGGCCTACGTATATGTAAATAAGCTGAAGGACCTTAGCGTGGGCATGAATGATATGTCGCGCGCATATTACAGCCGTATAAAACTGGGTTTTATTTTGCTCTCCTCGGGCATGTTCAAAGAAACTTTCGACTGCATGAACAAGGTAAACCCCAAATTGCTTAACGATAGCATGAAGGTAGAGTACTACTTTATTATGTACCGCTGCAACAGCGATCTGGCAAAATACAACAGCGACAAATATTTTTCGCCCGATTACCTCGCCGCGAGCAACGCGTATATCGATTCGGCCATTATGCTGAGCAAGCCCGGTTCGGTAGACAGGATTTATTACGCAGGCCTGAGGCATGTAGGCTCGAACGATAACTATAGCGGATCGCAGGAGTTGAGCAAACTGGTAGGGCCGGGCGTGCCTATATCTATGCACCTGCGTGCCATGATAACCTGTTCGCTGGGGCAAAGTTATATCAACTCCAACCGGCGCGACGAAGGCATAGCGTTCCTGATACAATCTGCCATTGCCGATATCAAATCCTCCACCAAGGAAACTGTGGCCCTTTTTACGCTTGCCGAGCAGCTTTATAAGGCAGGCAACGTAAAAGATGCCTACAGTTTTGTGCAGCTCGCCAAGGCCGATGCCGATTTTTACGGCGCCCGCCAGCGTAAGATACAAATAGGTGCCATATTACCCCTGGTAGCTGCAGAGGAGCTTAACCATACCGAAAGCGAAAAAGACAGGATACTGATATTTTTGCTGGCCATAACCGCCCTGGCATCGCTGGTAATATTGTTTTTGATAATGATTTACAAACAATTGGCCAAACTGAGGCACAAGGAGCGCATCATCGAGGATAAGAATGTGCTGCTTAAGCAGGTAAATTATAAACTGATAGAAGACGCGCACATCAAGGAAGAGTATATCGGGCAGTTTTTTAAGATTATATCCGGGTATATACTCAAGCTTGAGAAGCTGAAAATGTCTGTTGATACCAAGCTATCCATTAAAAAGTACGATGATATAAGGTTGATAATCAATAATATCAACATAAAGAAAGAGCGGGAGGTGCTCTACCATAGTTTCGACCATATCTTTTTGAAGATATTCCCCAATTTTATTGCGGTGTTCAATTCGCAATTCGACGAGAAAGACCAGATATGGCCGCAGGAACACGAAGTGCTAAATACCGACCTCCGGATATTTGCCCTCATCAGGATGGGGATAAATGATAACGAAACCATCGCCAAGATACTCGAGTATTCTGTAAACACCATTTACGTGTACAAGATGCGTATCAAAGCAAAGTCTAAAAACCCCGAGCAGTTTGAGCACCGTATAATGGATATAAAAGCGGTTGATTCTGTTGAATAGATAATACAGCAGGAGAAGCCATTTTTGATATTTTAAAAACTATTTAAAGTACTATTTTAACATTACGAGCTTAATAAATGCTAAAAAACACTTATATTTTTAGTGGTATTTTGATAGTTAAGTATTTGATTTGTAATTACTTAATTATAAATAAACCTATATTTTTTTACAAATGCGCCAAATGTGTAGGGATTGAGGCGCAAGACACACATCTTTGTATGGAGGTAAAACTCTTTAAGAAGTTAACCGCTTAAAGATTTACTATACCAGGCGGCTTATTTAAGCCGCTATTACCAATTATAAACGTTAATAAGATTTTTTTTGAATACCGTGTGTAAGCACTTTTGATTTTGGAAGCGGTCCTGAGCTTTTTGCGGGTGCTTTAAAATGAATTATCATGAACCATGTACAAGAACTTTTATATAACCAATTTTAATTAAACCACAAACTATGCAATTTAAACACTTACTCACATTATGTTTTTTTGCTTTAACCTGCTTCTTTATCCAGCCAGCACTGGCTCAGAATAAAGTAATTACAGGTAAAGTAACCGACAAGAAGGACGGTTCGCCCCAGATAGGCGTTTCCGTGAGTGCTGGCAATGGTATCGGCACGCAAACCAACGTAGACGGTACCTTCAGGCTTTCTGTGCCTGCCAACACAACTTCTCTTACTTTTAACTACATTGGTTACCAGTCTCAAACTATTAACCTAGATGGCAAGACCTTTATTGCAGTTGCGCTGGAATCTACCAGCAAAGCGCTTAACGAGGTTGTTGTAATTGGTTACGGTAGTACCCGCGTTAAAGATGCAACAGGTTCGGTAGCATCTTTAAGCCCTAAAGACTTCAACAAAGGCGTTATAGCAACGCCGGAGCAGTTGTTGCAGGGCCGTATTGCAGGCGTACAGGTAACCCCATCAAGCGGTGAGCCCGGTGCAGGTGCTACTATCAACATCCGTGGTGCAAGCTCTATCCGTTCTGGTACAAGCCCGCTTTATGTAGTGGATGGCGTGCCTTTGGATAATGGCGGTACTTCGGGCGGTTTCGATAGCGGCGCGGGCGGTGCTTCGGCGCGTAACCCGCTGGCGTTTATCAACCCTAACGATATCGAAAACATCTCTGTATTGAAAGATGCATCTGCATCGGCTATCTACGGTTCTCGTGGCGCAAACGGCGTTGTAATAATTACAACCAAAAAAGGCCGCAAAGGGCAGGGTATTTTGTTTGGTGCTAGCACAAGTATGGCAAAAGCAGCAAAAACTTACGATTTGCTTGGCCGCGAAGATTTCCTGAAAGCTGTTGCAAGCGTAGGCGCTGATGCTGCCGCGGTTGATTACGGCGGCAATACCGATTGGCAAAAAGAAATTTTGAGGACAGCCGTTTCTCAAAACTATAACCTTTCTTTCGGTGGCGCAAGCAATACAGGCAGCTATCGTGCCTCTGCCAATTACGATAACCAACAGGGTATCGTTAAGAACACCGCTCTTAAGCGTTTCAATGCACGCATAAACGCGTCTCAGTCGTTCTTTGGCGAGCGTTTGAAATTCGACCTGCAGTCATTGTTCTCTAATGTAAAAGACAGGTTTGCTCCGGTAACCAACAACGCCGGTTTCAACGGTAGCTTAATTGGTGCTGCGCTGCAAACTAACCCTACTATCCCGGTTTACGATGCACAAGGCAGGTATTTCAATTTAAATGGTTACTCTGCTAACGGTATCCCTAACGGCAACAGTTTCCGTAACCCGGTTTCGTTGTTGAACCAGATAGACGATACAGACAACATCAACCGTTACCTGAATAACTTAACCATGACTATCAGGCTGATAGAAGGCTTGTCTTACAAAGGCAACATCGGTATTGATAGGGCCAACTCGTTAAGGCAAACCTACTACGATCCAACAATCGTTGGTTTCACCGATAACTCGGGCATCAGGGATTTCACTGTTCCCTCTGCAACCGGTAACGGCCGTGGTATATTGCAGCATAACGAGTTAAGGAGCACTACTACAGAGCATACCTTAAACTACGACAAAAAGCTGACCCCTAACAGCACTATTACTGCATTGGTTGGTTATTCTTACGCTACATACAAAAACTTCTATCGTTATGATATGGCTTGGGGTGTAGCAGTTCCGAAACAATTCGTTAAAGATTACTATGACTACAACGGCTTCACTAACCGTTTAGCATACCCAATCGGCGATAGTAGCAGCTACAAACTGCAATCTTATTTTGCACGTGTTAACTACTCATACAAAGACAAATACATCATCACAGGTACGGTGAGGAGAGACGGTTCATCTCGTTTTGGTGCTAACCACCAATACGCTAACTTCCCTGCTGTTGCAGCTAAATGGCGTATAAGCAGCGAAAGCTGGGCTCCAAAAAGCATCTTCGATGATTTGAGCCTTCGCTTAAACTATGGCCAAACAGGTAACCAGGATTACCCTTCCTACGCTTCTTTGAAATTAAAGCAGCTTAACTACTACGGTACATCAAGCTCTCCATTGAATGCTGCTAACCCGGATCTGAAATGGGAAACCCAAACCGCTTACGGTGCAGGTATCGATTTCACCGTGCTGAGAGGCCGTTTATCAGGTACAGTAGAATACTTCAACAAATCGCAAAAAGACCTGCTGTTTTTACAGGATTTGGCTCAGCCAGCTGCCGATACAAGGTACTGGGTTAACTTGCCGGGTAACGTAAGAAACACAGGTGTGGAAGTAGGCTTAAAATTTGCTGCGGTTACAAATTCAACCGCAAAAGGCTTTACCTGGGATATCGATTACAACATGACTTTCGTGAAGAACCGTGTTGAGAACTTCGGTAACCGTAACGTAATCACCGGTAACATCGATGGCCAGGGCTTATCTGGTGCATATGCACAGTTTATAGGTAACGGCTACCCGCTGTACACTTTCAATGTGTCGCAATACAATGGTTTGGATGCAAACGGTTTCGGTATATATCCTAACGGTATCGATGCTGCAACTCCTCATGGCAGCCCGCTTCCAACCTTCCTTGCCGGTATCAACAACAGCTTTACTTACGGAAACTGGAACGCTAGTTTCTTCGTAAACGGAGCAACCGGTTTTTACATCTATAACAACACAGCAAACGCTTTCTTCTACAAAGGCAACTTGGTAAGCGGCCGTAACGTAACTAAAGATATTGCTGCTACAAACGAGAATGCACTTAACTCTGGTGAGGTATCAAGCCGTTTTGTTGAGAAAGGCGATTTCCTGAGATTATCAAACGCGGTTATCGGATACACCTTCCCTGTTAAGGGTAGTGCATTCAAATCGCTGCGCGTATCGGTAACCGGCCAAAACCTGTTATTGATTACCGGTTACAGCGGTCTTGATCCCGAAATTAATACCAACAAAGAAAGAAACGGCGTGCCATCACGTGGTATAGATTATACCTCATACCCAAGCGCACGTACATTCACATTAGGTTTAAACGCGAGTTTCTAAAAAAAATATGAGCATGAAAAAAATAACATTGAAAGCAACACTTTGTGGTATGGCGCTTTTGGCCGCGACAGGTTGTGCAAAATTGAACGAAACTGTGTACGGGTCTAAATCCGTAGACGCCGGGGGAGCATCAAGTGCGGCGGATTTGAATGGTGTATATTCTCAATTGAACGGGCAAGCCGACCAGGCAAATACTTACGCTTTGCAAGAGCATCCTACAGACGAGATGATGGGCCCAACCCGCGGTACCGACTGGGGTGACTTTGGTACATGGCGCAAGCTGCACACCCACACCTGGACACCATCGCACAACCAGATAAACGATACCTGGGATCAGCTGAACATCGGCGTGTTCCGTGCAACACAGGTAATTGCCAGGGCAACATCTGATCAGATCAAAGCAGAAGCAAGCTTTTGCCGTGCTTACTTTATGTTCCAGATAGTTGACTTGTACGGCCAGCAGCCATTCCGTGATCCGGATGCACCAAACTCATCTGTACCTACAGTAATGAACCGTGCAGATGCTACTGCATTCATCATCAAAGATTTGGAGTTTGCCGAATCTAAATTAGGCGCCGCAGCTAACATTGGCGTAGCCAGCAAAGCAGCCGCACAGGCTTTATTAGCCAAAGTTTACCTTAACAAAGCAGTTTATACAGCCGCTACCGTTGGTGGCCCATTCACATTTGCTAAAGCAGATATGGATAAGGTTATTGAGTATGCAAATAAGGTAACAGCAGCGGGCTATACTTTAGAGCCGGCCGGTAAATACTTCCAGGATTTTGCATGGGATAACTCAGATCAGTCTCACGGTAACATCTTTGGTTTATATAACACTACTGCACGTCAAACCGGTAACGCAAAAAACCGTTGGAAAATGGGCTTGCACTACAACCAGACACCAGATGGCTGGAACGGTTTCACAACCCTTGCCGATTTCTACAAATCATTTGAGGCATCTGATGAGCGCCGTGGTGTTGCTTACCCGGGCTTAACTGATAAAGTTGGCTTAAGGGCAGGTTTTGCCGTAGGCCAGCAATACGGCCCGGGCGGCGTTGCCTTAAAACAACGTGGCGGTAAACCACTTATCTTTACAGAAGATGTTAATATTAACTTCTCTACAGAAGCACAGGGTATCAGGGTGTTCAAATACTTCCCGCATCCTAATGCAGATGGTACAGTACCTGATAACAGCGAGGATAATGACTATGTATTCTTACGCTACGCCGATGTATTGTTAGAGAAAGCCGAGGCAATTATGCGTGGCGGTACAGACCCGCTTGGCCAAACTGCAGTAAGCATCGTTAACGCGGTACGTACCCCACGTGGTGCAAGCACCCTGGGTAGCGTTGATGCTAAAGTTATGCTGGCAGAACGCGGCCGCGAGCTTTACTACGAAGGCTGGAGGAGGAATGACCTTATCCGTTTCGAAAAGTTCAACGATCCTGTAGATCAGCGCCCACTGGCAACTGATAAATCTAAAACCCTTTTCCCAATCCCTCAGCGTGCGGTTGATACCAACCCTAACCTGAAACAAAATCCGGGTTACTAATTAAGGAACCAGTTTACAGTTTTATATTTGATTTGAACGTAGCGAAGTAATTCGCTACGTTTGTTTTTTCTAAACGTATAATGTTTAAAAAAAAGCCGTTTACCCTGATTGCTATTGCTTCTTTTTTATTGGTATCCTGCGGCAAAGAACGCGTCGATAATCCGCTGTTTTCCTTGCAGGACAATAGCGCAGTCGGCATAAACTTTACCAACAAGCTAAACGAGCAGGACCGCACCAACGTTTTCACCTTCCGCAATTACTACAACGGCGGCGGCGTGGCCATTGGCGATATAAACAACGATGGGCTTAACGATGTGTACCTCACCTCAAACCAGGGCGGCAATCAGCTTTACCTGAATAAAGGCAACTGGAAGTTTGAAGATATTACCGATAAGGCGGGCGTTAAGGGCACCAAATACTGGAGTACCGGCGTTACCATGGTTGATATTAACGGCGATGGATGGCTGGATATCTACGTTTGCCATAGCGGCAATATCATCGATAGGAAGGGCAACGAACTTTTTATAAACCAACACAACGGCACTTTTAAAGAAGAAGCCGAAAAGTATGGCCTGGTTGATAACGGATTATCTACCCAGGCCATATTTTTTGATTATGATAACGACGGCGACCTGGATTGCTTCGTGCTCAACAACTCATTCAGGCCAATTGGCTCTTTCGATTTCAGCAAGAATTTGCGGGCGGTGGTAGATGAGTTGGGCGGCGCGCGCCTTTACCGCAATGATGGTGGGCACTTTACCAATGTAACCAAAGGCGCAGGCATATTTAGCAGCGATATCGGCTTTGGCCTTGGCGTATCGGTAGCCGATGTAAATAACGATGGCTATCCGGATATCTACGTATCTAACGATTTTTTCGAGCGCGATTACCTATACATCAACCAAAAGGACGGCACTTTTAAAGAAGACATACAAGCCGAGACCGGCCACCTGAGCCTGGCATCGATGGGTTCGGATATCGCCGACATCAACAACGATGGCAACCTGGATATTTTTACCACTGAGATGTTGCCCGAAGGCGACAGACGTTTGAAGAAGATGACCTCCTTCGAATCCTTCGACGTAATAAAACTAAAACAGCACGATGGTTACTTTAACCAATACATGCAAAACTGCCTGCAGCTGAACAATGGCGATGGAACATTCTCCGAAGTGGCCTTCAATGCGGGCGTAGCCGCTACCGATTGGAGTTGGGGCGCACTATTTTTTGATATGGATAACGACGGCTGGAAAGATATCTTCGTATCTAACGGCATATATAAAGACCTCACCGATCAGGACTACATCGAATTTTTGGGCAACCGTGAAAACATGGATAAGATAGCCCAGAAAAAATCATTTGATTATAAAGATTTTACGGATAAGATGGTGTCGACACCACTTTCCAACTACGCATTTTCCAATAACCATAACCTTACTTTTACCAATAAAGCAAAGGAGTTTGGGCTGGACGACCCGTCGTTCAGCAACGGGGCTGCCTATGGCGATTTGGATGGCGATGGCGATAACGACCTTATCGTGAACAACGTAAACTCGCCCTTATACATCTACAAAAACAACGCTGAAACGCTAAAGAATAATTTTATCCAAATAAAGTTGCAAGGCGATAAGCTGAACCGGTTTGGGGTAGGGGCAACGATCAAAACATTCAGCAAGGGGCAGGCCCTGGTTTACTATCAGCAGCCAACGCGCGGTTTCCAGAGCAGCACGTCACCAAATTTAATTACCATTGGCCTCGGCAAGGTAGCTTTGGTAGATTCTGTACAGGTTATATGGCCCGGCGGTAAATACCAGGTGGCAAAAAACGTAAAGGCGAACAAAGTGTACACCTACAACATCGCGGATGCGAAGGGAACTTACGATTTCAGCAGGAAAGCGGTTAAGCCTCTGTTTACTGAAACCGCCAAAGCATTGTTCGATTCGGTGCCCACCCACACAGAAAACGGATTCATCGATTTCGACAACGAGCGCCTGATGCTGCAGATGCTCTCTACCGAGAACCCTTATATGGCAAAAGGCGATTTAAATAAGGATGGCCTCGCAGATTTTTACTTCGGCAGTTCGAAGGATAGTCCGGCATCCATCTACCTGCAACAAAAAAACGGCAGGTTTAAGATATACGTGCCCGATGACCTGGGCAAGCAGAGCTACATAGAAAATGCCGGCGCAGCCTTTGGCGATTTTGACGGCGATGGCGACGAGGACCTGATCATAGGCGTAGGCGGCAACGAAGATGAACCCGAAAATCCATTATATTTCCCTCGTTTTTATGAAAATGATGGTAAAGGTAACCTACATCGTAATCCGCAGAAAAGCTTGCCTGCGCCGGTAAATGCATCGGTAGTGATGGCTTGTGATTACGATAAAGATGGCCATCTCGATTTATTCATTGGTGGGCGGAGCGTGCCCGGCACTTATGGAGTATCGCCAAAATCATACGTGTTCCACAACAATGGCGACGGACACTTTACTGATGTATCTGCACAGGTGCTAGGAGCCGATACCAGGTTGGGGATGGTAACATCGGCACAATGGGCGGATATCGACGGCAACGACTATCCCGACCTTATAGTTGCAGGCAACTGGATGGGGATTGAGATATTTATGAACAATAAGGGCAAATTCACCCACGATAAACAATTGGATAACTACAAGGGCTGGTGGAGCGCATTGCAAATTGCCGATGTGAACGGCGACGGTAAACCGGATATCGTAGCGGGTAACATTGGGCTCAACATCAAATTCAAAGCATCTTTTGAGGAACCGATGAAGATTTACGTGAAAGATTTCGACAAGAACGGAACCAGGGAATGCGTAACATCCATGTACAAGAGCGACCACATCCCTTATGTGTTCCACATGAAGCCTGATTTGGTTGGCCAGATGCCCCTCCTCAAAAAGAAATACCTTAAATATACCGATTACGCGGGCAAGCCGTTCAGCGAGATATTCCCGGACGAGCAACTGCAAGGGGCCGAAACGCACGAAATGAACTACCTGGCTTCGGCGGTGTTCATAAACCAGGGCGGTAAATTCGTGGCGAAGGCATTGCCTTATAATGCGCAATTGGCCAACGTAAATACCATCCTGTGCGACGATTTAGACGGCAGCGGAGTCCCCTCGATTATCTTAGGCGGCAATTTTTATGGTTTTAAACCCGAAGTTGGCCGATTAGATGCCAGCCATGGTCAAATTTATAAGTACGGTAAAAACGGATTTACGTATATTTCGCCATCGCAAAGCGGGATGGATTTGTCGGGCCAGGTGCGTTCGTCATTGATGATAAAAAATGCCAATGGAGAGAAATATTTTTTGTTCGGCCTTAACGACGATAAGCTGAAAGCCTATAAATTACACCGGTAAACCTGCATGAACCATTTGACGGTAGAAAACCTGGAATATCTATAAAATGAAGAACGCCAAGCGCAAAAAACGCTTACCTAATAAACCCGCTATCGCGCTTCGGTCCACCCTGGCAGGATGCTGCCTGGTGCTGGCTTTTATCGCTTTTTTCTACTCCTGCGGATCTAAAAAAGCAGGTGATGGCATTTTTAAACTGGTGCCGTCCAGTGAGAGCGGTCTCGATTTTGTGAACCGCAATGTAGTAAGCGACTCAGTAAATATCCTGGATTACCTGTACTTCTATAACGGAGCAGGCGTAGCCGCCGCCGATTTCAACAACGATGGCCTGCAGGACCTTTACTTCGTTTCTAATCAGGACCAAAATAAACTGTACTTGAACAAAGGCGGGCTTAAATTCGAAGACATTACAAAAAAAGCGGGCCTCGTAGGCACCGGAAACTGGAAAACCGGCGTAACCGTTGTAGACATCAACGGCGACGGTTTAAAGGATATTTACGTTTGCGTGGTAAGCAACTACAAAGGTTTTAAAGGCAAAAATCAACTGTACATCAACAACGGCGATCTCACCTTTACCGAATCGGCAGCGAAGTATGGGCTCGATTTTTCGGGCTTCTCTACCCAGGCAAGCTTTTTTGATTACGATAAAGACGGCGACCTTGATATGTTTCTGCTCACTTCATCGGTACACAGCACAGATACTTATGGCGATTCTACCCAGCGTTTTAAATACAGCCACGATGCGGGTGATCACCTGTTCCGCAACGATAATGGCAAATTTACCGATGTAACGCAAGGCTCGGGCATTTATTCGGCGCCGATAGGGTATGGGCTTGGCTTAAGCGTGGGCGACCTGAACAACGATGGCTGGGACGATATATACGTAAGTAACGATTTTTTTGAGCAGGATTACTACTACGTAAACCAACAAGATGGCACCTTTAAAGAAGAATTGAAGAGCGCATTTGGGCATACCAGCCTTTTCTCCATGGGGAATGCGATAACGGATATCAATAAAGACGGGCATCTGGATGTGATAAGCACAGACATGCTTCCGGAAGATATCAAGGCACTAAAATCGACCATAAACGACGAGCCGCTTGATATATACAATCAGGAGGTGAACGCAGGGTATTACTACCAGTATTCGAAAAATAGCCTACAACTAAACGTGGGTAACGGCAGCAAGTTTGTAGATATGAGTCTGTATGCGGGCGTGTCGGCTACGGATTGGACGTGGTCGCCCTTAGTGCAGGATTTTGATATGGACGGGCGCAAGGATATTTTCTTTAGTAACGGCATCAAAAAGCGACTTAATGATATGGATTACCTGAAATACCTGGGCGACCCTGACGTAGTGAAAGATTTCAAGACGAGCCGTTTCTTCGATAAGGAAAAAATAAACCTGATGCCCGACGGGCAGGTGCACAACTATTTGTACCACGCCGGTGAAAAACTGAAGTTTACAGATATATCCGAAGGGAACGATATGCGCGATACCACCATTTCGGCAGGTGCGGTTTCTATCGATCTGGATAACGACGGCGATTTGGATATGGTAACCAATAATATGGATGCCCCGGCGTCTATCTATCAGAACACGACGATGGAGAATGCCAAGGATGCCAAGCCGCCTTACCTCAATTTCAGCGTAAAATACACTGCGCTTAACCCGGACGGTATCGGTACCAAATTTTTCCTGCGTTCCAACAACGATGTTGATCATCAGGAGATACAAACCAGCACTGCTTACGAAAGCACGCAGAACAATAACCTTACCTTTACCTTCCTGCCCGGCGATAAGCCCGCGGAACTGATGGTGATCTGGCCCGATAACTCCTATCAGATTATCAAAGATTTTAACCCCAATAAAAAAACGCTGATCACCTACAACAAAAGCCAAACGCAGCAAACTACAGATATGGTTGGCCTGATAACCAATTACACCAAACGCGATGCGCAGTTTAGCTATGTGCCGGTTAAGGCAAGCATACTCGCTACCCTGCAGCAGAACGAAACACCCGATTTTAACTATTACAACCTGTTGCCGCATACCTATCTGCCGCATACCCCGCCGGTAGCCGTGGCCGATGTAAATAAAGACGGCCTCGACGATATTTACGTGGGCGGTATGGCAGGCGATGACAAATATATTTTGGCAGGCAACAAGGCCGGCGGCTTCACAAAAGTGAGCGTTGCTGCCTTTGATGCTTTTAAAGATTACGGCGATACCGGCGCACAATGGGCCGATGTGAATAAGGATGGCCTGCCCGATTTACTGGTGCTAACGGTTAACAACCCCCTTCTCGAACCAAATAAACGCCAGCAGGTGCGTTTGTATATCAACAAGGGCAATTACCAATTCGAATACAAAGCCATTCCGCAGCCGGTGCAATTGGCATCTAAGATACTTTTTTATGATTTTGACGGCGATGGGCGAAAGGACATTTTCCTGGGTGCCGGCGTATCGTTCGTAGATTATACTGTAACGGCTGAATCTACTATTTTACTAAACAAAGGCAATGGTGATTTTGAACTGGCATCGCCGAAGGCATATACCGAAATCACCACGCTTAAATACGTAACCCAAATAACTGCCCGGGATATTAACGGCGATGGAACAGAGGATTTGTTGATAGCATCTGAATGGAACCCGATACAAATTTTCCTCAGCAAGAATAAAAAGCTCGTGAAATTCAGCAGTCCGCTGCTCGATGGGGCAAAGGGGTGGTGGCAGAGTGCAACCGTTACCGACTTGGATGGCGACGGCAAAGCCGACCTGATAGCTGGTAACTGGGGCGAAAACAGCAAGTACAACGTATCGGCCAATGAGCCGCTTTACGCTTACAACAATGATTTGGACAACGATGGCAGGAACGACCTCATCCTATCTTATCCTTATAAAGGCAAGTATTATCCCTTCCGCCCAAAAAACGATTTGGAGCAGGAGCTGCCCTACCTAAAAAAGGAATTTCTGAGCTTTCAGAAGATGGCAGATAAAACCACCGAGGATATCTTTGAGGACCGCATCAACCAAAATCGCCGCCTTGAAGCCAATGAGTTTAAAAGTGTGTTCATCAGCGATGTGCTGCACGCAACAGCCTCTACCGCTTTACCTTACCTATATCAGCAAGCGCCCATCCGCTCGGTTACGGTGTTAAATAACAAGCAGGGCGATGTGTTGCTAAACGGCAACTTTTGGGGAGTAGTGCCTTACGAGGGTAAGTACGATGCTCTTGGCCTGGTTACCATGCATTACGATAAGCAAACCAAACAGCTTTCGTTGCCCGAGTATTGGGTGAACCCGCTATTCAATTTCCAGGAAATGACTGCGCCGCAATTGGTTAAGACCGCCGCAGGCGAAAGCTATGTGGTAGTTACTTACGAGGGTAAATTGCTCCTGATAAGTAAGTAGACCTTAAAGGATGGGCCAGTAAAGTTTGGTTACCCATTTGGCGGTATCGGGTTGTGCAATGCGGTCGGTCACCATCAGCTCAAACGGCATGGCTACGGAGGTAAGCTTATAGTCTTTTTGAAAAGCGCGCATCTGCCAAAACGCATTGTCAATGGTGTTTCGCCCGCCTTTAACCTCTGTGGTCATGATATTGCCGCCTACCACCATTTTATTGATAACCGAATTTGCGGCGGGTGTAATTACCTTATTGATAGGGATGGCCACCATAATATGGTATTCGTTATCATCAGCTTTGGTAATGTTGAGCATGGGTTTGTTAGTTTCCGCAGCGTTTTGGGCGGCTATTTGCTTGCGCAGGCCGGCAGCCATAGCATAAACAGTTTCCACTGTGGGTGGGGTGGTACTAACTGAATTGGTTGCCAGCATGATGCCATCTTTTACTTTGTCTATTTTTATCGGAAGCCCGTAAACATTTATATCTTTTTGTATAAACTGCTTAAATACGTTCAGGAGGCTGTCCATGTCGTTCTGTTCAGATTTAATGTGCATAAATTCTGATACCCTGGTGAAGGGGTTAAGGCTACTTTGCTTAACGGCTTCCCAGGTGATTTTTGTAGAAACATCATCTATTGCCAGGTAGTTTATTTTGCCCTCTAATTCCACCTTCCCTGTATTGATGTCTACCTCAATATAACTGTTGGCGTCTTTTTGAATGGTGTACAACCTGCCGTCAAAGGCAAAAAGATTACTGTCTGATGCCATATGCTCGCCGGGCCACCATTTAGGCCAGGCTTCTTTTTTTACCAGGAATTTGAATACGTTGCCGTCTACGGCATCCACCGTAACAGTGCTGGTAGCAGTAATATTTTGCGGGATAATAAAATAAAGGCTGATGAAGGCCAATAACAATGCACCTAATACTAAAAGAGCAGGTTTCTTCATAAAACGGATAAATAACAAATAAAAAACAGCACGCAGAAACGCGTTTTGCGTTGCAAAAGTAACTATTTCACGGTGTTAAAATCAAACAATTTTATGCCCGTCAATTAGCAATAAAACCCCTATATTAGCCTCTAAACAAAGAAAAACCAATACCTGCCCGGCATCGAAAGCGCGGGCGTTTTTTCTTAAACCAATACATGATTATGAACCGTTTCCTGATTTTGCTTGCAGGTGTAGCCCTAACTTTTGCATCCTGCAAGAAAGCTGATTATCAAAAAGTTACAGACGACCCAGAACTGTACCGAATTACGGTAAAGAAACTAAACGATATCGTTCTAGAGAATAATTTCCCTCCGGTAATCGCATCGCGCAACTACGTGTACGCTAATATCGCCGCCTACCAGGTAATAGCGGCCGGCGACCCTAAGCATTTCCGCAGCTTATCGGGCCAGATAAAGCACCTGCCCACCGCGCCAACCCCGCCAAAAGATACCGACATCGATTTTAAGTTTGCCTCCATGCTGGCGTTTTGTACGGTTGGCAACGCTGTAACCTTCCCGGAGGGCAGCATGGCAATCTATATCGACGACCTGAAACAGAAGGCTAAGGACGCAGGTATGCCATCGGACGTGTTCGATAATACCGTGGCGTATGCCGATACCGTTGCCAAATACATACTTAAATGGAGTAAAAAGGATAACTACGCCCAAACCCGTTCGGCAAGCAAATATACCGTTACACGCAAAGATGGTCGCTGGATACCCACGCCACCCATGTATGCCCAGGCACTGGAGCCGCATTGGGGCGAGATACGCCCGATGGTGTTGGATTCGGCATCGCAGGTTGCTGCGCCCGAGCCACCAGCCTATAACATGACCGATAAGAACAGCGTTTTTTACAAAAACGTAATGGAGGTTAAAACACTGGTAGACAGTTTGAACAAAGAGCAAAAACACATAGCCGATTTTTGGGACGATAACGCCTTTAAGTTGAATGTGATAGGCCATGCATCCTTCGCTACCAAAAAATTCTCGCCCGGCGGGCACTGGATGAATATTGCAGGCACCGGCAGCAGGCTCAAAAAAGCCGATTTCGGCACCACCGTAGCAGCCTACACCGAAACATCTATCGCCTTGTTCGATGCATTCATCAATTGCTGGTACGTAAAATATCAAGCTAATAGCGTGCGTCCCGAAACGGTGATTACTAAACAGATTGATGCCGATTGGCGCCCGTACATACAAACCCCGCCTTTCCCCGAGTATATCAGCGGTCACGCGGTTATCTCGGCTGCTGCTGCCGAAGTGTTGACTAGTGCATTTGGCGACAATATTGCTTACACCGATTCGTCTGAATCTGAATTCGGTATTGAGCCGCGCAGTTTCCCGTCGTTCCGCGCTGCGGCATTGGAAGCGGCCATATCGCGTGTTTACGGAGGGATCCATTATAAAATTGCCTGCGACGTAGGCAATGCGCAGGGGCGAAAAATAGGGCAATTGGTTACCCAAAAACTGCAATTGAAAATAAAATAGCACCAATTTTATGAGAAGTATCAAACTGTTTTGCTTGCTGATGAGCCTTTCGGTATCGGTAAAGCTGATGGCGCAGGACCCCTGGGTGATAAAAGCCGATAAGATAGACCCGGCGAACTACTACGGCATTACGGTAGCCAACGGCATGATCGGTATCGTATCCTCGCCCGAGCCGTTCAAGGTGAAGAATGTGGTGCTGGCCGGCGCGTATGATTTGTATGGCCGTGGCCGTGTAAGCAATTTCCTGAACAGTTTCAATTTACTAAATATGTATTTGGAGGTTGACGGCCGCCGCCTGGATGCCAAAATGGTAAGCAATTTTAAGCAGGAGCTGGATATGCAGCGCGCCGCCATGACTACCACTTTCGACTATGGCGACAAGGCGAGCATCAAATACACCTATTATTCGTTGCGGCAATTGCCTTATACCGTGCTGATGGATGTTGCCGTGACTGCCAAAAAAGCAATCACGATTACCGCTGCCAGCGTAATGGAGGCACCCGATGCCTTGAAACAGGTTGAGAACTATTATAATGAGATTGACCGCCCACATGTAACCATCAGTTTGTTAACCTCTACCGCAAAAAGTCCTACGGGCAAACTGCAGCTTTGCGCATCAACTTCGTTCTTGTTTAACGAGCCGCACGGGCAGGAGCCACGGGTGATACACGAAATGTGGGACAATAATATGCACCTGATGAAATTTAGCCACCAGGTTGCTGCGGGGCAAACTTATTCCTATGGCGTAACCGGCTCGTCCATCACCTCTGCCCATCATGCCGACCCATTGAACGAGGCCGAGCGCTTAACCATTTTTGCCCTGCTGGAAGGTAAGGACAGGCTCATCAAATTCCACAACCAGGCATGGGATAAGCTTTGGCAAAGCGATATACAGATAGAAGGTGATGCCCAGGCCCAGCAGGACGTGCACAGCATGCTTTATCATTTATACTCGTTTTCGCGCGAGGGGACGGCACTGTCGCCATCGCCGATGGGCCTTTCGGGCCTGGGTTATAACGGCCACGTTTTTTGGGATACCGATTTGTGGATGTTCCCGGCTATGCTGGTACTGCACCCGGAGATTGCCAAATCGATGGTAGAATACCGTTTCGAACGGTTGGATGCCGCCCGAAAAAATGCCTTTTCGCATGGTTATAAGGGAGCGATGTTCCCTTGGGAAAGTGCCGATAGCGGGGTGGAAGAAACTCCCGTTTGGGCATTGAGCGGCCCTTTTGAGCACCATATTACGGCCGATGTAGCCAACGCCGCCTGGAATTATTACTGCGTAACGCAGGACAAGGAATGGCTGCGCGAGAAAGGCTGGCCCATACTATCTGCCACTGCCGATTTTTGGGCAAGCAGAGTAGAGCGCAACGGACCCGGCCATTACGATATCAAGAACGTAGTTGCTGCCGATGAGTGGGCCGAGAATATAGATAACAACGCCTTTACTAACGCTGCCGCGCAGGTTAACCTGAAAAATGCTACGGCAGCTGCCAAAATATTGGGCCTTACCGCCAACCCGGATTGGATGAATGTAGCCAACAATATCCCGATACTGAAGATGGATAACGGCGTAACCGCCGAGTTTGCCACTTACAAAGGCGAGGGCATTAAACAAGCCGACGTAAACCTGCTGGCCTACCCGCTGAAAACCATTACCGACCCTGCACAGATTAAAAAAGACCTGGAATATTACGAAACTCGTGTGCCTAACGAAGGCACCCCGGCCATGACACAGGGCGTGTTCGCCTTGCTATACGCCCGCCTCGGCAACGGTGACAAAGCCTACCATTGGTTTAAAGAAGCTTACGAGCCAAACCTTAACCCGCCTTTCCGCGTGATAGCCGAAACCAAGGGCGGCACCAACCCATACTTTGCTACAGGGGCAGGGGGCATTATCCAGGCCATGCTGATGGGCTTCGGCGGGTTGGACATTACGCCAGCGGGCATTGTACAAATAAAAAGCAAGTTGCCTGTCAACTGGAAATCATTGAAGATAATCGGGGTGGGGGTGAATAAGGTAACTTATACGGTGAAGTAAGCAATAGGGCGGGCCGCAACCCAGCAGAAGGTTGGCGACTATCACCGCGATAGGGATTGCAGTGAAAAACCCGCAGCGAAGGGGGGGGCTGGTGCGGCTGCGCGAGGATTTGTAACGGAAAGCCCGGGCCAAAGGCATCGCCCAAAAGCGCTTCACCATCTCGTCGTTGCAGGAGCGGCGCAGAGGCAAGTGCGCTAGGGCGCCGCGGCGATCATCGGCGAGCAGAGCGGATATGCAAGTGCGCTTTGCTCATCGGTGTGATTAATAAAAACAAACTTTAAAATGGAAAAGCTAAAGGACAACATCATACTTTACGCCTTGGTGAAATATGGTTTTCATTTCCTGCTATTCGCGGCGTTTTTCTTTGCGGCAAATAGCTTATACCCAGTATTTCAGAACTTCCTCATCAACACTTTTTCGAAAATAAAGTATCATGGTGCCGAAGAGAGCTGGTTCTTCCTTATTTTCATATTCGCTATCGTGTGCCAGGGTATAGATTTTTCTATTGTGCGGAGGTACGGTCTTAAGGGATATACCATCGTTTATTTAGTGCCGTTTGATATCTGCTGTTTATTTATGGCTAACCTGGTGATGGTGTTTTATACCAATATTGTTTTTGCTAAGGCAGGCTGGGCTGATTTACACTTACTAACTAACGGCTTCGCAGTAGTTGCCGTTGTAGCATTGAAGAATCGATTAGTCGTGCGTTATTTAAAGCACAGTCAAAAGAAAGCGCTACTCGCTGGGCAAATTCCCGCTTAGCGTCATTCCGTCATTCCGATAATTTCTACTTCACTACATCCATGGTATGGCTCAGCTGCTCCACACCGCCTTGCCAGCCGAGGTGGCCGGGGATGATGTATTTGGCGTGCCCGTAGTACTTAATCACGTTTTCGATAGCGGCGGGCCATTGCTCCAGGTTGGCATCGCCTGTAAATCCTTTGCTATTCGTATCCAGGCTTTTTACCAGGCAGCCGCCTACAAGCACCAACTCATCCGGGAACCACACCACAATATTATCTTTAGTGTGCCCTTCGCCGGGGTAGTAGGTCTTTAGGGTTACGCCGCCTACCGTAAAAGTAGTATCGCGACTGAAGGTAAATTCCGGCAGTTTATTGTGCTCCTTTTTGGCGAGTTTATAGGTTAGTGTGCTGCTGTAGGTTTTGGTGCCGGCTTTCTTCAGTATGTCGAAACCAATAACCTTATCGTCATGAAAGTGGGTGGCTATGCAAAGCACTATCTTTTTATGATAAGTTTTAGCAAGCGTATCTATCAATTGCTGGGTTTGCGCCTCGCCCCAGGGGGTATCTATCAAAACAATGCCGGCATCTGTCACCACAAATAAGCTATTAGAAGGGTATAGTTCGCTATCCTTATCTGGGTAGCCATGCGATGTTACTACGTAATAATTTTTGGTAAGCGGTGTGATGATAATTTTTACCTGAGGCTTTTGGGCGAAAAGAATTGTTGATATCAACGCAAATAATAATGTGGCTATTATCTTCATTGTCCTCCTGAAAAGTAAATTTTAGTAGTTGTTGGATTTCCTTGCTTGTCTAACAAAATGCTTTCAATATAAAATTTTTGCGTTTTTTTAGTGGTTAAATCAATATCAAAAATCCAAAATAGGTTGACACCGCCCTCAGAGAAACCTGTGTGTTGTAGCGTTTTTAAATACTCTATTTTGCCATTTATGTAATTATTAAGAACAAAGGTCATTGTAGTAAAATGGTGACTTTTAGACGTTATCCGTATATGATAGGTGCGTGCGCTATCATTTTCAATAAATAAAGTTTTTTTCGTTCCTACATCGTAAACTAAAGCATGAAAAGCAAGGGTTGTTTGCGAACCCAAATCTCGTGGGCTTAAGATATAAATAACATGCTCGGATTTAGGGAGGCTATCTTTTATGGTTTTAAATAATATTTTACTAGGATTATTCTGCTCCAGGCCAGCTTTTTTCAACTTATGGTATGTCAGTCTATCGGTGCACGAATACAGTCCCAAGATAGTACAAAACACAATCAACCTAAATTTCATATGACAAATCAATAATTCTAAAGTTCTTCTAGCTTGGCTAAACTGAACTTATCCAGGCCGCTCACTACTACGTCCGCTTCGCTCAGCGTTTCCGGCGAGCCGATGCCCACCGCTTTCATACCAGCGTTTTTTGCGGCTTCTACACCCGCCACGGCATCCTCAAACACTATGCAATGGGCAGGGGATACGCCCAGGGCTTCGGCACCTTTCAGGAACACTTCCGGGTCGGGTTTGGCTTTGCTTACGCTGTTGCCATCTACCACGGCATCGAATAAGGGGGTTAATTGCAGCTTGGCCAATATAATCGGCGTGTTTTTGCTTGCAGAACCGATGGCCGTTTTGATGCCTGCATCGCGGCAGCTCTGTACGAATTCGCCAGCACCGCTGAGTATCTCGTCGGGCGTCATCAGGTTGATCATTTCCGTGTACCAGTTGTTTTTACGGGTAGCCATTTCTTCCTTCTCAGCATCGGTGGCATCGGTAACGTTGCCCCAGCCCAGCACCAAATCCAGCGATGCCATCCGGCTTACGCCCTTAAGCTGCTCGTTTTGGAGTTCGGTAAAATCAAAACCCATCTCGTTGGCCAAGCGTTTCCAGGCTTTATAATGGTATATGGCGGTATCTACGATAACGCCGTCGAGGTCGAATATGCAGGCTTTTATGGTGCTCATGTTTATACTAAACCGCTAATGTAGGTTTTGGTTGTTAATAATCATTATAAATAATTGTTAACATTATTTGGATTAATTATAAATAAATACAACCTTTGCATTGCAAACATGGTTACAACGCAGCATACTCAAGAGCTTTCTACCTGGACTAACGTATTCAGCACCACCAAAGGCGCTATATACCAGTGCGATGAAGAGCGTTGCTGGTACGTTGATTTTGCCGGCAAACTTAATAAATTCGATTACCGCTGCCTGCTGAAATTGAAGAAAGCGGTTTACCATGTAGATATCGAAGACCGCCTGCTGAACAGCGGCAAAGCCCCCGATGTAGAAATCATCTTCATTTGTGCCTGCGACCATACCTACGTGCTTACCCTACTGCAAATCATCGCCCTTAAAGAAATACTAGAGGGAACTTTCGTGATGTTCCAGCTGAACACCATCATTCAGGATACCCTGTACAGCCTTCCGCTGTAGTAATTTAGACTGAATTCATATTGCTTTTATTTTCTTTGCTGCTGATTTATAGCGGTATTATTGTGTAGCGAAATAAATCGGCACGTTTGTTGTCTTTTGTTATCAGCTCTAAAACCACAAGAACATGAAAGATCTTATCCGTATCAAAAGTCTGATTTCTGCCGAGGTAGAGTCGCTTTTAAATCAGCAGGTAAAGAAAGAAGCGTATTCGTCTTCCGTATATTTAGCCATGGCTTCATGGTGTAACCGCAATGGTTACGATTTTTCTTCTGACTACTTTTTCAAACAAGCCGAAGAAGAACGCCAGCACCAACTAAAATTCTACAAATATATTCTGGATATGGGCGGCAACGCCATTTCGCCCGATGTTACCGGCATCAAGCAGGAATATAACTCGTTCCGCGAAGTTTTCGAAGAAGCTTTAGACCAGGAAATAAGCGTTACTCAATCAATCAAAAATATTTACGCCCGTTGCTTAAAAGAGCAGGACTTTGTTACCAACGAGTTCCTGAACTGGTTTTTGAAAGAGCAGCGCGAAGAAGAATACAAAGCACGCCGTGCGCTGGAATTGTTCGATGTGATTGGCGAAGAAGGCACCGGCAGGTGGCAGATAGACAAGCACGTTGGCGGTATTGAATACAACGGCTAAGCGTAAGAAGCCTCATCCCAACCCTTCTCCAAAGGAAAAGGGCTATGATATTTAAGCCTCATCCCGACCGGATGGGGCTTTTAGCTCTCCAGCAATTTCAAAACTTCCTTAGGCGAATACTCTTTTAACCAGGTATTCCCCGGAGATATGGTACACACAGGTGCATAATCGCACCTGTCGGTGCACTCTATCCTGAAAACTTCGATATCATCCTTAGCGTGTTTGGCAAATTTATGGGCAAGCTTATACATGTCCTTACCGCCGCGCTTGGCGCATTTGCTGCCGGTACATACAAATAAAACCTTATCGGGTACGGTAAACTTGCTCATCACATCCTCCTTATTGCCAAATAAATAACCACACAAATAACGGGTTTATTTTTTATTTATACTTTTATGATGTTATAAGCACAAATAGACAACACCATGAAAGGCATCGAGATTATCTCCATCCCCGTAACCAACCAGCAGGCCGCCAAGGAGTTTTATTTAAAAATGGGCTTCACGCTGATAGTAGAAGCGCCCTACGAAGGCGGCTCTAACTGGATCCAATTGGGCATCCCCGGGTCCGATACCACTATTACGTTGGTGAACTGGTTCCAACAGATGCCGCCGGGCAGCATCCGCGGCCTGGTTATCAAATGCGATGACCTGGATAAAGATATAGCAGAGATGACCGCTCGCGGCGTAACCGTTGAACCCGCCCAAAAAATGCCATGGGGCCGCTTTGCCACGGTGAGGGATCCTGACGGCAACGCGATGAGCTTGCATGGGAAATAAGCGATTTAGTTTTAACCGCAAAGGACACAAAGAAAAACGCAAAGTGCCGCAAAGCCTTGCAACCGTAAAAAGCTTATTAAATAATTTGCAAGGCTTTGCGTTCTTTGCGCTAACGCCGCTGCAAATCCTTTGCGTTCTTTGCGGTTAATTAAAACCATGCATAATTTAGCCCCATGCTTAAACGACACTTTTTCCTTTTCCTCCTCATCCTTGCCACCGCCTGTAACAACGACGAAAAAGACACCAATAAAGATTACATCTACAAAGTTGTAGGCGTTAAAGATGGCGATACCATGGTGCTTCTCTCGCCCGATAATATACAAACCACCGTACGCCTTGCCGAAGTGGATTGCCCCGAAAAGAGCCAGGCATTCGGCCAGGCTGCCAAGCAATTTACATCAGACCTTTGCTTCGGCAAGCTGGTAAAGCTAATAGCCAACACACAGGACAGATATGGCCGCACGGTAGGCCAAGTAGAACTGGCCGATGGTACCAATGTAAACTACGCCCTGGTGAAAAATGGTTATGCCTGGCAATACCTTGCTTACTCAAAAAGCCCGCAACTGGCCACGCTGGAACAGCAAGCCCGGCAAAGCCGACTGGGCCTTTGGCAGGATGCCAACCCAACGCCGCCATGGGAGTTCCGCAAAGAGGGCAAGGCGCAACGCGCCCAAAACCAGGAAGCAAAGCCGAAGAAAGCCAAACGGCATTATAAGAAGAGGAAACCGAAGTATAGCGATACGGTAGTGATGTAGGTCTTTATCGCTCGCATATTTGACTCACCCCGAATGCGCTTGCTGTTCGACCCTCTCTAACTTCGTTAAAGAGGGTGAAGAAAGAAAAAAAACTCCCCATCTTTGCGCAGCAGAGAGGGGTTGGGGGTGAGTCAACTCGCCACGCGCACTTTTGTCGAATTTTCCTATCTTGCTTCACCATTCCCATCCCGATGAAAATTTTTAAGGCACTGGTTTCCGTAATCATTACCACAGCCCTCATTTGGGCACTACAAACAAAATTCGGCGATATACCGCCTATAGGTAAGTTCCTGAACCCGGCTACCGGTTTTTGGCAAAATGCCGAAAGCAAAAACATAGATGCCGCCGAAGAACTTAAGCTTGATGGCCTTACCGCTAAGGTAACCGTACAGTACGACGATAACCGCATCCCCCACATCTTCGCCGAAAACGAACACGATTTATACTATGCGCAGGGCTTTATCACCGCGCGCGACCGCCTCTGGCAAATGGATATCCAAACCCGCAGCGCATCGGGCAGATTATCTGAAGTAGTAGGTTCAAAAGCACTGGATGTAGATCGTTACCACCGCCGCATGGGCATGGTGTACGGTGCCGAAAATACCCTGAAAGCTATGATGAAGGATCCCGTGATGAAGGTGGTTATCAACGCTTATACCGATGGGGTGAACAGCTATGTACACCAGTTATCTAAACGAGATTATCCTATTGAATTCAAACTATTGGATTACGCGCCAGAGGAATGGAAGCCCATCAATTGCGCGTTTTTGCTCAAGCTGATGTCGGAAACTTTAGCCGGCGGCACCAACGAACTGGCTATGACCAATGTACTGAATAAGTTTGGAGCGAAGATCACCAATGATTTATTCCCCGATTACCCCATGCACGAGAGCCCTATCATCCCGGTTGGTACCAAATGGGATTTTAAACCCCTGCCCATTCCTGCGCCGCCTGCGGCCTTTAAAGCACAGCTGCTTACGGGCATGAAAATGAAGGAAAGGGTAGAGGGCATAGGCAGTAATAACTGGGCCATCAGCGGCAGCAAAACCGCATCGGGCTACCCCATTTTGGCTAACGACCCGCATCTGGATCTGACCTTCCCATCCATATGGTACCAGATGCAGTTATCGGCGCCCGGCGTAAATGTTTACGGGGTATCGCTGCCCGGTGCGCCTTGCATCGTTATTGGCTATAACCAAAAAATAAGCTGGGGCGTAACCAATGTGGATGCCGATATTCTGGATTGGTACCAGCTGAAATTTAAAGACGAAAGCCGCAACGAATACTGGTACAACAACCAATGGAACAAAGTTATTTACCGCGTTGAGAAAATTACCGTAAAGGGCCAGCCGGATATCATCGATACCGTGCGCTACACCCGTTTCGGCCCGGTGGTTTATGATAATGCAGGCATGGCCAAAGGGCACGATAATATCCCCGTGGGCAATGCTTTAAAGTGGATAGCGCACGAGGAAAGCAACGAGTTTAAAACCTTTTACCTGCTTAACCGCGGCAGCAATTATGCCGACTACCGCGAGGCCTTGAAATACTTCAGCGCACCGGCGCAAAACTTTGTATTCGCCTCTGTTGATAACGATATAGCCATTACCCCAAACGGCAAGCTTCCTTTAAAGTATAAGGACCAGGGCAAATTCCTGATGGATGGCAGCGACCCGGCTAACGACTGGCACGGCTTTATCCCTTTTGAACAGAACCCAACGGTGAAGAACCCGCCGCGCGGCTTCGTAAGCTCGGCCAACCAAAGCTCTACCGATCCAACCTACCCATATTACATCAACTGGCAGTTTGCGCCTTACCAACGTGGCAAGCGTATTAATGACCGCCTCGGTGCGATGCAAAAAGCCACCGCCGATAGCATGCGCATATTGCAAACCGATACCTACAGCATCCGCGCGCAGGATATATTGCCCACCATGCTCAAATATCTCGATGCCAGCAAGCTGGATGAGAACCAAACGGCGGCCCTCAACATCCTCAGGAAATGGGATAAGTTTTTGGCAGCCGACTCGGAAGGGGCAGCTATATTCACCAACTGGTGGAGCAATTTTTACCGGGCCACCTGGCAAAATAATTTCTCTGACAAGGATATGCCGCTCAACTGGCCATCGATGGCAAGGACAGAGGAATTATTGCTGAAAGACCCAAACTCCGTATGGTTCGACAGTAAAAATACCACGATGAAAGAGAACGTTGCCGATGTATTGAGCCGCAGCTTTAATGTAACGGTAGATAAATTAGTAAAAGACCAGGGCAAGCCCGGCAACTGGCAATGGGGCAAAGTAAAACCTTTCGAGGTGCGGCATTTGGCTAACCTGCCAGGCTTTGGCTCAGGCAACTTTGCAAGTGGCGGGGCAGGTTCTACGGTAAACGCGCTTATCGACGGGCACGGGCCATCATGGCGGATGGTAGTGCAATTAGGCCCGCAGGTAAAAGGCTATGGCATATTGCCCGGCGGACAAAGCGGCAATCCCGGCAGCTTTTATTACGATGATATGCTACAGACCTGGAAAGATGGTAAGCTAAACGAACTGCTTTACCTGCAATCGCCAAGCGAAAAATCGCCCCGAATCAAAACAACCTTAACCCTTAGCAAATAAACCTATGTTATTCGCACTGATACTTTTATTATCTTTTATAAGCGGGTTTATACTGCCCTGGTGGGCGGCCTGCATTTTCGCGTTTGCCTCGGCGATTTTTTTAGGCAAGGCATCAGGTCACGCGTTTTGGTCGGGCTTTGGTGCATTGGCATTGGCCTGGCTGGCATTGGCCCTGCTGAAAAGCCTGCCCAATGAGAATATATTGGCTACACGCGTAGCGCACCTGTTTCAATTACCGCATTGGTTGCTGCTCCTGTTGGTAACGGTTTTAATTGGCGGTTTGATAGGGGGGATGAGCGCCATGTCGGGCTTTTTGGTGAAGAGGGTGTTTGAGAAGGAAGGCTAATAAGATGTTGAACATTATAGCCGGATTTTTTAAAAGAACTAAGATAGAGCCTTGGGAAATAGAGGTGCTGCTGGAATCTCTTAAATCTCTTCCGCATGGATATGAAAAGCTTACTGAACAAGTTCAGGCTGGGATATTCAGAGGGGTATTAATTGGCGCAAGCGATATTCCTGGTTATAACACATTTACTTTTAATTCTAAAGTCTTCTCGAAATTTAGCGAGAAGAATGTTGGCCAATACAAAATAACGGGTATTACTGTTCCGGACATAAACACCAAGACGAATCTACAATACACCATTTATGTTTCGTCGGGGGTCATCAATGGGTATTCGTTAAATAACAGGGGAAAGTTTAAGTTGGATGCTAAAACGGTCAACACCGAAAAGATAAAAATCGAATACATTAAAAATCCCGACTATGAAAAAATCAAAGGCATTTTAACTCCCGATGAAACGCAATTAGTTAGCGTTAGCGATGTGTACAATGTGAGTTTAAATAATAAGACCTATTTTCATCTTATAGACCTTGGCGATGGCGATTTCATTGGCATTGATTTAGAAAAAAACGTATATAAAATAACCCATGACCCATTCGAAATAATTCCGGTTAATGGTAACCTGATGTTTGTGTTAGAGCACTTGAACGATTTTGCTTAAACAGAAGCTTCTGGAAATTTTAAAAAGAAAATTCCTTCACCCCATGTGATTTTTCTCCTCTTCCTGCGAATAATGGTATAAAGAAATCACCCAATGACACCGCAGGCCTATAAAGACCAGTTCTTACAACTCATTCAGCAGCATAAAAAGCTGATTTTTAAAGTCTGCAATACCTATTGCAAGGATGATGAGGACCGTAAGGACCTGGTGCAGGAAGTCATCATCCAGCTTTGGCATGCGTATCCCAACTACAACAACAGGTACAAGCTCTCTACCTGGATGTACCGCATAGCGCTCAACACCGCTATCTCCTTTTACCGTTCGCATCATAAAAGGCAATCTGCTACTACATCCATCAACGAGGCCATTTTCGATATTGCGGATGATACCGATACCAGCCGCCATCTCGACGAGAAGGTTATCCTGCTGCACCAATTCATCAACCAGTTGGACGAACTGAACAAGGCGCTGATGATCCTTTACCTCGATAACAACAGCTACAAAGATATGGCCGACATCCTCGGCATCACCGAAACTAACGTGGCCACCAAAATAAGCCGCATCAAACAACACCTTAAGCAACAATTCAACAAAAAATAAAATAAATAGAAATCATGGAACTACAGGAATTACAAAACATATGGGCTGAGTACGACCGCAAACTGGATAGAAACCTACAAATGAATATGCAACTTTTAAAACAACTGAAATTCGATAGAGCAAAGCGTAAGCTTAGTAAGATAGTTTACCTGAAAGTGATAGAAGTGCTACTGCTGATACCAGCAATAATATATCTCGGCAATTTTGCCGCCGACAATTGGCGTATGCCGCAGTTCAGTTTGTCGGCGACAGTCATAGGTTTATTATTTATCTTATTCCTGGTATATGTTATTAAACAGTTAGTAATTACGCGACAGGTTGAAATGGGGTTTGATAACGCCGTAACCCCGATTCAGAAGAAAATAGAGCAACTTAAATTGAGCATTGTTAACTACGTTAAATATATTCTGATACTCTTACCATTATATCCTTTGCTGTTATTATTGGCCGGCAAAATAGTTCTTAACGTTGATTTTATGGAACCTGCATATAAGGCTTATTTTTTATCAAACGTTGCCATTGATATAATTCTATTGCCCCTGGCTTTATGGCTCATCAATAAATTAAGTGTAAAAAATATAAACTCTACCGTTGCCAAAACTTTATTAACGGGCTCCGGCTGGTTTCAGGCGAACGCCGCATACCAATTTTTAGGCGAAATTGAGGAGTTTGAGCGGCAGGGATAGCCTACAGCTTTACTTGCAATTACGCCGTAAGAACGATACCTTGCTACAACCGGATTTTTATGACAACGCTCTCGCCCAAAGCCAAACGGAATATCCTGCGCATCATGCCATTCGGTGTACTGTGGCTGGTATTCAGTTTGGTTTACACCCTGCTGGAGCGCGGCCTGCTGGGCAGGCTGAATTATTACCCATCTACCGGCAACCCTTACTTTTTTACGAGGAATATTGTCACCATGCCCTTTGCTGCGCTGATAACCGGTTTAATTATGGGCGTGCTGGAGGTTTTTTGTTTCAATAAGTGGTTCGTTAAAAAAAGCTTCAGCAAGAAAATCCTTTACAAATCGCTTGTCTATCTCCTGATAATCCTGTTATTCCTCGTCGTCACTTTCATCGGTACGGCCCCCGATGTGTTAGCCGCTTTGGGTCGGAAAGCGTTCTGGAACACTGCATGGGTTTTTTTTACCAACTATTCCATGTTAAGCGTTACTATTTACATCGCTTCCATTATTTTGGTTACGCAATTTTATACCGAGGTAAGCGCTAGCATCGGCCACGCCGCCCTGCGTAATTTCTTTTTGGGGAAATACCACCACCCGGTACAGGAAGAAAGGATATTCATGTTTTTGGATATGCGCTCATCCACCACCATTGCCGAGAAACTGGGCCACGTAAGGTATTTCGAAATGCTGAAGGAGTATTTTGCCGATTTGTCCGAGCCGGTGATAGATTACTCCGGCGAGATATACCAATACGCCGGCGACGAAATGATTATCTCCTGGAAACTCAAGACCGGCCTGCAGAACACCGACTGCATCGGGTGTTTCTTTGCGATGAAAAATGCCCTGGCGCAGCAGGCATCAAAATACGAAGCGCGTTTTGGCTTACTGCCCGGCTTTAAAGCAGGCCTGCATTATGGCATGGTTACCACCGGCGAAATAGGCGTGTTGAAGAAGGAAATTATTTTTACCGGCGATGTGCTCAATACGGCCGCCCGTATACAGGGCCTGTGCAACCAGTTCGATGTGGATATCCTTATCTCCGGCCAACTCGCTAAAGCACTCGGGCCAAATCCCCTTTTCGAAACAAAACCCTTCGGGCTGCATAATTTAAAGGGGAGGGATCAGCAGATGGAAATACATACGGTGTTATATACGCTCTAAAATAGCAGCAACAAAAAAACGCCCCGGCTTTCACCAGGGCGTTTCCGTTTTAGAATATGGTTGCTTATTCAAACGAATTCAATGTGGTTTTCAACTCGGCGATGGCACTTTCGGTGCTGGTAGCACGTTCGAAAATCTGTGCCGAAGTAACGCCCTCGCCATAAAAATCGGCGTTAAGGCTTTTATTAATGGCCAGGTTCGATCCGTTTACGCTGATGCCGGCAAACAGACCTTTGCTGCGCGAATAAGAGTAGATTTCGGCTTCCAGCTTATGATCTGTGCTGGCAGTAGAGCTGCGGCCAACCGGGCCGGCAGCAGCAGAAATATCGCCGCCGATGGTGAAATCGCCGTTTTTAACTTTGGTAAGCACGCCTTTGTTCTTGAAAACCAAAACAAGGTCAACCGATTGTACGCCAATTTGAAAACCGAAGCTGCCGCCCGTAAGGGTAACGAATACCGGGTCGCTCCATTTGCCGCCGGGCAGTTTTACCATAGCCAGGCCCTGTCCGCGTTTGCCGCCTATGCCAAAACCGGCGTTGATAAGTTTCGGTACGATAACGATGCCCTCGTACTCCTTAAGCAAGTCGCTCGGGATGCTTTCTTTCATCTCGCCGAAGGCTTTCAATACATTAGTAGCCTGGTGTATCTTCTCGAGGCCTTTTTCGGTAGAAACCGGTTTGGCCGATGCCAGTATGAAGAATGCGCTTAAGAGAAGCGGCAATCTTAAAAATTTAATAGCTTTCATGATAGATAAGAATGATGTGTAATTATTGATTGTCTTTAGCTATAATAACTCAAAAATGGCCGATTTGTTACACCCGGGAGATGTGCAAATGCTGGCGGATGTGCAGATGTGCAGATTTCAGATGTGCAAATGCTGGCGGATTGCAGATTCAAATGTGCAGACGTCGGCAGATTGCAGAAACCGATAGATATGCAGATGTAGGTAAGTTGCAGGTACATTTGAAACATCTGCCGTATTCCAAATCTGCATATTTGCACATCTGAAATCTGCACATCGAGATGTTTTCCCGCCTGGAATTTTCTGGAAAATCAGCTTAGAAAAGTGTCGAAAAGTTAGAAAAAGCTGGAATTATTTTTGAGGCCGTACAGGCGGCATTTAGCCAAAACAGCCATTCGATGCAAATTTCGCCCTTTTATACTTTTACAGAAAAACCCATAAAAAATTCCGAAAAACACAGAAAAACACAGAAAAACGCGGTTTTTCAGCGACGTTTCAACAAGTTTAAGCCTGTGGCAGGGCGACATCACGGTGGGTCAGCCTTTCCGGGCCCACCCCGATTTTACAGGATTTGTCCAGAATTTCTATAAAATAAAACTGGACAATCACTGCGCGCCAACATGCGTCATCTGCATATCTGGAATCTGAAATCCGCACATCTGACGCATCTTCCTTATCTTTGCAAAAGCATGATCAAGCCGGGTAAAGAAACCATATTCACTTTAAATAACCAAGCCTCATTCAAGGAAGCTGCCTTGCAGGTATTCAGGTATCAGGCGGCAAATTGTGCGGTTTACAATGCGTTTATAGATGGCCTGAGAATAGACCCCGTGCTGGTTTTTGAGCTGGGGCAAATACCCTTTATGCCGGTGGAGTTCTTTAAATCGCACCGGGTTGTTACGGGTGATGCAGAAGCAGAAGTGGTATTCACCAGCTCGGGTACTACCGGCATGGTTACCAGCAGCCACGCCGTTACCGATGTAAGCTGGTATGTGCAAAGCTTTAGGCTAGCCTTCAACTTATTCTACGGAGACATTACAGATTATACCGTGCTTGCCCTGTTGCCGGCCTACCTGGAGCGTGAGGGCTCCTCGCTTATTTATATGGCGCAGGATATGATAACGCAATCGACCTACCCGGATAGCGGCTTTTTCCTGTACAACCATGCCGAGCTTCACGCTATACTTCAAAAACAGAAAGCCACCCATAAGCCAACGCTGCTTATCGGCGTAACCTTTGCCCTGCTGGATTTTGTGGAGCAATATCAAATAGATTTCCCGGGCCTTATCGTTATGGAGACTGGGGGCATGAAAGGCCGGCGTAAAGAGATGATACGCGAGGAACTGCATACCATGCTTTGCGCAGGTTTCGGCGTAAGCGCCATCCATTCCGAATATGGGATGACGGAGCTGCTGTCGCAAGCGTACTCCAAAGGGGAGGGGATATTTAATTGCCCGCCCTGGATGAAGGTTATCACCCGCGATACCAACGACCCATTTACAATGGTTGGCGATGGCAAAACAGGTGGCGTAAACATTATCGATCTGGCCAACATCAATTCCTGCTCGTTCATAGCCACGCAAGATTTGGGCAAGGTGTATGCCGATGGTTCTTTTGAGGTTTTGGGCCGTTTCGATAATTCCGACATCCGTGGTTGTAACTTATTGGTGGGTTAGCCCGTCAATGCACGTAATGGTGCCTATGTATTGCAGGCGTCTTTTCAAAATAGTATCTTACAGCATATTTATGTCCCTGAACTTGTCGCCTGTGATAAACCCGCTAATTAAAAAGGCAATCGTTTTGTGCGCGATGCTATTGTGCATCGTCGCCGCGGCCTATAGCCAAACTTTTTATGTAAATACCAGCAACCAGGAGCTTAAACGGGTTACCATAACAGGCAACGGTCTGGTAACTCAGGATGTAACCGGATGCGGCAATGGTTATTTCTCTATAGCCATTTATCAAAATACGCTTTATTATAACCTTACCTATAGCACTTTGATGAAGGCTACCCTTACCGATGGCAGTACACCATCGGTAAGCGACTGTATCTCTCTGCCTATAACTGTGCCCGCCAATTCGCTCACGGTCGACAAAGATGGCGTGGTGTATTATGCGGCTGGTGGTCAGCTGTACTCATTCGCACCAGGTGCATCGGCAGCGGTTTATTTAGGCGATATGCCTTTCCAATCGGCAGGCGACCTGATGTTTTATAAAGATGAGTTATATATGGCCGCGTATGAGGGTATTGTGAAAATACCCCTTGGAAATCCTGCTTCCGCGAGCCTTTATATCCCTATTCCTAATCGCTCTTTATACGGCTTGGCTACAGTGCTTAAGAATGGCGTAGTTAAAGTATATGCACTCGCCGGCAGCTTTACATCCGGCACCGACCTGCTGGAGTTGGACATGGATGCCCAAAACGTAAAAGGCATTATCGGCACCCTACCTTTCACCGTTTATGACGCAGCCAGCAGTACTGAAAATGGCATAGTGCCCGTGATAGACCTGCAGGAACTTAAAATAAACCAGGAATGCCGAGCGATAAATAAAGGCATCATAGAGGTGATATGCAAGCCGCACACCAGCGAATACACCTATACCCTCAATACCGGGCAAAGCAATACCTCGGGCATCATTACCCCGCTTGCGCCGGGCAGTTACCGTCTTACCATTACGTCTAACGGTGGCGAGTTGCCTGTCGAAACCGACTTTGTAATCCCCGATTACAGCCTGAACAATCCGGTAATCAGCATCGTTAAAAAGAACGCGGTATGCGATGTGCCTGGGGAGATTACCCTCAATACAGCAAGCGGCAACACCACCTATGCCATTCAGTACAACAACGCGGTTTACGAGTTTGGGCATAAGTTTACGGGGCTGGCAGCCGGCAGCTACCATTTTACCATTATCAACAAAAATGGCTGCCTTATTGATGAAAAGGATTACGTGCTGGAACAGGATATTTGCCCGCTCATAGAAATTACCGGCGTACAGTTTTTGCAGGAATGCATCAATTACGCCAACGCCAACGTGACTGTTATTACCGCTCCGCACCCCGATACTTACACCTATTCGCTCAATGGCGTTACAGGTTTGAGCAATTCCTTTGCCAATGTGCCGCCGGGGACTTATACGCTGGTGGTGACTTCATCCGGCGGCGACCGCAAAGAGCAGCAGGTATTGGTTCCTGCAATTTCGGCCATAAACAAACCTGCCCTAACTTATATCGTGCGGAACGCGGTTTGTACCGCACTGGGGCAGATAACCTTTATTGCCGCAGGGGATTTAAAAGGGGCAACTAAAATAAAGCATGGGGCAGATGTGTACGCCATAAGCCAAACCATAAAAGGATTAGTGCCGGGAAGCAACCATTTCACAGTATTGACTGCAGAGGGCTGTATATTAGACGAACTGGACGTAACCATAGGGCAGGACCGCTGCGATATGGTTACCTTCCCCAACACCTTTACGCCCAACGGCGATGGCGTGAATGATGCTTTCAGGCCCGACCCAAACAGTAATCCAATTGGCATTGAGTACTTTATATACAACCGCTGGGGCGAGCAATATTTCCATTCGAGAAACCTTAATGGTGGCTGGGATGGCAATTATAGGGGCAAGCCGGCATCAGCAGGCGTATATTATCTGGTTGCCAAGTACACCATGGGCGATGGGTTGAGCCATATGCTTAAAACATACATTACCTTGTTGAGGTAACATGCCGGAAGTTTTTTTCGGTATAAAGCGTATATTTACAAGCGGTATATTATTGTTATTTTTGCCGCCGATACAAAATATCAACCATCATCATGATAGAGAAATTCTTAAAGGAAGAACAAGACCCCAAAGCCGTTGAACGTATTTACGGCCGCCTGGTAGATTTGCTGTCTACCGGCGAGGAGATATTATACATAGCGGTGCAAAAGAAACCGATAGTGAACCTGTTCCCCGATTGTATTGCGCTTACCAACAAGCGTATCTTGTTTTTTACCCCGGCAAACCTGGGGCTATCCATCAAATTCGTTGATTTTGTATGGAAGGACATCGTAGATGTTTACACCCGCGAAGAAATAATAGGCGCCATATTCAGCGTAAAAACAACCAATGGTGCCGAAATGGGTGTGGATTACCTGCCCAAAGTACAAGCCCGTAAACTGTACCAATATGCACAGGAACGGAAAGAAGCCGAACGCGAAGCCCGTCGCCTGCGCGATCTGGAAGAAAAACGCGCCGAATCTGGTTCGATGCAGATAGAACAAGCGGCGCCGCTTGCTTTTCAGCCCGCTGCGCCGGTATATCAGCCGCCTGTTGCGGCTCCGGCACCTGTGCCCACCCCGCCGCCTGCATCTGTTGCACAGGAAGAGCCTAAAAAGGATGAGTTGACCGAGAAGTTGAAGAGGCTAAAGACGCTTTTTGAGAATGGGTTGATATCGCAGGAAGAGTATAACGCCAAGAAGCTGGATTTACTGAGCGATTTTTAATTCGCTTTATTGCCATAAAATATAAAAGCCCTAAACAGTTGTTACTGCCTAGGGCTTTTGCTTTAGTAGGACTGCGATTATTCAGCAACAATCAAAAAATAATTCCTCTTTCCTTTTTGTACTACTAAGTATTTGTTATTGATAAGGTTAGCAGTACTATAAATATCATCCGGCGTGCCAACTTTTTCTTTGTTTATGGCAACGCCGCCGCCCTGTATCATTTTCTTGGCTTCGCCTTTTGATGGGAAAATTGTCGTCTTTGCTGCCAGTAAATCGGTTACGGGCACGCCGCCTTCCAGCTCAGCCGTGCTGATGGTGAAGTTGGGTACGCCGCTGAATATCGCCAGCACTTCGTCGTCGTTAAGTTCACTTAAGAACTCGATTCCTGTATTGCCGAACAAAAACTCGGTTGATTTAATAGCCTTTAAGAAACCCGCTTCGCCATGCACGCGCAGGGTGATATCTTTCGCCAGGGCCTTTTGCAGCGTGCGCAGGTGGGGGGCTGCATCATGCTCAGCCTCTATAGCTTCGATGGTTTCCTTATCGAATAGCGTAAATATCCTGATGTATGATTTGGCGTCGTCGTCGCCGGTGTTTAGCCAAAACTGGTAAAACTGGTAAGGCGATGTTTTTGCCGGATCTAGCCAGATGTTGCCCCCTTCGGATTTTCCGAATTTAGTGCCGTCGGATTTTTTGATGAGTTGTGTGGTTAGTGCAAACGCTTCGCCGCGACCTTTGCGGCGTATCAGTTCGGTACCGGTTACGATGTTGCCCCACTGGTCGCTACCGCCCATTTGCAGTGCGCAGTTTTTATTTTTCCAGAGGTAGTAAAAATCGTAGCCTTGCACCAATTGGTAGGAAAACTCGGTGAACGACATGCCTGTTTCGCCTTCCAGCCTTTTCTTTACCGAATCTTTGGCCATCATGTAATTAACGGTAATATGCTTGCCTACATCGCGGATGAAGTTGAGGAAATCGAAGCCTTTGAACCAATCGTAGTTGTTTACCATCTGGGCGCTGTTTTCGCCGCTGCCGAAATCGAGGAATTTCTCCAATTGGCTTTTAATGCCGTTGAGGTTGTGTTGTAGGTCTTCTTCGCTCAGCAGGTTACGTTCGGCAGATTTGCCCGATGGATCGCCTACCATGCCGGTTGCGCCGCCTACCAATGCATAAGGCTTATGGCCGGCACGCTGGAAGTGTATCAACGTCATTATCTGCGCCAGGCTGCCTACGTGCAACGAATCGGCCGTTGGGTCGAAACCGATATAGCCGGAAACCATCCCTTTATTCAGTAATTCTTCAGTCCCGGGCATTATATCGTGCAGCATGCCGCGCCAGCGTAATTCTTCTACAAAATTCATGTTGTGTGTATGTTATCAATCCCGATAGCTATCGGGACGGCAAAGATAGCAGTTTATCTTTTGCGCGTAAATGTAATTCAGGCTTTTTGCCCGTGTAAACGCAGGGTGATATTGCCATTACATCTGTGTAAAGCCTTTTTTATGTGCCGAATTTTTCGTTTCTTGCTGATGACGTAATATTTTAGCCCTCGCTCATGAACTTTTTGTCGCATTATTACTTCGATAAGGATACGCATAATTGCTACTTTACCTTAGGTACTGTATTGCCCGATCTCTTGAAAAATGCCGATAAAACCATCGTGTTGCACCCTGAAAAACTGGTGCATAGCAACCCGCAGATAAACTCTATTATACAAGGCTGGAACAAGCACCTGCTGGTTGATAAGTACTTCCATTCGTCGGAATTCTTTTTGCTTCATTCTCACGCGCTTAAGAATCTGCTTGCCCCTGCCATTGCCGGCTCGCCCGTAAAGCCATTCTTTCTGGGGCATATTACCATTGAGTTGATACTGGATAACCTACTCATTACTACCAATAAAATAGTGGTAGATGATTTTTATGGCCATCTGGATAGCTGCGATATCGAAGTCATCAACGAGTTCCTGGCTTTCGCGGGCATGAAGAACCCTGCGATATTCGGGAAGTTTTACGCTGAGTTCAAAAGAAGCCGGTACCTGCACACTTATGCCAACCTTAGCCAGGTAACCTATGCCCTCAAACGCATCTGCATGCGCGTATGGCGCGATCCTTTTACGCCCGGGCACGAAACTGCTATGACCGAAGTGGTATTAGCCTACCGCCTGGGTTTGTTGGATAGTTTTATGGAGATATATGAGGAGATAGGGGAGAAACTGTAACTATTGCATAAGTATGGATATTGAGAAATTTAAGGCGGAGTGGGGTGAACTGGGTACTGTTTTTATTTCGGGATTTCAGTATTTTAACGACGGCAGCCTTGTATTGTACCTCACGGAGGACGGTAATGATAGGAAGTTGCGTCACCGTATTCTTTGCACGGGAGTATTAGGTTTTCACGATAGAGGTTTAGTGGGCAAAGAGGTAACTTATTTTGACATTAATGAATTAGCAGGTGTCAAGTATTGGTTTTATGCCCAACAAGTTGGATTATATCCCAAAGACTATATCGAACTTGTACTGACAGATGGCCTCCATTATGATAAGCGCGAGCTTATCATTGCCTGTAAGGATGCCTTTATTGATAACAAATAAATTTTACTACGCCTTTTTAATTCTCAACACCGAACTTTTTTTAAAAAGTTGTCAAATCTTTACCGGTAAGCTGCGTTAGCGATAGTAGTGGAAACCCCGGAATGAAGCGGCGCTTCTATCAGCGGCGCGGAATGAGGAATTGCAACGGATAGCGCGGGCCGCAGGCAACGCCATAACTTTTAGATACTTAGGGTGAACTCATCTTAAAATCTTCAAAATCGTTCAACTTCACAACCCAATCCCTAAAACCATTTTGGTTCACGTGAAATTATCTGCAAAAACCGCCTAAAAATCAATATTTAACAATAAAAATATTTTTATCTATAAAAATTATATCCGTACCTTTGCAGTCCCAAACGAGTGTTGGGAAAAAGGAGTAAAATTTATTAATGGCAAAAAAACAAGAAGCAGAAAAAGAATTAAAAGCTAAAGAAGCTGAACTGGGTACAGTTACAGCCTCGGCAGAAAAAGAAACTATTGAATCAGAAGCTGATTCGATATCAATCGAAGAAATCAAATCTAAAATCGCAGTTGCACCTCTGGAGGATTTCGACTGGGATGCAGACGACAAAAAATTTGGTAACTACAGCGATAGCGACCGTGAGAAATTAGAGAAATTGTATGATGGTACTTTCAGTTCTATCACCAAAGGCGAAATTATCACAGGTACCGTTGTAAATATCAACAGCAAAGACGTTGTTTTGAACATCGGCTTCAAATCTGACGGTTTGGTATCGGTTTCTGAATTCCGTGATACGCCCGATCTGAAAATCGGCGATACGGTTGAAGTATTCGTTGAGTCGCAGGAAGATGCTAACGGTCAGTTAGTATTATCGCGCAAACGTGCTAAAACACAAAAATCATGGGAGCGTATTAATTCGGCTCTGGATAACGATGAAATCATCACCGGTTTTGTAAAAAGCCGTACTAAAGGTGGTTTAATTGTTGACATAATGGGCGTTGAAGCCTTTTTACCAGGTTCACAAATCGACATCAAACCTATCAGGGATTATGATGTTTACGTGGGCAAAACAATGGAATTCAAAGTTGTTAAGATAAACCACGAGTTTAAAAACGTTGTGGTGTCGCACAAAGTGCTTATCGAAGACGATTTGGAAAACCAAAAAACAGAAATCGTTGCTAAGCTTGAAAAAGGCCAGGTATTGGAAGGTACCGTTAAAAACATTACCGATTTCGGTGTATTCATCGACCTTGGTGGCGTAGACGGCTTGCTGCACATTACCGATATATCTTGGGGCCGCATAGAGCACCCACGTGAAGTATTGGCATTGGATCAAAAAATCAACGTTGTTGTGCTTGATTTCGATGACGAGAAAAAACGTATCGCTTTAGGCTTGAAACAACTTACCCCGCACCCTTGGCAATCGCTTGATACTGATTTAGTTATCGGCTCTAAGGTTAAAGGTAGGATTGTTACCGTTGCTGATTACGGCGCGTTCCTGGAAATTATCCCGGGTGTTGAAGGTTTGATCCACGTATCAGAAATGTCGTGGTCGCAAAACCTGCGCAACCCTCAGGAATTCCTGAAAGTGGGCGACGAGGTTGAGGCTCAGGTATTGACCCTTGATCGCGACGATCGCAAGATGAGCTTAGGTATCAAACAATTAACTCCTGATCCTTGGCAAAATGCCGGTACCAGGTATGCAATTGGTACTACCCACGTTGCTACAGTTAAAAACATGACCAACTTTGGCGTGTTTGTTGAACTGGAAGACGGCATCGACGGTTTGATCCACATCTCTGATCTTTCATGGTCTAAAAAAGTAAACCACCCTAACGAATTTACTAAGGTTGGCGAAAAATTGAACGTGGTTGTATTAGAGCTTGATATCGATAACCGCAAATTGAGCTTAGGCCACAAACAGCTTGAAGAAAACCCTTGGGATACTTTCGAAACTATCTTCACTATCGATTCGATACACGAAGGTACCGTTATCAAAGTAACCGATAAAGGCGCTATCGTTGCTTTACCTTATGGTGTTGAAGGCTTTGCCCCAACCAAGCATTTGATAAAAGATGACGGCAAACCTGTAAAAGCAGAAGAAGCTGCTGAGTTCAAGATCATCGAATTCAACAAAGAGAACAAACGTATCGTTATTTCACACTCACGTATATGGGAAGAAGCTCGCGCTGATGCTCGTGTACAGGAATTCGAAAACCGTAAGAAAGAAGCAAAATCTGCTAACAACGCGGTGAAGAAAGTGAAAGAATCTGTAGAGAAATCAACTTTAGGCGATCTTAGCGTATTGGCTCAGTTAAAAGAGCAAATGGAAGGCGCAGAAAGCAAAGCGGCTAAAAAGGCCCCTGCTGCTGCACCGGCTAAAAAAGCTGAACCTGAAGCTGCTGCCGAAACAGAAGAAACCGAAGAAGTTTAATCCTCTTAAGGTTTAAAATATAAGCCCTCCTGAGCAATCGGGAGGGCTTTTTTTATGATGAAAATTCTATCTTCGAGCTAAGAATGAAAAAGGAAAGTGATATAAGCAGGTTGATAAGTTATTGGCTGCGACATAACCCAACTGACGGTAATTTAGCTATAGATGAGTTAGGATGGGTGGAAATAGGTGAATTACTGGATGCCTTAAAGCGCGGCGGACACGTAGTATCAACCGACGAACTGTTTATTTTAAGCACTTCATTCGATAAAATACGATGGGAGTTTGATGGATCTAAAACAAAGATAAGAGCTACCCACGGACATTCAATTCCAGTTGTCATCGAAAAAACTGCTACACCTCCCGAGGTGCTTTATCATGGTACTTCAATAAAAAACTTGAAAGCTATAATAGATGACGGATTAAAGGCTATGAACCGTCAGTTTGTACATCTATCTTCTCAATATGACGCCGCCTTAGCCGTAGGCCAAAGGCATGGCAAAGCCCTTGTGCTTGAAATTGATGCTGAGTGGCTGCACCAGGATGGACATACTTTTTATCAAACAAGTGATAATGTTTGGCTGATTAACGAAGTGCCCGCTAAGTATTTACAATTTGGCCCTTGGTATAGCACAAGCCCGGATGAGCCTGAACTGGTCAACGAGTTAAAACGGGAGGTGGGCCGAGGTCACTTACTTTTTGGGAAGACCGAAAACCTAAAGACGATAATGCGGCGGGTGGATCGGGATGATTGTTTGTTCATAGATAAAAAGAGCCAGGAAATTTACAAAGTGCATTTGACATGGAGCAAGGGCATAGAAGCCGATGTACGCTGGCCTTCTACCAGATATTATCAAAGTTTTCAGGATTGGCTATCGACCGATTTTTTAGAAGACTACCACAATTTCTAAGTTCTTTTTACCGGGTATTTTACCTGCCGAAATTAGGTTTGTTATTTCATACGGTCGGCACCGAAAAATGCGAGCAGGAAAAAGCAAATAGTACAGAAAATAAGGGCCAGAATGGCGGCTACGAATATTGTTATTGCGTTCGTTTTCATTATTAACTATTTAAATCTTTCCGGCTTTAGGTGCTGTTTTTAGGCAGGAGGTTATTTGGTTATGCGGTTTTTGTCTGCCGCCACCGGTGGGGAGATAATTATCTTACTCATTTGATATCCAAAATTCCCATTCATATCCGTCCCTTCAACAGTAACCGTATAGGTTCCCGGCTTATCTACAGCGTAAAAGGATAGCGTTGCCTTGCCGTTTTTGTCGGTGATTAAATTGGGTTCCCAGTGTACTGTCGGGCGGGGGGCAATAGGTGCGGTGCTATTAACCGTATAGCGGGGCCTGTAAAATTGCCTTGGCAAGCAATAGGGGATGGGCCTGAAGGCCACTACATTGGGCGATGTGCGCGTGTAATAGCTATTGCCGCTGCGTGTGGTAACGGTGATGAATGTTCTTAGGCCGTCGGCTATTTTAATATCCTTCACATCATCTGCGCCTATGTAGCGCATTAGGTCTATCATGGCTTGCGGGTTCCCTATGGGGATGTCTATCGTAGACGTTGAGCCGGTCATCACATTGCTCCCTAATCCGTCTACTATTATGTCATATATCATATCTATACCTTTGACAAGAGCGGGCTTATCGTGCATGGTAGGTTTTGAAAATAGGCCTTCTTTGTAAAGGGCGCTAAGGCCAAAGCCGCTTAGTTTGTGCGATAGCAGGTCATATAGCGTCATCTTGCCGGCCTCCACCAGTTCTGCTTCGGTTATTTCTTTTACCAGGGACCCTGTCATCCCGCCGGCCTTTACATAGGGTTTTCGTTCTTTTATATTTACTTCTTTTAACAGCGTTCCTTTTATCTCCTTCATATCTATGCCAGGCACACGCGCGTGTTGCGGGTGGTTAAAATAGCCCAGCATCAGGCTATCTGTAAGGTGCACAAACCAGGGCATAGGGCGGATACCTTCGTCCTCAACTTTGGCGGGTGTAAAAGTGTTTAAATAGATGTCGGCGGTAGATGCATTACCTTTTTTGTTGTTAACCCTTAAGGTGTATGCTATGGTATCAAACACAGGCAGGTTGCTGAAAGTAAACTCGCCCTGTGCGTTGCTAACAGTGTCGTATAAAACAAGGCCGTATTTTTTGTTTATCGAAAACAGGCTTAGCTTTGCATCTTTAACGGGTTTGTTAAAAAGATTGCGCAGGTTTCCGGTCAGGCTATTATCAGGCTCGGCTAAAAATTTAGGCGGTTTGGTGGATTGCAGCACAGTTTCCCAATCGTAAGCCGCCCAACCTTGCGCAAGCATTAAATTATCTAAGGCTGCTGCTTTGTCGGCATCAGTAGTTGTGAGGTACCATGCGGCATCTTCTACGTAGCCTTTCAGTTCCGAGGTAAGCAACAAATGGTTAACGATGTTATCCGTACCCGCCTTACCATTGATATAGGCATCGTCTGTTACCGAAACCGCGAAGCTGCCAATTATTGGTGCGCCTCGGGGGTCGCACGCGTGAAGGGTGAGGGAGACGCTATCTTTTGGCTGATGTATCGGCTGGCTGCTTGTAACATCCAGGTTAAGGCGGTCGTGGTTATCAATAAAAATCCTTCGTTGGCATACGGGAGCCCCTGCGTCATCAAGTATGGTAAAGCTGACTATTCCTGAGCTTAGCCCATCCCTGGGCGAATGGATATTGCAATACCCTTTACTTAAGCTAAACGGCACTACTACATAAGTGTCGGTTGCAGATTGTACCATTAGTTTGTATAACTTATTTTGCGCCGCAAACCCAGGCGTTGCTCTTACAGAGATTAAAATAGAATCGGCAAGTGACAGATTATCTGCTCTTAGCGTTAAGCCTGCAGGTGCAACTAATGGCAACGCGGCTGTGTGCACAATGCCATTTAGCTCGTATTTTGCTGAATAGGTTTCATTTGCTGCCGGCAGTAACATAAAAATCCCCATCCCTTTATGTGTGCTGGTAAAAGTACTAACCTCGCTGCCATGGCTATCCACAACTTTGCCCCGCACATTTACCCCCAAACCATCTTCGCCAATGGCTTTAAACGCTACGCGCGATGCAAGGCCTGCCACCAATTTGCCACCCTCTGGCATAAATTGCAGATCGATGTTTTGCATTTGCCCGCCGGGGTAAAAGGGGAAGCTATACTTATTTTTGGTGGTTTTATCGGTAAGGGTAAGTACGAGTTTACGCGTGTCGGCTTTATCGGGCAGAATGAAATTAGCCGTGGCTTTACCACCATCAGAGGTGAGGAGATTGTTCTTGAATATGGTTTTTTTGCCTTCGGTTAGTCTTAATTCAATATCCCGGTAGGGGATGATAGCCCGGGTGAGGGTGCTTAATTGCAAGGCAAGATTAACCTCATTGCCTTTTGTGTTTTGTGTGATGGTATGCTGCTCGTTTACTAACCAGCCGCCCTGGGCAGATGGCTTGCCCACATAAAATTGCTTGCTGAAAAACACGTCGCTACCAAAATTTTGCATCCAGTTGGTGTAGGCGCGGACGGTGTAAAGCCCATCGGCAATGTTTTCGCGAAGGGCGATATGGCCCTGCCCCAATCCCGATACCAACGGGATGGCAAAACGGTTGACAACCTTACTGCTATCGTTAATGAGTTCGATATATATTTTATTGCTTAACCGCGATGGCGTATAGGTTGTTGCGTTGAATAAATTGGCTTTAAACCAAATGGTATCAAAGGTGGTATAATACGGCCTGTCGAACTGCAGGTAAAGTTTTTCGACCCGGTTGAGGGTGGGTATGGTATCGGTTGATTTAGCAGACTGGGCAAAAACTGCCTGGCCTACTAAAACGCAGAGGCAAAACGCCGCCCAAAAAGTGGCTTTAATGAAACAAAGAAAGGTACCCGGTTTTAACATGGGCTTAGGCAGATGATTTAGGTAAATATAGGCAATAACGTTTGAAAATCAATGGTTTGATTTTTTATAACAGCAAAGCCCGCCAAGTAAAAAAGCACAAAGGGCACGAAGAAAATAATCTTTGCGCCCTTTGTGGCTAATGGTTATGCAATTTCTTTGCGCACTTTGTGGTTAACAACCAACGCAAGTCTGGTTACTTCAAGGCAGGGAATTTCGCCGCATCGAAGATGCTTTTTTGCAAGGCTACCTTCTCTATCTCCTGCCAGCTGCGTGGCGCATCTGCCGATAGGTTGATGCCTTTATCTTTACCTATCTGTATATCGTCTTCTATACGTACGCCTATGTTCCACCATTTGCGGTCGCACGGGCTGCCTGCGGGGATGTAAATGCCCGGCTCAACGGTGATTACCATGCCTTCTTCCAGCGGGCCGCCGTAAGCGCCTTTATCGTGCACATCAAGCCCTATGTGGTGCGATACGCCGTGCGGGTAGTATTTGCTCACTTCGGATGCTGTTTTTATCAGCCCCAGTTTTATTAGGCCGGCGGCAAGCACTTCGCGGGTTTTAAGTTCCAGTTGCGAGTAGGGTACGCCTGCCTTGCACAGCGCGAACACCGCTTCCTGCGCATCATATACAATCTGGTAGATAGCCTTTTGCTCCTCGGTAAACTTGCCATTCGCCGGGAAGGTACGGGTAACGTCGGCACTGTAACCGTGATATTCGGCACCAACATCCATCAGTACCAGTTGGTTTTGTACCGCTGTGGCGTTGTTTTCTTCGTAGTGTAAAATACAGCCGTTGCCGCCTGCACCTACTATTGGTGGGTAGCCCTCGTCTTCGGCACCGTATTTTTTATGCACGTATAGCATAATGCCTTCCAGTTCGCGCTCGCTCATTGCAGGGGTTACGGCGCGCATGGCTTCGGCATGGGCAAAGCTGCTTATCTGTACCGCTTTTTTGATAAGGGCCAGTTCTTCGGGCGTTTTTACGCCGCGCAGTTGGGTTAGGGCATCATCGTAAAGTACGGTGCCGCCCATATCTGCCGCTACCTTGGCTTTAAAATCGGCCAGGGTTGCAGAATCGGGTTTGGCCACCAATGCCTGTATCAGGGCGTTATTTTTATAAGCATCAAGTTCCAGCTTGGGTTTCAAATAAGTCAATATACGGTCTATATTTTTGGGTGTGCCGCGTTGGGCAATGAGGGTAAGATCTGCAAGCAGGCCTTTATCGGCATCCTTGATACCGGCTTTGGTTCTGAAAATGCTCACCAGATCGCTCAGGCTGCCTTTAGATACATCAGCACCCACATCGCCGGGGATGCCATCGTACAAAATAGTAGCGAATTTTTTAAAGTCGATGGCGAAGGCCGCAAATTCGGCGCTGTTATAGGCATCTTTAAAGCCAAGTTTATTTTTTGCGCCTTCAACGCCTAAGCGTTTGCCGGTCCACTGCTCGCGGGCGGCATCGCGTTTCTGCACAAATAGCACTTCGTTGTAGGCGTTGTTGCCGCTACCCTGCATATCTTTAAATACCAGCAGCATGGCGTTTGGTTCTTTATAGCCGCTCAGGTAATAAAGATCGGGGTTTTGGTGGTAAACGTAGTTTACGTCGTTAGAGAAAACCTCTTCCGGGAAAGCGAATATAACCGCAACGGAGTTAGCGGGCATTTTATCGCGCAGGGCCTGGCGCCTGCCGGCATGGAACTCCTTGCTCAGGTAATCGGTAGGGAGCCTTTCGATGACCTCGGTTTGCGAAAAGGCAGGTGCAATAGCTGTGCAGGTAAGCGCGGCAGCTAAGGAAATTTTATAAAGCAGTTTCATTTGATTGTGATGTGTTGAAAATAACGGATGAAGATAAATATAATATCGGGAGGACAATGTAACAAGAATGTGTTTTTTATTTGGAGGATTGTTACGTGATGATTTTTTTTCTGTGATAATTTACCGCAAAGGGCGCAAAGAAAAAGCGCAAAGAACGCAAAGCTTTGCAAATGGTTATATTTATTACGCGCCGTTAAGAAAACAAGTTATACCACAACAAAAAAACCACGTTTTAAAATATCGGTGTTAAAGCCTTTGCGTGCTATTAATCTGCCGTCAGTAAAGCTTTGCGCCCTTTGCGCTCGCAAGTCAATATATCTTTGAGTTCTTTGCGGTAAAATAGCCGTTGTACCTTTGCGGTTAAATAACCAAGCAGTAATTCGTCCCCAAAACTCAAAACTATTTACTACTTTTGCCCAAATCCACCCAAACGATGCAAAATCTAACGCTGCTCGACGGTCAGAAATTTCAAATTACTATACAGCGTTTATGTCGTCAGTTAATCGAAAATCATAACGATTTTTCGGGCTCGGTACTGATTGGCATACAGCCGCGAGGCATTTACTTAGCCTATCGCGTAGCCGAAGAACTCAGGAAGATACTCCCCGGAAGCAATATACTGCAGGGTGACCTCGATATAACCTTTTACCGCGACGATTTCCGCAGGCGCGAAACACAGCTGGTACCCAATCAAACCAAGATAGATTTCATCATCGAGGGCAAGAAGGTGATCATGATGGACGATGTACTATGGACAGGCCGCACTATCCGCGCCGCCATGGATGCCATGCAAGCCTTTGGCCGCCCCGAAAAGGTGGAGCTGCTGGCACTGGTAGATCGCCGCTATTCGCGCCACATACCTGTTGCGCCCGATTATGTGGGCATAGAGGTAGACAGCATTGCATCGCAAAAGGTAGTAGTAAGCTGGAAAGAAACAGACGGAGAAGATAGGATTGTGCTGGTATCGGAAGCTAAAGAATAATATCGAACACCGAATGTCGAACTCCGAATAATGAAGTGTTTGAAGAAAGAACGAAAGAGTTAAGGAATAAATAACATCGAACACCGAATGTCGGACACCGAATAATGAAGTGTTTGAAGAGGGGGAAAGAATAGAATAATGACCAATAGCAAATACGATTTAGAGGAAAGGCTGATTGATTTTGCTGTTATGGTTGCTGACGTTGTTGAGAAGTTACCAGCCACGAGATTAGGCAACTACATTGCTGGGCAATTGGTAAGGTCTGGCTGTTCGCCTGCCTTAAATTATGGCGAAGCACAATCGGCAGAATCTCGGAATGATTTCATCCACAAAATGAAAATCATCCTAAAAGAATTAAGGGAATCGTTGATTTCAATTAAGATAATAGAAAGAAAAGGGTTATACGACCTGGATAAGGTGATGCCTGTAAAGGATGAGTGCAATCAGCTTGTTGCAATATTTGTTAGGAGTATAGATACTGCTAAAAAGAATATCGGTAAATAGGCTATTTATCTTTTTACTTCATCATTCGATATTCGGAGTTCGATATTCGATATTTAAACATGGCATTAAGTACAAGGCATCTTTTAGGTATTAAAGATTTGAACCTTTCGGATATCGAAAAGATATTCGAAACTGCTGATAATTTTAAAACGGTGCTTAACCGGCCCATCAAAAAAGTGCCTTCGCTGCGCGATGTAACCATCGCCAATATATTCTTCGAGAACTCTACCCGTACCCGTTTATCGTTCGAGCTGGCGGAGAAAAGGCTTTCTGCGGATGTAGTGAATTTCTCGGCATCGTCCTCATCGGTTAGCAAAGGCGAAACGCTGGTAGATACCGTGAACAATATCCTGGCCATGAAAGTGGATATGGTAGTGATGCGCCACCCTTATGCCGGCGCAGGCGTTTTTTTAGCCAAGCACGTAAAGGCCCAGATCGTAAACGCCGGCGACGGTGCGCACGAGCACCCTACCCAAGCCCTGCTGGATGCCTTTTCCATCCGTGAACGTTATGGCGAGGTGGCCGGTAAAAAGGTGGTCATCGTGGGTGATATTTTGCATTCGCGCGTGGCGCTTTCCAATATCCTTTGCCTTAAACAATTGGGTGCCGAAGTGATGGTTTGCGGACCCACCACCCTGATACCCAAATATATCCGTTCCCTGGGCGTATTGGTGGAGCATAACCTGATAAAGGCCCTCAACTGGTGCGATGTGGCCAATATGCTGCGCATCCAGCTGGAAAGGCAGGACATCCGCTACTTCCCCTCGCAGCGCGAATACACTATGCTTTACGGCTTGAACAAGCAAATCCTCGATTCGCTGGATAAAGAAATCACCATTATGCACCCGGGCCCCATCAACCGTGGCGTGGAAATAACCAGCGATGTAGCTGACAGCAAACAATCCATCATCCTGGATCAGGTGGAGAATGGCGTTGCTATCCGCATGGCGGTGCTTTATCTGCTGGCAGGGCAGGGGGCGTAAAATTCAAAATTTATGAATAAGGGCCTCTTTGAAAAATATTGGAGCTTCCATCATAAAAACATCCTCCTTATCTTAGCGTTATTAATTTTAATAGGCGTTGTTACCTGCGACTATTTTTTCGGCACGTACTTTTGGCTGTTCTTTTCTGCATATGGCTTTCGCGATTATTTTCGCCACGATGCCAAACTGCACGAAATTGAGCGACTGAAGGCAAAAGGTCTTACCGTAGAAGATGCCGAGAATATTCGGTTTGTGAAACAATGGGAACAAACCCGCACCGAAGGAAAGCTAAGTTACTGCTTGTTTGATGGCGGCGTTATCCAAGGCGGTATATTGGCCTTGTTTTTATGCCTGATAGCCATTGCTGTATTTGGCGTGCAAAAACTTTTTGCCGAATTATCTTACATGTTTATTGTAACCGGCGGCGCTTACCTTATTGGCGGATTAATAACCTCTTTATATTACCGGTATTTGTGGAAAGTAAACGAGCAACGCTTTAAGCAACTCACCGAATTTGAGCATATTATTGCTTGATAATGTCCTGCTTTCCTTTACCGGTATCAGGGCGCAAACTTACCCCGCAACCCTTTGTTTCAATTCGCGGCCGATGCCGATAAAGCTGCGCTGATTCAGCGGGAATTCCAATATTACATGGCCGAGGCTTAAGATAAATAACCAACTGAAGCCTAAGTGATAATCATAAAAATAGAGGGACACCGAAGCTATCCAAATTACACCAATCATCACCGCCCTGGTTGCAGATATGCGGTGCCAGCCAATCACGCCTGTTTTTGTAAACCAATTGATATAGTGATAAGTGTAGGCAAAGGCAATTACACGGGTCAGGGCGATGCTCGCCTTATCCGTAAATATGCTTAACGATTGATTACGCAGGCTAACCTTGTTGAGGTTGGCAAAATGCCCATAGTTGCCCATGGCCCAAAGCGTGGGTCTGGTCTCGACAGTAGTAAACAGGATGCAAAGCAAGGCCGGGCAAAGCAAAAAGATGAATACCGCCACATAGCCCGAAACAACCTTATCTTTTAAGGCCCCAAACAGCAGGAACGCTCCCGTAAACACATAAACATGGATGAGGGTAGGGATGTACAAACCGAAAATGGTGCGCCAAAAATTATTGCTGAGAAAAAAATTGCCGGCAACTACAACCAGGATAAATGCGAGGGCCCTTAAGCGGTTGCCTGGTATGGTTTGCAGTATAATGGATAAGCCGAAAGTGTAGTACACCATTTTTACGAAGGGCAGCCGGAACAACAGGCAAACAAGGACTACCCCCAGGATAAGTAAATAATCGTACCTTTTTAAGGTGAAGAATTGCTTGCCACTTAACCAGGAAATTTCGGTTAGATAATGTAGAGGCCCCAAAACCGCGTACGAAAGCAAAACCAATTCGAACGGCACCATAATAGCCAGGCACGATGCCAGCAACATCGCTGCAACGTTTAAGTAATTTAATCTGTTTAATTGCGGAACCGTCATAGTAGGGGTAGCCCCCAAGGTAACTAAATAATCACACTTTGAAGGCCTATCGCTCCACCTTCACCGTTTCCATATCTGCAAGCTCAAAGGTAATGTTCACCGAGCGGCTGCCCTTTGGCCGGGTCCGATGTATTACATTTTTGGGGATGCTAAACAACTCACCAACCTGCAGTTGTACGGTTTTGTCTTCAAGGTCTATCAGCAGGCAGCCCTCGGTAACCAAAAACGTCTCGTCGGAATTGGGGTGGTAATGCCAATAGAAATCCTCCGTCATTACACTGGCGCGGATAACATGGTCGTTGATGAACGATACGGGGATGTTTTTATAGGCCTCGTCGGTAGCCATCTCCGCGGCAAGGTTAATAATGGTGAGAGGTTCAGGGTTCATCATGTTATTTATTGATTATTTTTTTCGCCACGTCGACCCGCTGTTTACTTTTGCTTTTTGTGCCTGACGTATTTGAAGTTCTTATCTTCAGCGCGGGCGAACCCCGTGACTTTGAACGTGGCACGGTCAGCTCCTTTAACCAACTCTCCATCCCAATATATATTAATGTTATCGCGTTCATATCCTCCGGTTAAAAACTCAAAGCTTTTACAATCGGCAATAGGATATTTATTTGCCAGGATATATAAATTGCTTTCATCCATAGCCCAATACATTAGTTCTCTATTTGGTGGAAATACTTTAAACTCTTTTACATTAGGTACATCGAGTTTATCGATTTCAAAAAAGCAATCTTTGGCATCGTGAGAGTAAGGACCATTGCCGAAAACCTCAAACGTTTTTCCGTCCGCGCCATCAATTTTTTGTGACAGATAATAAGCAAAGTGTTTATCCTTACCATACCAATTATTGAGGTTGATAAACGTCTTTGGGTCGGCATCTTCTAACACACCAGCTTTCCAAAAAACATGGTTCTTATCAACAGCATAATCTTTTGCATTCAATTTTCTGAAAGTTGCAGAATCGGCTTCGGGTATTAAGATCTTCGATGTTCCCAAGCCACCTCCGTTGTGCGCTTCGTAATATACCACGCCCTTTTTTTGTTGTCCATTACAACTGCCTATTGCTAAAGCCAACAGTAGTAACGAACATGTTGTAGGTTTTAAATTATGCATAGGGTTTAAGAGATGGATAAATATAGTTATTTGCCCGCAATCTTTTTCGCCGCATCCGCCCCGCTGCTTAACGCCGCTTCAACAGTACCCATAGCCGTACCATCGTACAAATACTCGCCACAGAAATAAATGGTATCATCCAGAGGCGTGCACAATATCTTGCGGGCTTCGGGGGCTCCCACGGTATCGTAGCCGTAAGAACCACGGGTGAATGGGTCGGTGGTCCAATTCATAATGCGGAGGGCATCCAGCATGCCTTTCAGTTCGGCCACATCATGCTTAAAAATATTAGCCAGGGATTGCAGCCCCTGCTGGCTGATTAGCTCATCTGATAGCTTTGCTTTTTCGGCTGCTGCGGGGCCGCCTATCCAGCCTGTGAGCACGTGCGATTGCTCGGGCATCTGTGTCCACCAGGTGGGTATTTCCTCGTCAGAAAACAGGTAGCCCATTTCCTTGATACTCTTGCCGGCGATATCTTCGCTGCGGCTATCCAGCCAAAACGGATCCGTAAACTCGAATAATATCTTGATAACCGCTCCGAATCCCATCTGCTGTATGGCCTTGCTGTGTGCGGGTATTGCGGGTAAAAAACTGATAGCGCCCAACTCGCCGGTGCCGGCTTTCAGTACGCCGAGTGGCATGGCAACTAGTAATTGCGCGGCTTGGTATTCGTCTCCATCGGTAGTAATGGTTGTCACCTTACCTGCTTCCCAATGGATGTCCTTTACCACAGCGTTCAGGAAAATCTCGCCGCCATTGGCCCTGCAGCTGGTTGCTAAATAATTCATAAGCCGGCAATAGCCGCCATCTATACGGTGCTGCGCATCCATCTCGTCGTGCTCCCATTCGTTGCGTAGGGCAAAGGCGCTGGCCTTTTGCGGGTCGGCCGTATCGTAGCCGCTAACGAAATTCCATACGCTGCTGCGTAGTTCGTTATACTTATCGCCGGGGAACTCCCGCAGTAAAAAGTCGTTGATGCTGGTATCCGTTTGCAGTTGGTTTAGTTTATCAATCAGCAGATCCCAATCTTCAATAATACCCGTATTGCCGTCGAAATTGCCGTTTTCGTAACGCATCATTTCGGCGCTGGCCGGGAGGTAGGGGATGTTGGCTTCCTGGAGCAGGTTGAGGGTTACAGGCAAATCGCCGTGGATAAACTCGGCACCGAGTTCGGTATGGTTAAAAAACGATTCATCGCTAAGGGTGTGGATGCGCCCGCCAATACGGTTGCGGGCCTCGAGTACGATTGGTTTTTTGCCCGCTTTGGCCAAAGCATGAGCAGCCATCAGCCCGGCGGCTCCGGCGCCAATAATTAATACGGTATTTTTCATAGCAGGTGATGCAAGGTAAATAAATGTTTATATTATTTTAGCGCAGCTAACGAAAGACGCTGTTTATGAAGGATTATTTTAAAGTTGACGAGTGGAAGATTATCGAAGAAGGGTTCGATCCGCACTATAATAAAGTGGCCGAGAGCGTATTCAGCCTCGGCAATGGGCGTATGGGTCAGCGCGCTAACTTTGAGGAAGCCTACAGCGGCGAAACCTTACAGGGCAACTACGTAGCCGGCGTGTACTACCCCGATAAAACCCGCGTAGGCTGGTGGAAGAACGGCTATCCGGAATATTTTGCCAAAGTTTTGAACGCAGCCAACTGGATTGGGATAGATATAAGGGTGCGCGGAATTACGCTCGACCTGGCGAAAAATGAAGTAGACAGCTTCAGACGTGAACTGAATATGCAGGAGGGTTATTTAAAAAGGAACTTTCATGTATCGCTCGATGGTACAGCCGTTAGAGCCGAAGTTACACGCTTTTGCAGCATAGTGGATGATGAAACCGGAGCGATCCGTTATAAGTTTGCGCCTTGTGATTTGAGCGACGCACACATGATTTGTGGTGTAACGCCATTTATAGACGGAGATGTAAAAAACCAGGACTCGAATTACGACGAAAAGTTTTGGGACGAGGTAAGCAAAGGTGCCTGGGATGATGGCGGCTATGTGCAAATGCGGACTAAAAAAACCGGTTTTGAAGTAGCCACCGGTATGAAATGCGTGATATTTGTAGATGGCGTACAAATTGATACACCTGCCGAGGCCGTTTTAAAGGATAAATACGTTGGCGCCGAATACAGGCTACAGGTAGAGGATGGCGCCGAGGTGGTGATATACAAATACGCCGCCAACGTTTCATCGCAAAATTACCCTGCGGAGCAATTGGTGGATAAGTTGAAAGAAAAACTGGAACAGATTGCTGCCAAGGGCTTCGATACCATGCTGGCCGAGCAAGCCGCTGCCTGGGCCGAAAAGTGGAAGCATAACGATATCATTATAGAAGGCGATGCCAAAGCACAGCAGGGCATTCGTTTCAATATATTCCAGCTTAACCAAACCTACACCGGGGAGGACGACCGATTGAACATCGGCCCCAAAGGCTTCACCGGCGAAAAGTACGGCGGCAGCACCTATTGGGATACCGAAGCTTATTGCGTGCCCTTTTATTTGGCTACTGCCGAGCAAAAAGTTGCCCGTAACCTGCTGCTTTACCGCTACAAGCAGTTGGGCAAAGCTATCGAGAACGCCAAACTGCTTGGCTTTAAAAACGGCGCGGCCCTTTACCCCATGGTAACCATGGATGGCACCGAATGCCACAACGAGTGGGAGATAACCTTCGAGGAGATACACCGCAACGGCGCTATTGCCTTTGCCATTTACAATTACGTGCGCTACACCGGCGATGAAGCCTACCTGGCTGATTACGGACTGGAGGTTTTGATAGCCATTTCGCGTTTCTGGTCGCAAAGGATTACTTTTTCGGAAGATAAGGGGCTGTATGTGATGTTGGGCGTAACCGGCCCGAATGAGTACGAGAACAACGTAAACAACAACTGGTACACCAGCACCATTGCGGTTTGGTGCATGAAGTACACATTGGAAGTTATTGGCAAAGTAAAACAAGCTGATAATGTAAAATACGATGCCCTTGCCGCTAAAATAAACTTTGATGAGGCAACCGAAACAAGTCGCTTCGCAGATATCATCGCCAAAATGTATTTCGCGCATGACGAGAAACTGGGTATCTATTTACAGCAGGACGGTTACCTGGATAAAGAACAAATCCTGGTAAAAGATTTGCCGAAATCAGAATTGCCATTGGTGAAAAAATGGAGCTGGGACAGGATACTCCGCTCTATCTACATTAAGCAGGCAGATGTGCTGCAGGGGCTTTATTTTTTTGAGGAGGATTACGATATCGATACCATCCGCCGCAATTATGATTTTTACGAACCGAGGACGGTGCACGAGTCGTCGCTATCGCCCTGCGTACACGCCATATTAGCCGCTAAGCTGGGCGATGTGGAGCGCGCCTACCAGTTTTACCTCCGCACCTCAAGGTTGGATATAGACGATTATAACGATGATACCGATGACGGCTGCCACATCACCTCGATGGCCGGTACGTGGATGGCTGTAGTGGAAGGTTTCGGCGGCATGCGGGTGAAAGATGGGATGCTGTCGTTCAATCCACTGTTGCCCGGCGAATGGAAAGCCTTATCCTTCCAGATTGGCTTCCGGGGGAGTTTGTTGAATATCCGGATAGCCCATGATGGGGTTAGGGTGAAGAATTTATCGGAAAAGGCACTTGTTGTTTTATTGAATGGGGAAGATGTTTCAATAAATGCGCAGCAAGAGGCATTCGTCGGCACTAAATAACAAACACATTACCTGCGAAATAAATAGCAAAACTGGTTAATAGTTTTGCTATTTTTCTTTAATGACGGTGATGATTGCGCTTTTCGCAATTAATAAACTACTATTAAATAAGTGCCTGTTAATATGATTAATAAGCGTACCTTCCAACACTTCTTAGGAAATCAGGTTCACTTAACCGGTTCCTTTTTTTTAGCCTAACCTTTTAACTTGCCGCCTTTTATGCAATCGGCATTCATACTTTAAAAAGCATAATTATTTTTTATAAAGTTGCTTAATCAGTCCATGAATAAAGATCAAATTAATTCAAAGGCACCGGCAAATTCCCCCGAGCAATTAAGCGCAGCTGAACTTATATTGGCTAACAACGAACTGGCCTTTCAAAATATAGAGAAAGAAAAAAGGGCAGCCGAACTCATTATAGCTAATATTGAACTCGATTTCCAAAACGAGGAGAAAGAAAATCGGGCAGCGGAGCTCATCATTGCCAATAGAGAGCTGTCTTTTCAAAACCAGGAAAAAGAAAAGCGTGCGGCTGAGCTGATCATCGCTAATGCCGAGCTGGTGTTCCAGAACGCAGAAAAAGAAAAGCGCGCGGCTGAGTTGATCATCGCTAATGCCGAACTGGTATTCCAGAACGCAGAAAAAGAAAAGCGTGCGGCGGAGTTGATCATCGCTAATGCCGAGTTGGTGTTCCAGAACGCAGAAAAAGAAAAGCGTGCGGCTGAGTTGAGTAATGCCAACCGGGATTTAAAAATCGCGGAAGACAATATCCGAAAGCTGAATGAGGAAGATATCCGGAAATTAAATGAAGCCCTGGAACAAAAAGTAATTGAAAGAACGGAGGAACTGGAAGCAGCCAACCAGGAACTGGAGGCATTTTCTTATTCCGTATCCCATGATCTCCGTGCTCCTTTGCGGATCGTAAACGGATATGCCATTATTCTCCAGGAAGAATACCAAAATATTTTTGACGATGAAGGCAAGCGGCTGCTTTCAATTGTACAGGATAGCGCCAAAAAAATGGGTGTGCTCATTGATGACCTGCTTACTTTTTCGAGGCTCGGCCGAAACGGTGTGTTTAAAACAAATGTTGACATGAACCTGGTGGTAAAGAACGCTGTAGATGAATTAACGGTACTGACAACTCATAAGGCAACCATTGAAATCCATCAACTCTCACCGGTGCTTGCAGACCACTCGCTCATTAGCCAGGTATGGCTAAACTTATTATCCAATGCCATTAAATATTCTGTTCACTCGCCTAAGCCTGTTATAGAGGTCAGCTGCATTCAGCACGATGCGGAGATTATTTATTCAATTACAGACAATGGCGTTGGTTTCGATATGCAATACGCACATAAATTATTCGGCGTGTTTCAACGGCTGCATGATACGGAAGAATTTGAAGGAACAGGCGTAGGATTGGCGCTGGTGCACCGGATTATTAAAAAGCACGGCGGAAAAATATGGGCGACGGCTGAAATTGATAAAGGCGCCACTTTTAATTTCAGTTTACCACAAACAGCCCCCAAACAATAAACTAAATGGAAAACGAACAAGTTGACATCCTGCTTATAGAAGACAGTTTACATGATGCCGAATTAACCATTCGCGCGCTGCGCAAAAACAACACCCATGCAAAGATCATTCATTTAAAAAATGGTGCGGTAGCGCTCGACTTTCTTTTCGGTAAAGGAATTTACACCGGCAGAAATGTAAACAACAGGCCCCGGGTTATTTTACTGGACCTGAAAATGCCGAAGGTAAGCGGGCTGGAGGTGCTGGAGAAAATAACCAGCGACCAACTGACCCAAAAGATCCCTGTGGTGGTGCTTACCTCTTCAAAAGAAAATCCGGATGTAGAGCGTGCTTATTCGCTGGGAGCTAACAGCTATATTGTTAAACCAGTCGATTTTGAAAGCTTTCAGAAAATAGTTGCCGACTTGGGCATATACTGGTTATCGCATAATCATCCACCACTTAGTTAATGCTAATATTACATGAAATCTCAGATTAAGATATTGCTATTGGAAGATTCTCCGCTGGATGCAGAGCTAATCAAAAGAGAGCTTATTAAAGGGCTGATTGATCATGAAATATTGTTGGTGCGCGATAAAGAAAGCTTTCGGCAGGCACTCGGTAACTATCCGGCTGATATAGTCCTGTCTGACCATTCGCTCCCTAACTTTAATTCTCATGAGGCCTTAAAAATGGTTGAATCTTCGGGGGTGGGGATCCCGTTTATATTGATCACAGCTACCATGACGGATGAATTCGCGGTAAAGATCATGAAAGAGGGGGCAAATGATTATATCATTAAAGACCGGTTATCGCGCCTACCCTCTGCGGTGGTCAATGTGATTGAAAAATTCCGCCTGATACGCATACAAACCGCTGAGCGGGTTAAAGTAAATGAGGAACTTAAAAGTCTGAATTACCGGCTGCAACTGGCTACTAAAAGCGCGGCCCTGGGTATTTGGGATTGGGATGTCGTCAACAATAAGCTTCATTGGGACGAAGGTATGTTTCAAATATACCATATTGATGACAGCGGATTTGATTCAGTTTATGAGGCCTGGACTTCACGGCTCCATCCGGAAGACAAAGATCAAATAAACGAGGAAATACAATCGGCGCTCAGGGGAGAAAAAAAATACGATACCGAATTCAGGATAGTGGATGGTAACAGTGGTGTTCATACGATAAGGGCGACGGGTACAGTTGAATGGAATGATATGGGTGTCCCCATCAGGATGATCGGCGTTAACTGGGATATTACCAGGCGAAAATTAGCTATGGCAGAACGGGAGGCGATAATTGGTGAAATGTCGCGGCGAAATGCAGAACTGGAACAGTTTGGTTATATCATTTCTCATAATTTGAGGGCCCCGGTGGCTAACATTATTGGCGCTGCGGGTGCCCTGGAGGACCCCGAACTGCCCTGCGAAGACAGGATTATATACAATAGGGCAGTTCATCAATCCGCTATTAATTTAGATGATATTATCAAAGATCTGAACCATATTTTGGAGATAAAATCAGGCAATCAGTCCAAAGAAACGGTTTGTTTTTCTGATTTGGCGGACGATATAAAAATGAATATCCACGATTTATTACTAACCTATGAATATAACATTGCTTATGATTTTTCAGCAATAGGCGAACTGTTTACGATAAAAGCTTACCTATATAGTATTTTTTATAACCTTATTTCCAATAGCCTAAAGTATCGAAGGAAAGATATTATAGGCAGGATTGAAATTAAAAGCCTATTAGTAAATAATATGGTTGTGCTCTCTTTTGCGGATAATGGCATGGGCTTTAACCAGGAGAAGAACAAAACAAATATTTTTGGTTTATACCAGCGTTTCCATTCGGGTTTTCCCGGCAAAGGCATGGGTTTATTTATGGTTAAATCCCAGGTTGAAATTTTAGGAGGAAGTATAACGGTAGAAAGCCGTGAACATGTGGGAACAAATTTCAGGATTGAATTTCCTATTATATAGATCGTATTCCGGGCTTTATCACACATAAAAGCAGAGCTGACGCATTAGCGTCCCCCGCCCCCGGGATGTTTGCACTCTGACCGAAATAAACCGGTCCTTTGTCAGCAAGAAGTATCCGGCAAAAGCAATGAAATTACTGCAATCCCTGAATTATCGCCTTAATGTTTATTTTCGCGCAATAACATTCAGGCATGCAATCATCCATTCCCAATCATAAACTCATCATCTACCAACTGCTTCCACGTCTGTTCGGTAACGCCAACACCACCAATAAATTCTATGGATCGATAGAAGAGAACGGCTGCGGTAAGCTGAATGATATTACCAACAAGGCCCTCGCAGAAATAGGCAAGATGGGTTTTAGCCACGTGTGGTACACAGGCGTAATTGAGCACGCCACCATGACAGATTATTCTGCCCACGGCATCAAGCCCGACGACCCTGATGTGGTGAAGGGCCGCGCCGGGTCGCCATATGCTATCAAAGATTATTACGATATAGCGCCGGACCTGGCGGTAGATGTGCCCAATCGAATCAACGAATTCCAGGATTTGGTTATCCGCACGCACGTTAACGGACTAAAAGTAATCGTCGATTTCGTGCCTAACCATGTGGCGCGCACCTACGCATCAGATATGCGCCCCAAAGCCGTGCGCGATTTTGGCGAGGACGACGATACCTCCAAAGATTTTACCTCCGAAAATGATTTTTACTACATCCCCGGCCAACATTTCAGGGTGCCTGCGGGTTATAACCCGGGTGGCGACGAGTTGATATCGCCGTTAAAGGACGGGCATTTTGATGAGTACCCTGCCAAAGCCACGGGCAACGATGTTTTTAACGCGGCACCTTCCATTAACGATTGGTTTGAGACGGTTAAGCTTAACTATGGGGTTTACTACCTCGATGGCCATAAAACCTATTTTGGCCATGTGCCGCCGCTATGGTATAAAATGCACCACATCCTTACCTATTGGGCAGAGATGGGGGTTGACGGCTTCCGCTGCGATATGATAGAGATGGTGCCGGTAGAGTTTTGGGCATGGCTGATACCCAAACTGAAAGCCGTACATCCCGAACTGATATTCATTGGCGAAGCTTACGATAAAAATCAATACTACAATTATATCCACAACGGCGGGTTCGATTACCTGTATGATAAGGTGGGCCTGTACGATGCTATCCGGAAATTGACCTGTAACGACCCATGGAGCAGCACCTGGGATATCAACGCGGTGTGGAACACCCACAGCCGGGGCATAGACGAGCATATGCTACGCTTTATGGAAAACCACGACGAACAACGAATTGCCAGTCGCTTTTTTGCGGGTGATGCCTGGGATGCCGTGCCAGGTATGATTGTGAGCGCCACTTTGGCAACCGGCCCGGTGATGATATATAGCGGGCAAGAGGTAGGCGAACCTGCCGATGGCGCACAAGGCTTTAGCGGCGATGATGGCCGCAGCACCATATTCGATTATTGGGGCGTGCCCGAACATCAAAAATGGGCGAATAGCGGTAAGTTTGATGGGGGAGGTTTATCCCCACAACAGCAGCAATTGAGGAAATTTTACAGCGACTTGCTCAACACCGTAAAAGACAATGAAGCCCTCCGCAACGGCGAGTTTTATGAACTGATGATAGCCAACGAGGGGCAGCCCGGCTTTGATACCAGAATGTATTTTTACCTGCGCTATACTCAAACACAACGCGTTCTGGTGGCTGTGAATTTTAACCGTGCCGAAAGAAGCATCGCCCTTAAGCTACCCGAAGATTTGCTTAGTCGTTTTAACTTAAGCGGCGAAACCAATTTTACAGATTTGCTAACCAAAACGGTGTTTAATACGCCTGATATTGCAGCAGGAGTGGAAATTAATATAAAATCTGTAGGCGGATTGTTGTTAATTTTCTAAATTCTTATTCCCAAAATCATATTTTGGCCCGATAATGGCCATAATATTCGCTAATAAATCGTTTATTAGCTGATAAGTATCAGTTGCTGATGTGTTTTGTACGCTCTGTTAAGTAATAATTAACAAAGTAAATTGAATGTTGATTTTTTATGAAAAAAAATATACCTGACCCCAACCCCGAATTACTGACGGCCAGATTACTCGTTGCAGAGGAGAATATGATTGTGGATGATGAGGAATTCCATCACCTTAACAACCCTGCCGATGGCATTAAGCCCATCGTAAAAAAATACCTTGGCATACCCAATCGCGCCGAGCAGAAAGGCAATAAAATATTCTTTACCGATGGCGATGCCAGTGTAGAAGTTACCATCGTAACTAAGGATATCATCCGCATACGTTTAGCCCCGCACACTGTTTTTTTGGATGAATTTAGCTACGCAGTGCCCGAGTTGCCTACCAAAGCGGTGCCATTTAACCTAACGGAGACCGAACTGGAATTCAAGGTATCTACCACCGCAGTAAATTGCCACATTCGCAAGGAGGATTTCTTGATTTCTTTCTCTGATAGCAATGGCATCATTACCAGTAGCGATGCTGCGCCCATGCACTGGGAAGAGAACATTAAATTTGGAGGCTACTATGTATTCTGTACCAAAACCTGTGCGCCCGAAGAAAGCTTCTTCGGCCTGGGCGATAAGGCTACCGAGTTTAACTTGCGCGGCAAACGTTTAAAAAACTGGAACACCGATGCCTACTCTTACGGCTGGAACCAGGACCCACTATACCGCTCTATCCCTTTCTATATCAGCGTAAGCGAAGGCATTGCCCACGGTATCTTCTTCGATAATACTTTTAAGGCGCATTTCGATTTTGGCTGCGAGGATGCAACCAAAACCAGCTTTTGGGCCGATGGCGGCGAACTGCAATACTATTACATCCACGGCCCGCACATGATGGATGTGGTGAAAAATTACCACATTTTAACCGGTACGCACCCCATGCCCCCGCTTTGGGCGCTGGGCTACCACCAATGCCGCTGGAGCTACTACCCCGAAAATAAGGTAAGGTTTATTGCTAACGGCTTCCGCCAGAATAAAATTCCCTGCGATGGTATCTATCTCGATATCGATTACATGGATGGCTACCGTTGCTTTACCTGGAACCCTAAATATTTCCCAAATCCGCGCAAGATGATTGAGGACCTGAATGCTAACGGCTTTAAAACCGTGGTGATCATTGATCCCGGCATCCGCGTTGATGATAACTATTCGGTGTTTAAAGAGGGCAAAGAGAAACGTTATTTCTGCCGCCGTAGCGACGATTACTTTATGGAGGGCCACGTGTGGCCGGGCCGTTGCCAGTTCCCCGATTTTACAAACCCCGAGGTACGTACCTGGTGGGGCGATTTGTTTGACGACCTGGTTGACCTTGGCGTGGCCGGCGTTTGGAACGATATGAACGAACCTGCCGTATTTGGCGCAGGTACCTTTCCCGATGACGTGCGCCATCAGTACGATGGTTTCCGCGGCAGCCACCGTAAGGCACACAACGTGTACGGCATGCAAATGGTGCGCGCGACATACGAAGGTCTGCGCAAGCAAATGAAGAATAAGCGCCCCTTCACCATAACCCGCGCGGGTTATGCCGGCGTGCAGCGTTACTCATCTGTATGGACGGGCGACAACGTAGCCTCCTGGGAACACCTTAAAATAGGCAACGTGCAATTGCAGCGTTTATCCGTATCGGGCATCTCGTTCTGCGGAACGGATATAGGCGGTTTTAGCGGCGAGCCCGATGGCGAATTATTTACCCGCTGGATACAGTTGGGCACTTTCTCGCCATTTATGCGTGCGCACTCGGCCGGCGATACCAAAGAGCGTGAGCCATGGAGTTTTGGCGAGCCATTCACCAGCATCAACCGTAAATTCATCGAACTGCGTTACCGGTTGATACCGTACCTGTACTCCACTTTTTGGGAGCATCACCGTTACGGCTTCCCTATATTAAGGCCGATAGTAATGCACGAGCAGGAAACCCTGGCAAACCACTTCAGGCAGGATGAGTTTACCTACGGCGATAAGATATTGATATGCCCGGTGTTAGAACCTGGTCAGCAAAGCCGTACCGTTTACCTGCCAAAAGGCAAATGGTACCATTTCTGGAGCCTGGAAACCGTAGACGGTGGCCAGGAGATAATGGTAGCCACGCCATTGGATACCATACCCATCTTTGTAAAAGCAGGCTCGGTAATACCGGAGTACCCCGTAATGCAGTACACTAACGAAAAGCCAATAGAAGAGGTGAAGCTGAATATCTACTATAGCGATTACGAAGTGAACTCCTTCTATTTTGAAGATTACGGCGAAACATTTGCCTACGAGCAGGATATTTACCTGGAGAAGAAGTTCATCGTAAAAGGCACGGCAAAATCGTTCAGCATCAAACAAAGCATGGAGGGTTTATACACGCCACGTTACGATGGCTACCACATCAAAATAAACGGCCTGCCCTTTAAGCCATCGAAAATAATAGCCGATGGCAAAGAGATAAAAGAAGTATCGGTAAACGCCGACAAAACCTACGAGTTTAAGTTCAGCAAGAACTTTAAGCAAATAGAGATACTGAAATAAGAAAGGCCCCGAAAGGGGCCTTTTTGGTGTTAACAACAGACATTTATAAAAAAAACGTCATCCTGATTACTATGACATATGCAAATGTTTTTGCCATGAGACTTTGTTTTTCATGAAGATTTCCTGGTTAAACAGGGTGTCCGAATGAATAAGTTTGAATACAATCTTTAGCAAAACGTTTTTTATCCGGTTCAATATAGAAAGGTGTTCAATATTATTATTGATCATTCCTTGATAGTAACTGTAAAAGAGTTGCCCAGGCCTGGTGCACACACTGACTATGCCTTGGTTGAGGTCCACTTTT